>CAZPIK010000156.1:8600-9176 GCA_964586185.1 uncultured Candidatus Sumerlaeota bacterium | reverse complement strand
CTCTCAATTCCTTTCTTCCCCTCTGGGATATACCTATCCTGTCCCTGTTTTTCCTGTTTTTCCCTGTTTTTCCTGCTTTTCTGTTTTTAATTGTATCCTGTCCCCGAATAAAAAAGCTTAAAAAAGCTTGTCGGAATTTGGGGCGTGATATAGGCTTCTACCTGTTGACCTTTAGCTGGATTGGAAAGGATCGTTCGCCATGACAAAGCGCCTCTTCAAAATCGCGCTCTTCCTCGGCTTATGTTTGGCCGCTGGATTTTCCTATGCGCAGCCGTTCCCGCTCGGGACGGAATTCAGCTATCAGGGGATGTTGCTCGACGCGGGCACTCCGGCCAATGGAGCCTATGACCTGCGATTCCAGCTTTTTGACGACTCGGCTGCGGGTACCCAACAGGGAGCCACGCTGACTTTCGACAACGTCGTCGTGACGAATGGGCGCTTCAGCATCGTGCTCGATTTCGGAGCGCAGTTCGATGGCGACCAGCGCTGGATTGCGATTGGAGTTCATCCCGGCGCATTGCCCGTCGGCGATCCCTATACTCCGCTCGCGCCGCGCATCGAACTTACGCCCGCAGC
>CAZPIK010000156.1:0-8590 GCA_964586185.1 uncultured Candidatus Sumerlaeota bacterium | reverse complement strand
GCACGCGCTTTATGCTACGAACGCGGGGAACTTGGGCGGCCTCCCTCCCTCCGATTATGCTCTCGATACGGAAGTCTTCTCGATTGTCCTCGCGGCGGACGGTCCCGGTAGCGGACTCAACGCTGATTTATTGGATGGAATCAACTCTACTGCTTTTACAGAGGATGCCGAACTTCTTACGCTTATCCTTGGGATTGACGGTTCGGGGAGCGGCATTGATGCAGACTTGCTCGATGGGTTGAGTTCGTCGGCATTTGCACTTGCTTCGCACGTTCACTCCGGCGGAGATATTACGTCGGGCATTGTGGGCGATGCGTTCATTGATGGAGTCATTTCGCGGGATAGCGAAGTCTTTGGCATTGTCCTCGCGGCGGACGGAGCGGCCAGCACACTTGACGCCGATTTTCTCGATGGCTTGAGTTCTGCGGCCTTTGCATCGGCCGTGCATACTCACTCCGGCGCGGACATCACGTCGGGCATTGTGGGTGAAACTTTTATTGATGGAGCCATCGCGCGGGACAGCGAAGTCTTTTCGATTGTACTTGCGGCGGATGGAACCGGCAGCGGACTTGACGCCGACCTGCTAGACGGGTTGAGTTCTGCTGCGTTTGCCGCAGCCTCGCACGTTCATGACGGTGGGGATATTACGACCGGGGTGGTAGCGGATGCGCGGATCGCTTCCACCATCGCCCGCGATTCGGAAGTTTTCTCGATTGTCCTCGCGGCGGATGGTTCAGGCAGCACGTTGGACGCCGACCTATTGGATGGCATGAATTCCGCCGCGTTCGTGACCGGAGATGAAACCCTCCGAACTTTGCGAGGAACGGTGGGTGCAGGCGGCGCCATCCTCGCGGGAACGGGATTCAGTGTTACTTACAATGGCACCGGTTCCTATACGCTCACTTTTACGACACCGTTCGCCGCACCTCCATCAATTGTGGTCACGACGCAGGACACTCCGGGGCTGCTCGCCAATACCATGGCTGTTGTTCCCGGATCGGGGGACGTTCTGACTTTTTCGGTGCCCTTTTCTCCGACCGATTCCAATTTTGCGTTCATCGCGATTGGACCTCGATAGTTTGAAGACCCAGATGATCGGTTGACTCAAAGCAAAAGGACGACCTGACCGCCTGCTTGACCTTTCCGGAGCCTCACCATGAAATTCCGCTACTTCCTTTTCCTCGTTGTGAACATGTGGCTTTCGCTTGGGGCATTTCAGTCGGCGGTTGCGCAGACGGGCGGTTCCTACGACCTTTCGTGGTGGACTTCCGATAGCGGCGGCGGCGGGGCGACGGGCGGCAGCTACAACATGTTCGGCGTCGCGGGTCAGCCCGATGCGGAAGATGCGGCTGGATGTCCTTACGAATTCAAAGGCGGTTTTATCCTCGAAGAAATTCCGACTCCGCCGCCCGGATTTCAAACAAAATTGACGGCTTCGGACGCCACCCCCGGCGATCAGTTCGGTTACGCCATCGCGATTGATATTCAAGGTCCCCCGAACACCACGCGGCGAATCGTGGTTGGCGCGCCGTTCGATGACGACGTTGCCGCCGATTCGGGCGCGGTTTACGTTTTCGAATACGACACCGGATTCTGGTATCAACGCGCGAAGATCAAAGCTGCCGCGCCCGTCGCGGGCGATCAATTCGGCGCGGCGGTGGACGTGCAGGGCGGAACGATTCTCGTCGGCGCATGGCTGGACGACGCCCCCGGCTCGAACTCCGGCTCGGCCTATATTTTCCAAGGCTGCGGCACAACTTGGTCGCAGGTAGCGCAACTCACGGCCTCCGATCTCGCGGCGGGCGATAACTTTGGCATTTCGGTTTCGCTGAGCGGCAACCGCGCGCTTATCGGGTCGCCGCGCAACGACGACGCGGGCGATAGTTCCGGTTCCGCTTATTTCTATGAGGACACGAGCTTTGGCGGCGATTGGAGTTCGATCGTCGAAACCAAAGTTACATTCAGCACGGCCGCGCCGTTCGACCGGTTCGGCAATTCCGTTTCGATTGACGGCAGTCGCGCGGCCATCGGCTGCTACCTCGATGACGATCTCGGCTCGAATTCGGGCGCGGTGCTCATCTTCAACAACTCCATAGGCTTTGCATGGAATGAGACGCAGAAACTGGTCGCGAGCGACGGTATCACGGTGGATCAATTCGGCCGGTTCGTCGCGCTGGATGGTCCAGTACTCGCTGTGGGTGTTCCGCTCGATAACGCCCTCAATTTGGCGAGCGCCGGTTCGATCTATACGTTCGTCTTCAACGGCGCATCATGGGTGCAGGAGGCCAAAATTCTCGCCTCTGATATTACGGCTCGCGACGAATTCGGCTACGGCATTTCGGTGGATGGAGCGCAAGTCCTCTCCGGCGCGCGGCTGAACGATCTTCCGTCTCCCATCCGCAACGACGCCGGTAAGGGTTATCTGCACGAAGGAAACTTCGGCACTTGGACGGAATCTCAAACGATAACTGCGTTGGACGGCCTTGCGGGCGATCAGTACGGTTTCTCAACCGGTCTTGAATCGGGCACGGCCATCATTGGCGCGCCGCTGCATGATGCGGCGGGAAGCAACGCCGGGGCCGTTTATCTTTATGGGGTGACGCTTACGGGTCCGATCCCAACCGTCACGCCAACAGCGAGCCGCTCGGCCAGTCCGACGAATACCGTTTCGCCCACGCCTTCGATGTCTCCGACGCGGACGCCGACCGCCAGCCGATCTCCATCGGCATCGCGGACTCCCAGCGCAAGCCCGAGTCCGACGCGATCTCCTTCGCCCTCGCGGACGCCGACGCTTACGGCGACGATCACGCCTTCGCCAAGCCCAACGCCGACGGTCTCGGTGACTCCCAGCCCGAGTCCAACGTCGCTGCCGGGAACCAAACTCACGGCCTCGGATGGCTTCGCGGGCGATCAGTTTGGATATTCGGTTTCCATCAACCAGACGGATTCGACGGTCGTGGTCGGCGCGCCGCTGCATGATGCCTTGGGTTCGAGCGCGGGCGCGGCCTACGTGTTCCAATACACCGGAAGCGTCTGGATACAACGCGCCAAACTGATGGCGTTTGACGGCCTTGCGGGCGATCAGTTCGGTTATTCCGTTTCGGTCAGCGGTTCGTATATTGCCGTTGGTTCGCCGCTCGATAACCACGTCTTGGGCACGGATGCGGGCTCGGTATATGTCTTCCGCGATACAAGCGGCGGAACTTGGTCGTCGTACGTGGTGACGAAGCTTACGGCTTCGGATGGCGCGGCGGTGGATCAGTTCGGCGCGGCGGTCTCGCTTTCGGGATCGTTCCTTGCCGTCGGCGCTCCGCTTGATGACGACTACGGCAGCAGCTCCGGCGCGGCTTACATCTTCGAGGACACAAGCGGCCCCAGCGATTGGTCGTCAGTCACGGAATCCAAGTTGACCGCTTACGATGGCGCAGTGGGAGATCGGTTCGGCATATCCGTCGCGACGGATGGAACTCGCACCGTCGTAGGGTCTTACCTCGACGATGACGCCGGAAGCAATTCGGGTTCGGCTTACACGTTCCTCAATTCGGGCGGTTGGGCGTTCGAGCAGAAGTTGTTCGCGTTGGATGCCACAACGCTTGATCAGTTTGGAAAGAGCGTTGCGATTGATTCGGATGTCATCATGATCGGATCGCAACTCGATGACGATTCGGGCGCGAGCAGCGGATCGGCCTACATGTTCCGTTACAGCGGCGGCTGGACGCAGCAGGCCAAGATCGCGGCAAGCGACGCATCGGGCGGGGACGAATACGGTTGCGCGGTGGCGGTGCATTCGACGGGCGGCGGCGGATTCGCTCTCTCGGGCGCGCATCTGGATGATCCACCGGCCTCGAACGCCGGTTCGGCTTACTCGCACCAATTTGACGGCGTTTCAGCGTGGCCGCAGGACGCCAAGCTGACGGCCTTCGACGCTCTTGCGGGCGATGCCTTCGGGTTCTCGGTTTCGTTGAACCACAATGATCAGGCCGTCATCGGCGCGCCGCTGGACGATAGCCCCGCGACCGATGCGGGTTCGGCTTACGTCGTGGATTTGAATTGACCGATAGATTCCAAAATTCTTGACGCATGCCGAAGAGGCGCGGTATAAGGGTGGTTCTCACCCGACGATCCCATGTGCCGGGATAGCTCAGTCGGTAGAGCAGAGGACTGAAAATCCTTGTGTCGCTGGTTCGATTCCGGCTCCCGGCACCATTTTCAAATCCGTAACACCGTCCAATGTTGAAAAAAGCGATGACGTTCGAATCGGGTTGGGTTTCTTTCATCCTGATCATTGTGATCGGTGGATACGCGCATGGCGGTGCGCCGACTTGGAACGGCGAGATTCGCGCGATCTTCGAGAAGTCATGTCGCGGGTGTCATCAATCGGGCGGGACCGCGCCGATGTCGCTACGGACTTGGAGCGAATCGCGTCCATGGGCGAAATCCATTCGCGAATCGGTCGCAAAACGTGAGATGCCACCGTGGCATGCGAATGCAAAACCGGGAGAATTCCGCAACGACCGCCGGCTCTCGGAATCCGAACTTAAAACGATTCTGGATTGGGTGGATGCAGGCGCGCCCGAAGGGTTCCCATCCGTTGCGACGGCGGATGACCAAGCCTTGAACGTCGCATCATCGTCCGATGCCGCTTGGAAAATCGGGATGCCCGATCATATCTTCGAACTTCCCGAAGAAACCAATGTTGCCGCCGAATGGAGAGACAAATACGAATACTATTCGCTTGTGAATCCATTTCCGGATGAACGATGGATCGAAGCGGTCGAAGTTCAGCCGGGGAATCCCCAAGTCGTGCATCATATTCTTTCGACGCTCGTTGGCTCATTCGAGCCGGGAGTGGAGCCGCTGGTCATGCCCGAAGGAACAGCGGTCTTGCTCGAACCGAACACACGTGTGCTGCTTGAAATCCACTATCACAACGAGACGGGGCGCGCACAAAAAGATCGCTCGCGCATTGGTGTGCGCTTTGCGCGGGGAACCGTGCGGCAGAGATTATATCACGACCGTTTTTCCGCGGACGAAATCGTCCTCCCCCCACGCGCGGCGAATGTTCAAATCCGGGCGGAGAAAGTTTTTGAGCAGGATGCGCTTCTTCGCGCGATGCGCCCGCATATGCACCTGCGGGGGCGTTCGATCAAGTACACTGCATTTTTTCCTGATGGCACGAGTCGTCTGCTGCTGGACGTTCCGCAATTCGACTTCAATTGGCAAACGCGATACGAGTTGACCAAGCCCGTTCGGCTCCCAAGAGGAACCCGGCTTGTGGCTGAAGCGGTTTATGACAATTCGGCGGATAATCCGCACAATCCCAATCCCAACGTGGAAGTCCGCACCGGAATAGCGACGACCGACGAGATGCTAAACGGCCACATTGACTACACGCTCATGGACGAGGACATCTCGTTGGGAAAAAGATTGAAAGACCCGAACCATTACGGTCCCGAGGATATCGAGCGATTGATTCAGGTGGATCGCACGCGCAAGCCGTGAAATGCGTTTAGCCGAGCAGACTCATTCGCGATCGGATCCAATCGGCTTCGCGGGCGAGGCCAGTTTCGAGCGACGTTTTGGGATCGAATCCGAAATCACGTCGAGCAAGAGAGGTATCAGCGTACGTATGCCGCACGTCCCCTTTTTGGGGGGGCTGGCGATCAATTTTGAGTTCGCGATTTAGGACTCGCGCCAAGACTTCGAGAACATGATTGACCGAAACGCGCGAGCCGCCGCCCAAATTATAAACGCCGCCGGGCGCGCCTTTTTCGGATGATGCAATACAGGCCGTCACGATGTCGTCAATGAAAGTGAAGTCGCGTGTCTGTTCGCCGTCGTCGAAAAGAGTGATTGCCTCTCCCTTGAGACCAGCTTTGATAAACTTGTGGAACGCCATGTCGGGTCGCTGCTTTGGGCCATAGACGGTGAAGAAGCGGAGCGAGACGGTCGGGACTTTGAAATTTTTCCAATAGAGTCCGCAGAGATGTTCGGCGGCGAGTTTGCTGACGCCGTAAGGTGAAACGGGTTTCGGCAGATGATCTTCGCGCATCGGGAAAAGTTCGGTCTCGCCGTAAACGGATGACGATGAGGCGTAAACGACGGGGATGGGCGCGGCCTTCACGGTTTCGAGAAGAACCTGCGTCGAGAGAATGTTCAAATCCACGTAGCTCTTGAAAGTCTTGCCCCAGCTCGCGCGGACGCCCGCCTGCGCGGCCATGTGAAAGACGGCTTTGGCTCCGGCGAGCAACGCGGACCAATCGGCGTCGAGGATATTTTGCTCAACAAATTTGAAATTCGGGTTCTTGATCAGCGCCTGAAGATGATCGCGCTTAATCGCCGTGGAGTAATAATCAGTCAGACAATCCACGCCGATAACGGAATCGCCGCGATCCAGCAGCCGCTGAGCAATGCTCGATCCGATAAACCCCGCCGCACCTGTGACGATGAAAGTGTCCGCCATGCAGAATTCCGTTCCAAGCGGTATTTAGTGAGGATTACCGACCGCTGTCACTGGAAGGACTGCGGAGCCGTGCGCCTGCGCCGGGTTCGATCTTTTTCGGGGCTTCTTTTTCGCCTTCCGCGGCTGGTGCGCCGGGTTTGGCTTCCTTCTTCTCTTCGGTCGGGAGGACTTTGAACTCAACATGGCCGTCCCAATTGACGTTGTTCCCCTTGTCGGTCTGGACCATCGTGATGATGTCCGCGCTGGTTTGCGAAACGCGTCCCTTGGCGTCGGTCTGCGTGATAAAGGGCTTGGGCTTACCTTCGAGAAGGGTCTTCTTCGATTCCATGTCGTAAGTGAGCCGTCCGCAGGTTCCCGTCACGTCGTCCTTCTTGAAATCCACGACCTTCCCCTTGGCGATCATGAGTTGCTTTTCCATATCAATCAGGAGGTCTTCACACTTGAGGTCCATCAGTTCGGAATCCACGTTGACGCCGCCCTGAATGTGCATGGTCTGGAGTTCGTTGGTTTCGGGATTGATCGTCGAGGTGATTTTATCAGCAACGAGATCGAGACCGCCATCGCCGAAGACTTTGACCAAAGGGTCCTCTTCGACTTCCTCCTCTGAGGATTCAGCGGCGGGCGCGGGTTTGGCATCGCTCGCTTCTTCAGATTTCGCTTCTTCTTTTTTCGCGGGTTCGTCTTTCGGTTCGGCTGCGGGTGCGGGTGGAGGCGCATCGGCGGGCTTGGCACTTTTCTTCTTTTCTTTATCCGTGCTCTTTTTAGCTTCGGACTTTGCGGGTGCAGCAGGTTTGGTAACGGTTTTGGGCGCGTCCTGCGCCATCACCGGAACGGCAACAAGAAACGAGATGATAAGGCTAAGGTATCGGACGAATCGGGTCATACGGTTCACTGGTCCTTTGGTTCGGATGGTTCGCCCTCGGCTGCGCCATCGGGGGATTTTTCGGAGCGGGCGGCGAGTTTAACGCCACCGGTCAGCGCCCATCCTTTGACGGCTCCGCTCTCGGGATCAATATCGGCCACAAACTCGGTGGCTTCGCCGGAGAGGATGCTCCCGCGACCCGTCGGGATGCGATACTGGACGCCGCGACGGGATGAAATGTTCCGCTCTTTGCTGTTGAAAATCAATTCAGGACTTCGGATTTCATGCCCTTCCGCCGATTGGAACTGAACGTCGCCATCCAACTGCCAATCGTATTTGGAGACCTCGATCTTCGAACCGTCGGGGAGGGTTTCTTCAAGGGTGACCGGCCAGAGCTTCCCCGCGAGGCTGGAGACCCGCTGTTGTTCGGCTTCCTGCGAGTCGTAAATTTTCACGTCGGGCTTCTTCATCTCGACGATACGCGATTCCTCGTCCATTTCGCCCGTGGCGGCGACGATCCGGTAGGAGAGTTTCGCCCCGGCGAGAACATCTACGCTCAAATCTTCGAAAACGATCTTGGAGGTGGAGGACGAACCGGAATCGGGCTTGGAAGCGGCGAGAACCGAAGGGGCAGGGGCGAATCCAATTCCCAAGGCGAGGAACGCCGAAAGGGAAGCGCGAACGGTCTGCCGTCGCGGATTTACGCCTGATTCTGCACTTTTGCGAAGTCCACTCATCGCGTTGTCATATCACGATGCGTTTGGCCTTGGCAATGCGAATGAGATTGGCGGGCATTTGGAGGTGTCATCTTTTTTTTAGATGTCTCTTGGAGGTTTGTTTTCCGTCGCCCCGCTTCGGGGGCTTGGATCATAAACGTTCCTGCGTTTCCAGCGTTCGCTACGCTCACGCTTCGCTTTATTACGCCGCCCGCATTCGCGGGCTGAATATCCAAATACCGACACGTGTTGTTCGTCGCTTTGCGGCCTATGATCCGCTGCGCACATGTTGACATTTTGGACCGGGTTCATGGGTGGGCGAGAATTTCGTATGGAATTCCGCAAGGATGACGAAAAACAAAAGGACGGCACACAGAATCCAGTTTTCCCGAATCTCTCTCTTCAATCCGCGAAGCGGATGACGTAATAAAGCGAAGCGTGAAGTCTCGCGTTAGCGAGACGAACGCTGGAGGAGAGCGATCCCCTTTTCACGAAAGCCCCGGAGATTCCGTGGTTTTTTTCAAGGGGTCTCCTCCAATATTTTGCAGA
>CAZPIK010000155.1:0-9207 GCA_964586185.1 uncultured Candidatus Sumerlaeota bacterium | reverse complement strand
GGTTGCCTTCGCCGCGAGACCCAATCCAGAGATTGATCTGCTGATCGTCTGGCCGTTCTCCATCGGACTCTATATTGTTGGGTTGTCGTACGTCGCCAAGTTTGAGACTTCAAATACCCTCAAGCGATACGGCCCACTCGCGCTCCTTTATCTGCCTGCGTTCCTGAATCTTTACCGTCTCGAATCAGTCTTTCTCCTTTTGTTCAGTTTTGCTCAAGCGGCGTGGGTATCGTTAACGCTTTATTGGGTCATCCGACCTGAGACGCGGGATTTTCGTCGGGCCGTGTCGCTTCAAATTGCGGGAATTTGTCTCGTTGATCTCATCGCGTCATTGCGTTACATGGGTACGGGCGACCCTTACTATTGGCCCGCGTTTATTCTGGGATGCTTCGCATTAACGCTCATCTCGCAAAGGTATGTTCCCTCCACATGAACTCCGAAAAAATCATCGTTATTGATCTACCGACGTTGCGGCTCGATTGGATCGAAACTGAAATGCCGCGACTCGCCGCGCTCGCCAAGAACTGGCATCGCAGTGCCATCGAGCCGATATTCCCCGCGCTCACCTGCCCCGCGCAGGCGAGCCTTACAACCGGCGCCCCCGCGCGAGTTCACGGCATCATCGCCAACGGGCTTTATGACCGCACGACGCGGCTGCCGGAGTTCTGGGTTTTTCATGACGAAAAAATCCAAGCCAAACGGATTTGGGAAACTTATGGTGAGAAGGGTCGCAAGACAGGCGTTTTTTTCTTCCTCAATATCAACGGCGCAAAAGCTGACGCCGTTCTTCTTCCCAAACCCATTCACAAACCCGATGGCTCGATGGAGATGTGGTGCTATCACAAACCCGAAGGGCTTTATCCCGAACTGGTGAAGGAGATGGGACACTTCAATTTGCTGCGATTTTGGGGACCGATGGCGGGAATCGAATCGAGCAAATGGATCGGCGAAGCGGCAAGGAAAACGATCCTCAAGCACAACCTCGATCTTAGTTTCATTTATTTTCCGCATACCGATTACGCTCCGCAAAAGTTCGGGCCGGATCATCCCGCGTCGCGAAAAGCGCATCAGGAACTCGATGGCGTGCTGGGGAGTTTGATTGAACCGCTGCTCGAACAATGGAAAGATTTGCGGGTCGTCATCGTCTCCGAATACGGGATCACCGACGTGAATCATTGCGTTTATCCCAATCGTATTCTTCGAGCGGAAGGTTTGCTCGCGGTCGAGAATCACAATGGTCGCGAGCATCTTGATTACGCAAAGACTCCGGCAATCGCGTTGGCCGATCATCAACTCTGCCACATCTATACCGCGCCCGAAAATGCCGCGAGAATTCGGGAACTCTTTGAGCGCGAGATGGGCGTTGAGGCTGTCATCACCGATCCGCGCGCTTGCGGACTCGATCATCCGAACAGCGGCGAGGTCATTCTCGTCGCCGCGCCCGACGCGTGGTTTGCTTATCCGTGGTGGGATGATTTCGCCGTCGCGCCCGAATTCGCGAACAAGATGGACATCCACAATAAGCCGGGATATGACCCGCTCGAAATGTATTGGGACGTAAAAATCAACGGAACTTCGCAGGACGCCTCGCTCCTCAAGGGATCGCATGGTTCATTCCCGCGTGACGACCGCCAAAAGGCCGCGCTCATTTCCAACTTGCCGGGAATCGAATCCATGCGCGCGACGACCGATTTGCACGGGATTCTCTGTAAAAAATAACTCTTTTGTTCTTTTTTCCAATCTCTAATTTTGTCGTAAAATAGTGCGTCTGCACTTATTTAAGGCGTCGAGTTGACGGCGCTTCCTCCTTGGCATATACAAAAACTGTGCAAATTTGGCGGAATTAAAGCTTGGCTGCATGCAATAGATGCTCGGAAGAAATACAAATAATGAGTACAACTATTGGTTTTATTACGGTTGCGGTGTATCTAATTTGTTCGGCGACCAGCCAGGTCTCGATGCTGCAATCTGTGGCGGCCGCGAGTTGTGTGTCAAAAACACTAATTAATCCGGAACCGGAAGCCTATGACCGGTTCGGGGCAGCGGTTTCGATTTCGGGGAATTTGAGCGTAGTCGGGGCGTGGAGTGACAGTTCCGGTGGCATAACGATTGCAGGCAGCGCGTTTGTTTACAATGTGATGACAGGCGCGCTGGTAGCAACTCTTCAAAATCCAGATCCGGATTCTGGTGATAGTTTTGGCTACGCGGTGGCTATCTCAGGGAACTTGGTTGTTGTTGGAGCGGAAGGGAATGACCCTGGCGGTGTCAGCAACGCCGGAACGGCTTATGTATTCAATGCGGCAACTGGTACGCTCGTGGCCACGCTCAACAAACCCAATCCAGCGCCGGGAGATTCGTTTGGCTGGTGGGTCTCGATTGATGGCAACCTCGCCGCAGTGGGAGCGGGTGAGCAGTATCTCTTTCCAGCAGTGTCTTATGGATCGGCATACGTCTTAAACGCGACCACTGGTGCACTAGTTTGCACACTCAACAACCCTGATCCTGAGGATGAGGATTCTTTTGGGTATTCGGTCGCAATTTCTGGAAACTTAGTTGTCGTCGGAACGCCTGGAGATGAATTTCACGCCGGGACGGCGTACGTTTTTAATGCTTCCACTGGTGCGCTTATCGTCCAACTCCAAAGACCCAATCCAAGCTCGGACTATTGGTTTGGCGGTACAGTAGCCATCTCCGGAAATCTCGCCGTTGTCGGGTCGTCTCTTTACGGCGATGACCAAAGAGGAATTGCATACGTTTTTAATGCAACAACCGGCGCGCTATTGACGACACTACATAATCCCGATCCATATATTTTTGAAAGTTTTGGCTACTCCGTTGGGATTTCAGGCAATTGGGTCGCGGTGGGAACAAATTGGAACGACACCGATGCAGCCTATATCTTCAATGCGACAACGGGTGCGCTGGCGGCAACGCTTTTGAATCCGAATCCAGCAAATGATGATGGCAGCGATGGTGATGCCTTCGGTAATTCAATCGCGATTTCAGGCAATGCAGCCGTGGTGGGAGCGGCGGCTGATGATCCCGGCGGAGTGCCCAGCGTTGGATCGGCTTACACCTTCTCGTGCCTGTTTCCAACGCCCACGCCCGGTCCGACTCCACCGGTTTCCACGATACCCTGTCCGCCGGAAACATTACAGGCGACGCTAAGCAGCCCCGCTCCGACGGTCAGCGACTTCTTCGGTGTCGCTGTTGCAGTCGCGGACAATGTCGCCGCTTTGGGAGCGGAACGAGGTGATCCTAGCGGTATCGTGAATGCGGGGAAGAGTTATACCCTCAACGCAAAGACTGGCGAAATGATTGCTGCAATCGTGAACCCCGAACCGGAGGAAAATGATCTTTTCGGCCATTCGATTGCGATCTCAGGCGGTCGCGCCGTCATCGGTTCCGTCGGTGATAATCCAGGCGGTGTGGTGGATTCGGGCAGTGCGTATGTTTTCGATAGTTCTACCGGAATATTGGAAACGACACTGAACAATCCTGCGCCGGAAGTCGGCGACGGTTTCGGACAATCGGTCGGTCTGTCCGGAATAAATGCAGTTGTTGGCGTGCATCAAGACAATCCCAGCGGCGTGACCGATGCCGGAAGCGCTTACATTTTTAACGCCACTACAGGCGCATTAACGGCGACTCTCGACAATCCAACCCCAGCTGGAGGCGATCAATTTGGATTTGCGGTTGGGATTTATGACAACGTCGCCGTCGTCGGCGCGCCGTTTGACAATCCCGGGGGTGTAATTGACGCGGGGACGGCTTATGTATTTAGCGTGACTGGCGGAACGTTGACGCGGACACTCGTCAATCCCGCGCCAGCGTCGGGTGACCAATTCGGTGGGTCGGTTGCCATCGCCGGAAACAATATTGTCGTTGGCGCGCCATTTGACAGTCCAGGCGGTGTGACGAATGCGGGGAGGGCTTATGTTTTCAACGCGACGACGGGCGCGCTTGTGGTAACGCTCGTCAATCCCGCTCCATCCATGTTCGATTTTTTTGGCAAGGCGGTCGCGATCCATGACACGGCCGCAGTGGTCGGGGCTTGGCGCGAAGACCCGGGCGGCATCAACGACGCGGGCCGGGCTTATACATTCGACGCGACGAACGGCGTCCTCGCGACGACGCTCAGCAACCCCTCACCAGCGGCAGGCGATTTCTTTGGCGCATCGGTCGCGATTCACGGAACGACCGCGCTCGTAGGCGCTTATCTAGATGATCCAAGTGGCGTCGCCGATGCGGGGATGGCCTATACCTTCACCTGCATTCTCCCCAATGCCGCGCAGGGCTGGGAAGCGTACGAATAGGCGACTCACGCACCGATGCAAGTTTGCGGAAAATTGAATCTATTTAGAAGCTGCGGACTTTTCGGCTGCGAGTTCGCCGCCCGATGCAATTCTTAGAAACTGCTCGCGCCATTCTTTTTCCTCGGCGACTCGGATGATCGTATAGGACATCGTCGCGTCGTTCGTAATGGTCGTGACGTTGTTCAGCCGCTTGATGACCATGACAGCGCTGATTTCCAACTTGACCGTTGCCCGAAGCGGATCAATGAGCGTAAGGTCCATTTCGCTTCTTCCTTTGCCCGAAAGTTTCATCCGCTCGATGGCCACGTTCGCGTCCTCGGGAAATCCGGGGAGCTTGGCGTCGGCCACTTTCAATTCTCCCGACATGCTGAATTCAACATCCGCACGAGTTCCTTGGAGCGATTTAAGTTCGCACTCCATCACGACGGGGATCGCGTAATCGGTCGTCAGCGCGATGGGTCGCTCGACTTTCCATTTCGCGCCAATGCCAACCTCTTCTTCGGGAAAAAGTACGCGAATCGTTTCGGAGAGCGGTTCCCCTTCGGCACCCAAAGACGTACAAACATCGGCAGGATCGTACGTACCGGCGTCTTCGATATTCCCCATGGGTTGCCAAGCGATCATCCGTTGCGCACCCCGTCGCGATTCCAAACATTCGCGGATTTTCGGCTCTGTCGGTTCATCGGTACCGCCGCGAATAAGGAACGCCCTGCGGCCTACTGCTTCTTCAACGACGAAATCGCGCAACGTCGAAGCGCAAAAAAACTTGTCGCCCTTACGCTCGCCGCCAACCTTGAGTTCGCTCAAGGTCATGACGGTGGGTTCGGTAAGCACCTGCTTTCTCTCCGCATCGGGCAATGGAGACGTGCTGTCGTCGTATTCCATCCATACTGTTTTTTCCCGGCGGAACCCCGAAAGTTGAACGGTCAGATCGGGCGGAGAAAGTCGCAAAACCTTGCGCGGTTCACGACCCTTGTTCATCAAGGTGATTCGAATGGGCTCATCTTCCGCCAATATCGAAGAAATCAGCGCGAGCATCAGAAGCAAAATGAAGAAAACAATACGGCTCATGGAATCTTCTCGTCTTGGGCTAGTGTCGAGCTTGACTCGCAACCCTATCACATTACCATTCATGGCAGAATTAGACCAAGCTCATCCTCGGTTTTTCGGATGACAATTGAGGTTTCCATGGCTGGTTGACGAATTGTAGATGACACGATTCAACCACGACACTATACTAGATCGTTGAACTGGGTTGGTGTTTCCGCCCCCCCACCTCCACACGCAAACCGAAACAATTCGGTCGGACGAGACCCAAGTTTTCTGTCGGTGATGGGGGGTTCAGCATGTCCATTTCACGTCTCGTGTCTCGTTACAGATTTCACACATTTTTTTGGGTAGGTTGGGTGAGCGTTGCATCGCTGCTCTTAGAAAGCGAAGCATGGGCTACGCCTACTTCAACCTCGATTTTTTTCCAAGGACCGCAACAGACTTTCGGAATGACGGCCAGTCTGCGCGATCCTGCGAATACCAATAATGTGACCGTTCAAGGTTCGGGCAATTACAAACAATCACTCGGTTTGTGTTTTCTGGGTCACGCCAACATCGGGTTCACGATTCCGCTCCAGACGCGGCAAGTCAGCGTGCAGGGCGATCCGATCACGGTCAATACAGCCCCAACCGGTAATGCCGATATTGGATTCGACAATCAAACCGCGATCCCAACAAACATTGGTCCTTTATTTATCCAAATACAAAGCGTGCCGCAGGCGCTGACTCTCAACCAAATGATCTTTGACTTCACGATCAATGTATTTGGAGGAGTTAATTCCAATCTGGAGGTCAATGCCAACGGTAGCATCTATAATATGCGATTCGCGTCGTCGGCCGTCGGAACGCTTGTTCCCGGATTTTTCGCAATTCCCGGCAACTTGCTGGGTGGTCTGGATGCGCATGTGTTTGCCCGACTTATCAACTTGCCTCTTGGGGTCACAATTAATCTGGGTGAGATATTGACGGTGAACGAGCCCAACTTGATCAATGTGGTGGTAGGACCTCCTACGTTGCCTACTGGATTGCCCGGCATTGCCGAACAGTTCGACCTACAGTTGCATGATCCGGTTTATCCCCACGATTATCGAACCCGCTTCTATATTCCTTCGGGTTTCGGGCTGTCCCTCCCGTTTCCTGTCCTTCTTCCAGGGAGCCTGAATAATAGCTATTCCGTTCCGTGCGCCACTTCAGGACTTTCGCAAATCAGCCTGACTTACACATTTGACTTCGGGATAGACATCGTTGACCCCCATTTCAATCTGGAAGCCACATCGAAAAATATTCTACTCGATCCGCTTGATCCTGATGTTTACCGAACATGGGATAATGATCAGAACTTTGCCGCGATCACTCCTCCCGCGACTAACATCGGGCCTGATAATGCGTGGAGCTATGGGACCCTAAGCGGAGCCACATTCACTCCTTTCAACGTGATCCCGACCGCGCCCAATCCTTGGTTTCTTGGCGCGGCGAACCCCGCATGGACGTTCCAGGATGTCGCGTCCTCAAGACCCGGCATGTCCCGCGCTGATTTCGCTCCGCCCGGATCGTTCGATCTCGCGGTGGGGGAAATCGCTATCCATACACTTTCTAACCCTCAGCCCGTCGTTAACCGATGGTATGTTCCGGCGGGCATCACACGCGTTAACGTTTCGGGAGTGATTTGGGATGCCGATGATTCCGATCCTTCCAACTATACGCACAACATTACAGTCGAAAGACGATCAGCGATCGGAAGTTTGATGTCCACACCCTTCAGCGGAATCGTCAATCAAAGCAATACGCAATTTCGTCCCATGAGTTTCTTTGTGGGTGATGTGGTCGCCAATCCCGGTGAGTATTTCGACTTCATCGTACAACCCCAATCGACGGACGATTTAGTGGGGGCGCATTTCTTTGTGGGGAGCAACATTGTCGAACCGACGCCAACTCCATCCGCCAGCGCGTCACCCACTGCCTCACCATCTGAGACTCCTTCGCCTTCACCGTCGGCTTCAAGCACCCCGACGGCTTCCGCGTCCGCCTCAAGAACTCCAAGCGCAACGGCTTCGGCTTCGCCATCGCCTTCACCCACGCCATCGGCATCAGCATCCAGAACGCCTTCCGCGACGTCTTCAGCCTCGCCTTCTCCCTCACCCACCGCAACGGAGTCAGCCTCCCCCTCACCATCACCATCGGAATCGCCTTCGCCCTCGCCGACGGAATCGCCTTCGCCTTCCCCATCGCCGACGGAATCGTCATCACCAACACCTTCGCCCAGTCCGACGCCCAACACTTCGCGTGATTGGTCGGTGTTTGAATAAACATCATCATCAAAACCCCAAAGCCCGTGTGTCTGAAGAGGCTTTGGGGTTTTGATTTTATGTTCCATTTCCTGCTGTTGTGATTTAATAAAGCGGATCGGTCGGTTGACCCGGAGCATTGGGTCATGAAAGCATTCCTCCAAAAAACGCTGCCATTAGGGGTTGTCCTCCTTGTCATCGCGGGGTTCGCAACCGGTTTTTTGTCGAAGGAAGAAGCATCGCAGCTCGGTCGCCGAATCTATTACGGCGGCCTCAACATCTTCTGGAGTTTTTCGAGCAGCCCTTCTACCCATAGCTATTCCGACGCCGCGACTTGCCGCGAGAATCTGAAACTGATTGAGATGGCCAAACGTCGCGCGGCGGAAAAAAGCGATCTCACCATCGGCATTATTTCGCAGGATGCCATCGTAAAGTATTTGCCCGGAAAAGTTTTACCGGAATGCCCAAGCGGCGGATTCTATTCAATTAATCCACTCGTTCAGATGCCTTCATGCTCGATCGGCCCGCAGGATAACGTTGACCCGAAGGACAATCATTCTCTTGTCGAATTCTGATTCCACTTTTTCGTCGCGGGGCGTTCATAGGGCGGCGCTCCTCTGGATCGCGCTGATCCTATTGGCTCTAGTGAATCTCATGCCGTTGGCGCAGATGATCGCGTTGGCCTTTGAAAAGAGCGCGACGGTGTCCGGCGCAGAGAATGAAGTCTGGGGCGGCGCATGGGCGCGGCTCGTGAAATCTGCGCCGCTCTTTCCGCGATGGACGTTCAATAGCGCGGCGATTTCCATTCTTTCCGTCGCGTTTCATCTTGTCGCCGATTCGATGGCGGCGTTCGTTCTAGCTAAACGAAACTTTCGCGGTCGCGCGGTGGTGTTCGCGCTCATTCTGCTCGCGATGATGGTCCCGCGTCAGGTCACGCTTATCCCGCTCTTTCTCCGTATGAGCAGTTGGGGATTGGCCGATTCGTTCGCGGGGCTACTTCTGCCCGGACTCGGCGACGTCATCGGAATTTTTTTATTGCGCCAGCACATCCTAACGCTCCCCGACAGCTTGCTCGAAGCCGCGCGAATGGACGGCGCGGGTCAATGGGCTATTTATCGAGAAATCATTTTACCTCTCTCCAAACCCGCGCTGGCCGTCATGGGCGTTCTCGCGTTTCAGCGTTATTGGAGCGATTTTTTCTGGCCACTCGTCATCGCGCACGACGAGAAAAACTACACGCTTCAATCCGGTCTATCATATCTTTCGCAATCGGAGTTTGGACCCGATTATCCGCTCATGGCGGCGGGAGCCTGCGCGGCAGCGATACCGGCGCTGCTCGTTTTCTTTATCTTTCGTCGTGCGTTTTTTGAGGGCTTTCGAGGCGGCGCCATCAAATAGCAAAGCGTGGCGATTGCGAGAGAAATATTGAAGGATTGCCGAAAATCAAACGGTCTATTGTTGCTACGTCGTGCCCGCGTCGGCGCAATTCCTGCGCAAGCTTCGGTACGGCGAGAGGATCGCTGACACCCCAATCGCACGCCGAATTCACCCAAATC
>CAZPIK010000154.1:0-9257 GCA_964586185.1 uncultured Candidatus Sumerlaeota bacterium | reverse complement strand
CCACAAGCCGCGTTCCCACGAGCGAGACCGCATACCCAAACTGATCCCCCGGATCGCCGTCCGGAGCCGTGATCTTTGGACCGTAAGCGACGGTGGGCAGCGGAGTCGCCGTTGCCGTCGGAGTTCCTGTTTCAGTCGGCGAGGCTGTTTCTGTCGCCGTGGGAGATTCCGATGCCGTCGGTGACGCCGTCTCGGTCGCCGTCGGAGAATCGGTCGGTGTCGGCGAAGCAGACTCCGTTGCCGTCGGCGTTTCGGTTGCTGTGGGAGAAGGAGAAGGTGTGGGCGAGGCTGTCGGCGAAGCCGTCGGAGCCACGGCTGCCGCTTCGACCGCACCCATATCCACCGTAGCGAACTGAATGCGCGGAGCAAACCCGCGTTGATCGGTCGTAAGTCCTGATGCTATGGCATCAGAGTTTGTGCCGCTGTTGACAGCCGCGCCTATGACCAAATCGTGCGTCGCCGTCGGACCGCCGTTGAATGCGAGAGTCGTATTGATGACTGATGACGCAAGCCCGGGGCCAAGATCACTTGCAAAACTGGGGCTACCCGTCTTGTCACCGATAAAGTTCGTTGAGTTGCTAGCGAATGCCCCCGTAACGTCAGGAGAAGTCCCTAGGTTGCCAGCGATAATGCAGTTACGAACAGCAAAGGTACCTAGGCTCGCATTATAAATGCCACCTGAACCAGCGTTTCCATTGTTTCCTGTTACCGTGCAGTTGGTAAGAAAGAAACTTGTCCCATCAGATTCCAAGAATAAGACATTGAAGCCCGGACCCGCCGTATTTCCGGATATAGTGCAGTTGGCCAAATCAGCGGTTCCACCCGACCTAACATATACCGCCTTGACATTGGCACCAGTGTCTCCATTGTCGGTGAGAGTGCAGCCACGAGCCGTCAGGATCCCGCCAACGACGCGAATGCCGCCACCTGCCAAAGGACCTTGTGTTCGATTGCTCGCCACAAGACAGTTCAACAAGTTGGCCTCGCCGCCTGAAACACAAAGAGCGCCGCCACCATCGGTAAGGCCGCCAACCAAATTCACCAAATTAAGCAGCAAATTTGCGTTGGAGAAAACCTCGAACTCGCGGTCTATAGAGTTGCCGTGAACGGTCGCGGGAATGGCTGAAGAGGAATGAATACGGATCGTATCTTCTCCGCCCGTTCCGCCATCGTCCCTGATGTCCAAATCACCTGTGGCGGCGGAATCCTCGAACATGCCCCCAATCGTCAGCAAATAAGTGGCCCCACCCTGAAGGATAATCAAGTCATCGGGATCGCTGTTGGAATTCGCGATCAAGACGGCTTCGCGGAGCGAGAGATCCGGCGCGGGGCCGTTGTTCTCGTCCACGGTCGTGGTGACGTTAAAAACTGCGGCGTGTGAGGACGCGGCAAACGCGCCCAGAGCAGCGGCCAGCAAGAGCGACTTCGCCCAAGCCCCACCCAAACGTGAAAACCCCGAGACAAAATTCATGCTACGCATGACGACCCTCCATGTTTCAATAAACATTTCAATTTCAAATCAAAACAGAATAATTCAACCTAAGACGGGCGGAATTCTACTCGCGCCGGAATACAGTGTCAATCTAAAATATGATTAACCTAATATGAGCGTTCAACCTCAAAAAGCCAGCATTTCCGACTTTTAGTTAGCTTTGAACTTGCCTGCCATCGGGCGGGTTGATAGATTCACCATTTAAGGTCGTCTTTTGCGTGCATCCCATCCTCTTCCAGATCGGTGATTTTATCGTCCCCACTTATGGCGCCATGATCGCCTTGGGGGTCATTGCATGTGTTTGGACGGCATTAAGACGCGCTCGAACACTGGGAATTTCCGAAGATTCCATATACGACCTTGGCTTTTGGGCGGTGGCTTCGGGTTTTGTCGGTGCGCGGGTTCTGTATATCATCCTCAATTTCGGGGAGTTCCTTGACTCGCCGCTCAGCGTCCTTTTCAGCCGTTCCGGTTTCGTTTTTTTGGGTGGCCTAGCCGGAGCCATCCCGATGGTATTTTGGTATATACACCGACATAAACTGAAGACATGGGAAATCGGGGATATCGGTGGGCCGTCCATAGCGCTTGCGCACGCTTTTGGGCGGATAGGCTGTTTTCTGGCGGGATGCTGCTACGGTGGCATTTGCCCGAAGGATTCATCGTTCTCATTTCTTGGCGTTCAATATCCTGTTTTGCGCGATCCGAAAACAGGTGAAATTCTATTTTCGTGGGCGTATCAGGATCATTTGGAACGTCATTTGATCGGCTCGGAGGCCACGCATTCGCTTGCTGTTTATCCTTCGCAGTTGATCGAGAGCGCCGCGCTGTTTTTGATATTCGGCGCGCTGATGTTGCTTTGGCGGAGGCGTAAGTTTTCCGGACAAATTTTTGCATCCTATCTTATGATGTATGGGATTGCGCGGTTTCTTCTGGAGTTTCTACGCGGTGATGCCGCGCGGGGCATTTGGTTCGGCTTTTCCACTTCACAATGGTTGGGGATTGTTGCCGTGGTTGCGGGCGTCATCATCTGGATCGTGCAGAGCCGTCTCGGCGCGCTGGATTCGCCCCCCGCAATCGAAACCCAGAAAAATGAAAAGAAAACCTCCCGCAACCCCAAGATTCGGGGGTCTGAAACTTGAGCCTTCAAACCAGCGCTCCCATTATCATCGCCGATGAGATCGCCCGAATCCTTGAGAGTCCCAAAGGGGAACGCGAGCGGCTTGAACAAATCGTTTCGCATCTCAAACGCGCGACGAACGTGGATGTCTGCACGCTCTACCGCCGCTCGCAAAAGGGCGGTCATCTCTATATAGAATTCACTGACGGTCTCGCAAAATCGCGCATCGGGCAACTCGCTCTCAAGCGGGGCGAAGGCCTTACGGGTCTCGTCGTTGAAAGCCGAAAGCCTTTGCCGGTTCGCGACGGTCCCTCGCATCCGAATTTCCAATTCATCCCCGGACTCATGGAAGAAGCGTTCCACTCTTATTTGGGAGTTCCGTTGCTTTCGGGTAACCGCGCGGTGGGGGCGCTCGTGGTGCAGACGAAGGAGCCACGCGATTTTTCACTCGAAGACGTGGCGTTGTTAAAAAACATAGCACGGCAAATCTGCCCCTTGGCGAATAAAGTCTTTGAACCCCTCGATCAAGCGCCAACGGCCGCTAAATCCGCTTCATCGCAAAGAAGAAAGAAGGACGAATCGAAGTCTCGTTCCGAGCTACGTGGAAGGTCGCTCGCTCCGGGTTGCTTTATGGGGCCGCCGTTTGTTCTCGATCACGGTATGACGCTTGAGACGGTCATGACGCCTCCTAGTCGGGGCGTGGAAGAGGAAATCAAGGCTATTCGTCGGGCCAATCGGATTGTCATGGCCGACCTCGAGCGCGACGCTCGCAAGATCGCCGGATCGCAAGGGCATGAAATCTTGATGGCGCACAAGATTATGCTTGAAGACGTTCAGTTGGCGGAAGAAGTCCTGAATGGAATCCGCGCGGGAGCCTCCGCCTCGGAAGCGGTTCGTGACACGGGGGTTCGTTGGATTCATCGGCTTCAGAATATCCCCGATCCGGTATTTGCGGCTCGCGCGGCCGATTTTCGAGATATCGCTAATCGGCTGATGGCCGCGCTCGGCATTGCTTCCGTTGCGCCTTCGACAAGTCGCTCCAAGATCGTCGCCCTTTCTCGCAATCTTCTTCCCGGGGATCTGCTGCGGCTTGGTGCGGAAAAAGTCGGCGCGATCATCATGACCGATCAGGGGATGTATTCGCACACGGCGATTCTCGCGCGGTCATTTGGCATTCCCGCCGTTCAGGTTTCTTCCGAACATCTCGATTCCATTCTTCACGCGAAGAAATTGCTTGTGGACGGCAGTGATGGACTTGTCGTCGCGGATCCGTCGCCCGAGAAAGCGAAGGAGTATTTTGCTCTCGCCGAAAGGATGACCTCGCTGCCCGAAGGGGGACCCAAGGACTTAACGGGACCGGTGAAGACGGTGGATGGCGTTTCGATCAGCGTCGGATTGAACGCGGGTCTGTTCAACGAATTCGATGGGATCGAAAAAGTCGGTCCGGACGAAATCGGCCTCTACCGAACCGAGCTTGCTTACATGTCGCACGATCGCCTCCCCGGTTGGAAACAACAGGCTGTCCATTATCGAAAAGTTTTGGCCGCAGCGGCGGGGCGGCGGGTTGTCTTTCGCACGTTCGATTTCGGCGGCGATAAACTACCGGACGCCTTTAGGTTCGATCGCGAAGAAAACCCGATGATGGGATATCGTTCGACTCGATTTATGCTTGGGAACGTCGAATTGTTTCGAGCGCAATTGCGAGCGATGCTCGTCGCCTCGGCGCACGGTTCCGTTTCTATTCTTCTCCCGATGATCGCGACTCCAGAAGAATTGAACCTCGCCCTCGACGAACTCAACACCATCAAGAACGAGCTGGCCGAGGAAGGGGTGGAATTCGATCCCGACGTTAAAGTCGGAATTATGCTCGAAGTTCCGAGTGTTCTTTTCCAGATTGACGAACTTTCCCGAGCCTCCGATTTTTTCTGCATCGGCACGAACGACCTGCTGCAATACTTGATGGCCGCCGACCGCTCGAACGCCCGCGTGACGTGGCTCTATCAATGGCATCATCCGGCGGCGCTCGTCGCGCTGGATCGGCTCATTCGGCACTGTAAACGAAACAAACGCCCGGTCTCCGTTTGCGGTGAAATGTCGAGCAATCCATGGGCCGCAATGCTTCTAGTTGGAATGGGTTGCCATCAACTTTCGATGGATTGCCATTCGATTCCGGCGATCAAGTGGGTGCTCATGCAATGCTCCGAAGCGCGCTTACGATCACTGGCGACCAAAGTTATGCGCGCGACCAGTTCCAATGAAGTCGTCGAAATTCTCTTCGGCGCACTGGAAGATATCAGGATCGAGAATCCGCCGCTTTGGCAGTTGCTAAATGACAGTTTAAGAAGACTGCATGGTCATGCGCAGTGGTAGCGATCAAGAATTCAAAGTTATTACGCCCGCTTCATATTCACCGGATCCCACGCAACTCGTTTGCCTGAACGGAACGATTCATTGGCAAGATGCGCGCCGATCAAGACGCGATGCGCGAGTGAAACGGGCGAGTTCGGCTGTTTGCGGCTTCTCATGCAGTCGAGAAAGTTTTTCATGTGCGCCGTCCCTTCGTCCACAACCGGCCACTTATCCACGACCTTCCGATCTTTGTCGTAGCGCACCATCATATCCTTGTCGTTCTCTTGAATGATGCTTCCTTCCAAACCATAGAAGGCCGCGCCGTCGAGCTCCTGTCCGTTCATGAACTGCACCATGAACGTAATGGCAAAAGTTCCGCAATCGAGCACGGCATGGACATTGTCGGGCGTTTCCCAATCGGGGCTTTGATAGTTGCCGCCGTTGCAAACGACGCTCTTGGGTCCGTCGCTTCCGGTGAGCCACATCGCAACGTCCATCCAGTGAGGACCGATGTCGGTCATAAGGCCGCCCGCGTAATCCCAATACCATCTCCAACCCGACGCGCGTTTGGCATCGTAGGGACGCATCGGAGCGGAACCTAAGAAGCGTTTCCAATCCACTTTTTCAGGCGCGAAGAGGGCTTGGTTTTTTGCGCGTTCTATATAGGGATCCACCGGGCGGTAACGGAAATCCCAGATGCGCACGAATCGGATCGTTCCGATGGCGCCCGATTCGATGACCTCGCGAGCCTTTCTGAAATGCTCGCCGCTGCGGCGTTGGTTGCCAACCTGCACGATTCGATCCGACGCGCCGACCTTGGCAACAATGTCTGTTCCTTCGTCAATTGTGCGCGCGAGAGGTTTCTCGGTATAAAGGTCTTTGCCCGCCGCGATAGTGTCGAGGATCACGTCATGGTGAAGATGATCCGGTGTCGCGTTGATGACTCCGTCAATGTCTTCGCGCGCAAGCAGCTCCTGATAATCCCCGTAAGTAACGACCTCGCTTCCCTTGATTGCATTCTTCGCGAGTTCCATGAGGCCTTTGTTGGCGTCGGCGAGCGCGACGATATCCGCTCCCTGCATCTTCGCGGTCTGCATTCGGTTTGTGCCGCGCTGACCGGGTCCAATGACTCCCAAACGGATGCGATCATTCGCGCCAAGGATGCGGGATCGAGAACGGGCGGTCTGACTTGCGGCAACGGGCTTGGAAGCTGGCGTCACGCAAGCCGTAAGTCCTGCGGCAGCGGCCGCGAGTAAAAACTTTCGTCGTGTCTGCGGGGTTTCCATTTTGACTCCAATCGTTGTGCGGACGAGCGCAGTTCAAAGGCGCGAGTGCGATATTTATCTCCCAACCGGATCGAATGCGCAAGGAATTGACCGCTTGCCCTGACTTCCAACTGGTAAAACCGCGATCCCCCCGTTAGGATGTGAATGGGGTTAACGAGATATGACTACCATCACTTTTTCAATTGCTGAAGAGCGGATGGCAAAACTTCAGGAAATGGCTTCGCGGTTGCATATTCCAACGGAGGATCTCATTCGTGCTGGAATTGAGGATTTGATTGCGCAGCCAGATCGTGCTTTTGAGCGCGCGGCACAGTATGTTCTCGAAAAAAACGATGAACTCTATCGTCGGTTGGCATGATTCGCCATTTTACGATTTCTGAAATTCTGGACTTGCACGCGCGAATCATGGCGAGGACGGGAGGATCGGAGGGTTTGCGCGATCTTGGCGCTTTGGAGTCGGCGCTTGCGCAACCTCACATGACTTTTGCAGAGCAAGACCTATACCCAACGCTCGCCGATAAAGCGGCCGCGCTCGCGTTTTCTCTCGTTTTGAATCACCCATTCATTGACGGAAACAAACGAACCGGACATGCGGTTATGGAAGTTTTTCTGTTCCTAAATGGTCGCGAGGTCAATGCCACCATTGAAGAACAGGAACGGACATTCCGGCAACTGGCGGCAGGAAGAGTTAATCGGGAGTCTTTTGCCATCTGGTTGCGGGATCATATTCAAAACATTCAAGAACCCTAAAATAGGTGTGATCGGCAGGTATGCAGTTCCAAATGTCGCAGCCTCTGGCAAAATACCGCTTAGTCGAGTTCGGCCGTGGCAGACCCTCGCCCTCGCATGATCTTGCTTGGCTGCAGCAGCGGTTGCTGCCGACCAGTCCGGCCTGCGCGTTCGGACCCGAATTTCTCGAACAATTCTATTTCTCCGTTTTGCCGGACGAGGGATATATATTCGGCACCATGGCCTACTACGATGACCGTCCGGCGGGGCTGACCGTTGCCTCCATGTCGGGTCGGAGTTTCATCTCGAGTGCCGCGTGGCGACACCCCCTTCTTCTTGCCCGCATCTTGACCGGAAGCCTGATTCGCAATCCCACGCGTTTTGGAAACATGATCAGTGTGATGCGAATCATGCGTGTTCCATGCGAACAGAGGGACTCGAATTCGGGGCAGTGGTTGACGACGGCGACTCTTCCGGAATTCAGCGGTGACGAGTTCAAGACTCGAACGGGGCGTCACATCGCCAGCGATATGTCCAATTGCACCATGATGCAATTCTACCGCGCCGGTGTGACCCAAGTCTTTGCCTACATGGATAAATCGAACACACGTTCGCGCGAGCGCGGCATCCATCGGGGATGGAAACTCAATCGGGAGGATGTGCCCGAGTGGCCCGTTCCTTGCGTGGAGTATGTGACCGATCCCGCCGAGTATCTTCGCGCTAAGGGCTTGCTTAACGGCTCGGAGGATCAATTTGCCACAGACGGATATGTGGAAAATTCACACGCAACCGCGCGCTCGGCAGAGCCTGAACCTCACGCGCAAATTGCGCAGCCTTAGCCGCGGGATTCTGTTCCCAAGCGAAAAGCCAGACCGTTCCTTTCGGCGATTCCATCCAGCGGCGAAGATCGGGAAGGCGTCCTTCCTTTGGTGGGCGCGCGCAATTGACGAGATAAGTGTCGTTCATCCATCCCGGCATGAAAATCGCAACGTCGCCGTCTTTCCATTCGTTGGCGAGAATCTCTCCCGCCCCGCGCCAATCAAAATCCTGAAATTGTCGCCTATATTCGAGGTTGCTGCGCATCGCAAAAAATGCAATCAAAACAAAACCCGAAATTGTTACCGCGCGTCCCATGCGCGGTCGCCATGGAAGTTCAAGCGCATAGAAAATCGCCAAGAGAAATGCGGGCAAACCAATAACGGGATAACGATCTTTGATAAAAATTGTAATGGGTCCCGTCACCGAGCGAGCGTAAAGGACAAGCGTCAACGAAACGGCGGATGTAAGGATGAACAAGGGAATGCCAAACTCGACCCACGGTTTGCGCAGATCGGTGTCTCTACACTTCGCGATATTGACGAACCGCGCGACAAATGCCATCAGCACAACCGCCAAGAACGCCGACATTATGCCGCGTCCTATCGCCCCGACTGAACACCAAGGTCCCGCGAAATAAGTATCGGTGAAAACTTCCGCCAGATCGCCTAAGGTCGGGCGCGGTATCCATGTCAGGGTCTCTATCCTCGGATGCCCAAAAACTTGGACATTCATGAGCGGCATGTAGATCAGCCACGACAAAAGTCCGATAAGATAAGACGCGATCAAGAAATAGAATTCCCGGGTTCGTTCTCCCATAAACCCGACAAGGCATAACGCAACAAAACCTCCGACGGCCACCGCTGGATAGAGATAATGGAACGAATGCCCGAGGAAAAGTATCACGGGCAGCAGGATGAGTGCGCGGCTTGACTTCTTTCCCAAAACGCTTGCCATGCAGAGTATCCAACCCGCCGAAACTGTTGTGAGCAATGCATAAGCGCGCGCCTGCTGGCCGTACCAAACCGCCATCGGCGAAAGAGCGAGCGTCAAGCCCGCGCAGGACGAGGCTAGTCGGCTCATACCGAATCGCCGTGCCGCCATGTAAAGCAGGGGAGGAGCCAGCGATCCCCCTATGGCCGAGAACGCGCGCAACGATTCATGGCTTAGGCCGAACACGAACGACCACGCCTTCAGCAAATAGAAGTAAAGCGGAGGATTCGCTTCGACCTCCATGACGAAACGCAGCGTATCCTCCGTGATCGCGCGAAAGGACGCGGCTTCATCAACAAAAAGACTTTCCTGGCCGATTCCCCAAAAACGGATCGCCAACGCCACGAGGGTCGCGCCAAGAGCCGCAAGAAGGTCAAACAGATTGTCGCGTGTGGACCGCATGAAGTTTTCCGGATTACCAACGACAACATCCGCTTCAACAAGCACGAAAACAATCCGGATTTCAACGCCGTTG
>CAZPIK010000153.1:0-9260 GCA_964586185.1 uncultured Candidatus Sumerlaeota bacterium | reverse complement strand
CGAGAGTATTCGTCGCGGCATTGAATACGTAGACGGTGCCTGCGTCATTAATTCCTCCGGGGTTATTGTTTGCAGCACCCACCACAACTTGGTCACTTGCAACCGCAACAGCTTCTCCAAAAACGTCGTTTGCGCTTGGAGCAGGATTCGCCCACACCCGTTGTACGTTGCCTGATGTTGCGTCAAAAACGTAAACCCTGCCTGTGTCTGTCGTTGGGCCGTCGTTAGCCCGCCAAGCACCCACCACGGCGGTATTACCCGAAATAGCGACTGAATAGCCAAACTCGTCGTTTGGCGTGGGTGATGGGTTGGGAATTGTTTGATGCAATGATACTGGGGTGAAACATGGTTGATCGGACACCGACGATAGAGGAAGAAGCGCAAACAAGGATAGAAAAAGTCCATTGGCAAGCAGAAGGCGCGAGGGAACATTCATGAGAATAGTTCTTTTGTGTCTTAGGCGCTCTAATGCTCCCTTATGCTAAACGGCTAGCCATTGTGTTTTGATGAAATCTGAAACACAAGTTAAACGTGGCACGCATCGCGGTGAAATTGATGGCAGGAAGAAAATGGAGCGCGTATCATATGCCAGAAGACCTAACAGAAACGAAGTGGATCGCTTCAAGTCCCCCTCAGTCATGAAAGAAATAACGCACAAAATCCCGCGACCTAGAACGGTGCGGTGGATCGTCCTCGCCCCTTGGCTTATGTGTTCCATTGCTGCAACGGTCTTGAACCCGTGGGTATTAAGCGCTTTCTATGTCGGAAGCAATTCAAATTCCTATTCGCTATGGCGAGCAAAATTGTTCACGTGGACACTGGTCGGGGTGGCCATAATACCCGTCAGCGCGTTATTTGCTCTCAAGTACGTCGATTGGGACATCAAGCTGGTGGGACGGCCTCACCTGTTCAAGACACTATTCGCGGGCGGTATTTTTGTCGTGGGTCTGCTCCTGCTTGAAGCTACGGTAGGGGTAAAAACCGCCGGACGAGTGGGCTTGCCGGAAATTATGTGGCCCGATCCTGTGTGCTTTTACCGATTTATACCGAACATCATCTGGCCGGGCAAAAAACGCCAGGCCCATTTCAATTCCATGGGAATGCGTGGGAGCGACGTTTCGCTTCAGCCCGCCGTTGGCGTTGTACGAACGGCGGTAATCGGCGACAGCGTGGCTTTTGGTTGGCCCGTTCGTGACGAGGAGGCGATTCCATATTGTCTGAATCAGGCTCTTGGTTCTGGACATGAAGTCATCAACGCGGCCGTCATCGGGTACGATTTCAAACATTACTATTATCGCCTACCGGAAGTCCTGTCTCTCAAACCTCATCGAATTATTCTTGGCGTGTGCCTTAACGATCTAAGCGAAGTCACTTTCGACAGGCTGACCCGCTTGGAAAGCGACGGGCTTTGTACCCCAGCACCGATCACTCCATGGAACGTCGCCAAATGGACGCTGCAGACCCATTCGGGGCTATGGAATGCCCATAGAATTTTTGAGCGCGCTGAACCGCCGCAATCGCCCAAGGAACTTACAGAATTCTCCAATGATGCCTTGTTTGCACTGCTCGATGATCCCCAAGCAATGTCAAAACAAAAAGGGATCGCCGCCTGTTGGCTTGGTGCGATAGCCGAAACCGCGCGGGCTCATCAAGTGTCGCTTGTGGTCGTCGTGTTTCCATTTCGGTTTCAATATGAAGCGGACGCCGTGTTCAAGCGGCCTCAGCATTTGAAACTTCAAGATACGATCATGGGTATATGCCGTAGCCACGGTATTGATGCCCTTGACCTTTACGAAGACATCGGCAAAGGAATCGCCGATCGAGGCGGCGATCCCGCCTGCTTTTACTTCGATTACGATCACTTCAACAAGGACGGGTGCAAATTTATTGCCGATAGGTTGCGAGAGATATTATTTCCTTAAAGCGTATTCAAGTGTGGCACGGGGCGTCTCGCCCGTGGACCGAATCTGCGCGAATCACCCAATCATGGGCGGGACGCCCATGCCACCATATGCGCTTTTAGAAATCCAAACCGTTCTTGGCGTCGCGAATACCGATCCACGATTTCTCATCATCCGCTTCCAATATCTTGAGGCCGAGTTCGAGTGCTTGGCCGACCTTGGCCGCATCTTCGTCCAACTCAAGAACAAACACACCGTGGACACCCTGCCAGACGCCGATTTTATGGAACTCGAGTTTTGTTCCCTTTTCGTCCCACTGCTGAACTTCGTCGGTATCGGTCGGTTTGAATTCAATCAATGTTTTGCCCGCTAGCGTCAGTCGAACTTTGAGGTTCGTTCCTTCGAACGACGCGGGAAAAATGATGGGATGGGAGGACTTGCCCGACCACGGCGCGGTAAGCCACGAAACGCCGAGACCTTCCTCGCCGTCCAGTTCGCGGGTGAAAAAAAGCGACTTCGGATTTCCCTTGGTCCATGGATAAACGTCGAGCCGGTCGAAAGCATTTACCAGTGACGCATAACCGGCCGTGCCCGTAAGGTTCAGCATCTTCGCGGCGGGCGAGGGATCGTCGGCGGCGGCCGCAGGTTGGGCAGCCTCGCCCTCTGTCGCAGGTGGCGCGCTCGATCCGCTCACATAAGATGACGACGAAAGATCATCCTGCTGCGGCTCCGCGGGACCTGAACAACCCCAGACCAACGCCGCGCCGATCAACGGAATTACGCCCTGCGATTTTCTTAAATGGGAAAAGTTCATGATATTTCGCCTCTTGCCCTTGCGTAATGGAATCGTGGTTCTACCCGCTTTTTAACGCACCTGATTCGACTCGATCTTATGCCACAAGCCGCATTTTTAGACAAGGCATTGGAGGTTGATGTCGGGTGGATTTGACAATGCGAGCGCGATAATAAAAAATAGCCGGTTTGGGCACGTCCCAATCGCATCCAGAAATGGCGGGATCAATTGTGTCGGATATTTACAGCAAAGTTCATGAAGTCGTCATCGCCGGATCAGGTCCCGCGGGCCTCACGGCGGCCATCTACGCCGGTCGGGCGAGCCTGAAACCGGTGGTGATCGAAGGGGACGACATCGCCACACGACAGGAACCGGGCGGCCAGCTCATGATCACGACCGACGTCGAGAACTATCCGGGATTCCCCAAGGGGATCATGGGTCCCGCGCTCGTCAAGGAATTCCGCGATCAAGCCGCGCGGTTCGAAACCGAATTCGTGACCGGTCATATCGGGTCGGTGGATTTATCGAAGCGGCCATTTGCTGTAAAACTTTCCGATGGGCGCGAGATCAAATCGAAGACTCTCATTCTCTCGACCGGAGCGACGGCGCGGTTGCTCGGACTTCCCGAAGAGAAAGAATTCATGTCGAAGATTGGCGGCGTGTCGGCCTGCGCGACGTGCGATGGGCCGCTCTTCAAAAATCGCGAGGTCGTCGTCATCGGCGGCGGCGATACGGCGATGGAAGAGGCCAATTATCTGGCGACCCTTTGCTCGAAGGTAACGGTGATCCATCGGCGCGATTCATTGCGCGCGTCGAAGATCATGCAGGATCGCGCGCTTAAGAATCCCAAGATCAAGTTCATCTGGAACTCGGTCGTTGAAGAAATTCAGGACCTTTCGCAGAAAAAAGTGACGGGCGTCAAATTGCGCGACGTGAAATCGAACGCAACTTCAATTTACCCCTGCAACGGCGTTTTCGTTGCCATCGGTCACGATCCCAATACCGCGTTCCTGAACGGCCAACTCAAGACCGACGCGCATGGATTCATTGTCGTGGAGGAACCTTCGACCCGGACTTCGGTCGCGGGGGTTTTTGCCTGTGGCGACGTCATGGACCCGAACTACAAGCAGGCGGTCACGGCGGCGGGAACGGGTTGCCGCGCAGCCATTGACGCTACGCGACTCTTGGAATCGGAAAAGTAACTCCCGACGGACACGGGTTTCAACGTTTGCGCATCCTTCACCTCATCAGCAGCCATCGCTGGACGGGAGCCGCCGAACCGGCGAGCGCGCTCGCTCTCGCGCAGATTGCGCTTGGCCATGAAGTCCGGTTTGCATGCATTAAAGGCGAGAGTTTTTGGAAGCAGCTGAAGAAACTGAACGTCCCGCGCGAAGAGCATTTCGATTTGCGCACGGGCTTGCATCCGTTTGCGGTTCGCGCCGATCTTCGTCAGTTGCGCAAGTTTGTCGCGGAGAAAAGCTTCGACGTCATTCATTGTCACCTGCCGCACGATCACTGGCTCGCCGCTGCCGGGCTTGGAAGGCTCATGAGCGGAACAAACGCGAATCGCAAGGATCAGCCCATTCTTGTCCGCACGTTCCATCGTGATATTCCGCCGCGAGCCGATTTTCTTCATCGGCGACTTTACGCAGAAGCGACCGATGCGCTTATTTGCGTTAGCCGCAGTGGTCGCGGCGAAGCGATGCGCCAGCTCGGTCTCGGCGAAAATCGCGTGGCATGGGTGCGCGGAGCCGTGGACATCGAGCGGTTTCATCCCGGATTGGATCGCGAGGCGAATCGCTCGGTCTGGGGAATTTCGAGCGACGCGCCCATCGCCGGACTCGTCGCGCGGATGCAACCCCATCGCGGTCACATGATGTTTATTGATACGATCACCGAAGTCGTGAAGAAAGTTCCGAACGCCGTTTACGTCGTTGCCGGTCGCGGCGAACTGAAACACAAAATCCGCGATTACGTTCGCGCGCACCCACTTGCAAGTCATCTCATTCGCATCGGCTATCGCAAGTGGGATTTAACCGAAACCTACGCGGCGATGGACGTGGCGCTGATGCTCGTGCAGGGTTCGGACGGAACGTGCCGCGCGATGCTCGAAGCAATGGCCTGCGGCAAACCGGTCATCGGCTCGCGGATCGGGGCCATTGCCGATTCGATCATCGAAGGCGTTGACGGCTGGCTGATCGAGCCGAATAATCCGGAGGCGCTAACGAATGCGCTCTGCGAGGCGCTCTCCGATCCGGTTCGCCTGCGCGAGATGGGCCGCGCGGCTCGCGAAAAAATGGAACGGGAGTTCACGCAAGCAAAACGGGCGGAAGAGACGATTAAAATTTATCATCGGGCATTGGAATCGCGATCATGACGAAAAAACTCGGCCTTGGAATTATCGGAACGGGCGGATGGGGCGCGATGCACGCGCGAACGTTCGCCGTGAACCCTCGCGCGGAGCTTCGCGGTGTCGCGGATATGGATTCCAAACGAGCGGAGGCGTTTGCCGTACAACACAAGACTCGCCCCTATCCCTCCGTTCAGGAATTACTCGCCGATCCCGCCATCGAAGCAGTTTCGGTCGTAACGCCCGATTTTGCGCACGAAGAAATACTTCTCGCCGCCGCTCGCGCAGGCAAACATATCCTCGCCGAAAAGCCGCTCGCGATGACCGTGGAAGCGTGTGAGCGAATTGTCGCCGAGGCGGAAAAATCAGGCGTGAAGCTCATGGTGGATTTCCACGCGCGGTGGAGTCCGCCACTCCACAAGATGTGGGAGTCAATCCGCGCGGGCGAAATCGGAAAACCGCGCCACGTTTATTACCGTCTGAACGACCGGATTTTTGTTCCGACCGAAATGCTCCCTTGGGCGGGCAAGACCACCGTCCTTTGGTTCGTCGGCAGCCACGCGATTGATACGGTGCGCTGGCTGGTCGGCGACGAGGTCGCGCGCGTCTTTGCGGTTTCCCGCAAGGGACTGCTCAGTTCGCGCGGAATTGATACTCCCGATTATTACCAATCCATGTTGGAATTCCGGAACGGCGCAACGGCGGTAATCGAGAATTCTTGGATTCTCCCCAACTCGATGCCGAACATTGTGGACGTCAAATGCGAAGTCGTCGGCGACAGCGGCGCGCTCTACGTGGATCAAAGTCACAACCGCGCGCTCGAAAAATACACGTTAGCGGGCGGAAGCTATCCCGACGTTTTTGTGATGCCGACGATTTACGGAGTGCAGGCCGGTTTTGCCGCTGAAAGCATCCACCATTTTGTAAGCGCAGCGCTGGATGACGCGCCGCTCCTCGTCACAGGTCGTGATGGCCTCATCGTTACCAAAATCATTTGCGCCATTGAACGCTCGATTTCCGAGCGACGACCGGTGGATCTCGTCATTGACCCGAAGTAAATCCAGTCCGCGCATTTTCGCTTGCCCTAAGAACGGTAAACGCCGATAGTTACATCAGTAGATCGCACTGAAATTTCGCGCGTTGCTCGTTGGCGCTGAATTCATTTTCCGTCCGCAGCAAAAGGGAGGCAATACCATGTCCATACGGAGTTTGGTTCGTAGGCAACCCCTCATCGTTTCGCCCGATGCGACCGTGATGGATGCGGTCAAGGTGATGGCCGAACATCGCGTCGGCGCGGTCGCCGTGACCGAAGGCAAAAAAATCGTCGGCATATTCACCGAACGCGATGTCATGAAAAAAATCGTTCTCGCATGCCGCGACGCGAACACGACCAAGATGCGCGACGTCATGACGACAACGGTCGTGACCGCGCACGGCTCGATTTCCGTTTCCGGCGCGCTCGGGATGATGAACCAAAATCAATTCCGCCATCTTCCAATCGTCAACGAGGAGAATGAGATCGAGGGGATGGTTTCGCTCCGCTACATCCTTTACGACATCATGGACGACCTTCGTAAACAGGCCACGAGCCTCGAATCGTACCTCGGCTACGACGGTCCCGGAGGGTAGGGGATCACGGCAACGGCTTTTTAGGGATAAGGACTTGCCCGCCAAAGGGTTTTCGCGATATGAATGGAAGTGCGAAAGGTTTCTGTCGTGCGGTTCATTCTTAGCGATTACGTCGAGAGCGCCATGGGCGAAGCATCCTACGATAAGTTAGAGGATGGTAGTTTCTGTGGACGAATACCAGTTTGTGAAGGCGTGATAGCGTTTGGTTCAAGCCTGCGTGATTGCGAATCAGAACTTCGTTCGACCTTGGAAGATTGGATCCTCCTTGGTTTAAAACTCGCCCATCCACTTCCCCTGATTGCGGGAATTGATCTCAACCAAAGCCCACAACATGAGCCGGTGGACGCCGTGTAAACGCCGGGAGTTCATCCGTAAATTGCGGCGACTTGGGTTCGAGGGACCCTTTGCCGGGACTCGGCATCATTTTATGGTTTTGGGGTTACGTCGGTTGACTATCCCATCAAACGAGGAATACTCCGTTCCTCAATTACGGAAGATGCTTGAGGAATGCGCTCACATTTCGGGCCGCTCACTTGAACTTGAGACTTGAGAGCGACTTTGAATCAAATAAGCTGTGATAATGATGCAATACTGGAGAACCCCTTGATCAATCTCGACAACCTCAAATATCCCATCGTTCAGGCGTCGCTCGACCTGACCAATATCGAAGAAGCCTTGGACACCGCGCAGATCGCCGTCGAAGCGGGCATTGATTGGATCGAAGCCGGAACGCCGCTGCTCCTCGGCGAAGGACTTCACGCCGTCGAAAAGCTGCGCGAGAAATTTCCGAACCATCCTATCGTCGCCGACCTCAAAACAATGGACGGCGGCTACCTTGAAGCCGAGATGATGGCCAAGGCGGGCGCGAACCTCGTCGTCGTCATGGCGCGCGCGCACGAGGCGACGCTCCGCCGCGTCGTGGATGCCGCCCGCGATTACAACATTAAGGTCATGGGGGACGATCTCGGCTGCGAGAATAAACCCGCCGCCGCAAAGTGGATGCAAAGCCTCGGCGTGGATTTCATCATCCATCATCTGGGCTTCGACGAGCGCAATATGATTAAGGGACTCAATTGTATGAGTGATTTGGAAGATGTGGTCAAAGCCGTGGATATTCCGGTGCAAGCCGTCGGCGGACTCACGATTAAAGAAGCTATCTCCTGCCCCGCCCACGGCGCGCCGCTAGTCGTGTTGGGCGCTCCGCTCGTCATTGACGCCGCCGAATTCAAAACTTCGAGCAACGACCTCTATACCGTCCTCAAAGAAATCACGACTGAGATTCGCAAGACGCCATATCAAAGACCGAAATAACGGAAGATAAATATCGAAGGAATTTAGGAATGCCAACGGCGCTTGATCCTCGGCGGAGCAGTTTCTGGTTCAAATTGCTGTCGTCGCGAGTATTCATCGACCTAATGCCGCATGTTCTGTGCATATTCTTTTTGACCTCAACATCCCTGTTTTTTGCGATATTTCCAGGGGACGGAACCTTTCTTCGATACGAACTGATGAAGTGGTTTCCAATTCTTGGAGCTGCGTGGTTGATGCTTCGCTCCAGGTCATTGCTCTCAAAGTTGACCGACACTGCTCGCCGACAGGAAATCTACATGACCGGTATTTCGGCAAAGCAATATCTAAAGACCAGTCTGCGTAATCCTGTCATGTTATCGCTTTCATTCTCATGCGTAGTTCTGTTCATTCTGTTTTCTTCATTGCCAAGTCTTACGCTATCGGACGGTCCAACTTCCTTTATCTATCATAGCGGGCCGCCTTGGATTCTGATGTTTTTGGGAATTGGCGCTAACTTCTTAATTGCCGCTGGCCTGTTTCAGGCCATATCCGCAACTTGCAAAAGCAACGTTACGGGCGCGTTATCGATCTTTTGGCTCTACTGCAACACCACTGTTTCTTTCACAGTATTGCTAGGTTCGATGGCGGCAAATCGAAGCATTTTTGCCAAGGCGTTACGATCTTATCCGGACGAGTATGCGATGAATCTTGATACTTTGGAACTTATACCACTTTATCTTGGTTCGCTTGGATTTTTGGGATTGTCTTTCTTGTGGATGTGGTACCGATGGCGGGTCTTGCAAAGGATCTACTTTGAATTTGAATAACGTCAGTCGGAAAACTTTCTCACGGAGAGGCGCAGAGAGCGCAGAGTCGGAGAACTCAATAGCGAAGCGCTTATCCGACGTTTACGGGATCAAGGGTATAAACACGCGCCAAACTTGCCGCTCGCTTGACGTTGCCTGCCTTCAATGCATCCCGGACGTCATCCAGCTTATAAGCATCCTCGACAGACATAAGAGGTGACCATCCCGTTTCGGACTCAATTAATTCGATTTCGATCTCGGCCACGTATTGGCCTTCATGCACGTATTTCTTGTGGCGGCGACTCATGATTCTCTTCCTTTGCGCTCTTCGCGGTCTTTGCGGTTAAATCCCCACGGAATATTTTACCGCCAAGACCGCGAAGAACGCAAAGAACCCCAATGCGGGTGCGCATCAGTTTTCTGAGTGATCCGAAGAAATCTCCGTCGCCCGCTTGTACGGTTGTTTTTGGGCGAATGAGTCTGAAAGACGA
>CAZPIK010000152.1:0-9501 GCA_964586185.1 uncultured Candidatus Sumerlaeota bacterium | reverse complement strand
TGAATTTATTGCTGGAATATCGGGGGATCATGAAGCTAAGATCAACCTACGCCGAAGCCTTGCCCCGCCAGGTTCATCCGGCAACCCATCGGGTTCACACGTCGTTCAATCAAACGATTGCCCAAACGGGAAGGCTTTCTTCCACCAATCCCAACTTACAGAACATCCCCATCCGCACCACACTTGGACGGGAAATAAGACAAACCTTCATACCGGATCATTCAAACCATCGGCTCTTATCCGCGGATTACTCACAGATCGAACTGCGCATTTTGGCGCATTTTAGCGGCGATGACGCCCTGAGACGGGCTTACCAAGCAGGAAAAGATATTCATGCGCTGACGGCTTCGAGAGTTTTTGGAGTTCGGGAGAACGACGTAACGGGCGAGATGCGAAGCCAAGCCAAGGTCATCAATTTCGGAATTATTTACGGCATGAGCGCGCATGGATTATCCCAGAGACTCAAGATACCGAGAAGCGATGCGGCGGGTTTTATCGAAGCGTATTTTGCGGGGTATCCCAAAGTGAAGGATTGGATCGCAGTGACTTTGGAGAAGGGACGGCAGAACGGCTATGTCGAAACGCTTCGCGGACGAAGGCGAATGCTGCCCGATCTGAATGCCAAGAACGGTCAACTTCGCTCGAACGCTGAAAGGATTGCGGTCAACACGCCGATTCAGGGAACCAGCGCCGACATGATCAAGCTGGCGATGATCGCCGTTGATGCTGGTCTTTCCAAAGCCGCGCCCGGAGCGCGGATGACGTGTCAAGTGCATGACGAGTTGGTCTTTTCCGTCCCGATGGATGTCATGGAAGGCGCGAAGGAATTTGTGAGGAAGACCATGGAGGAAGCGCTCCCATTGGATGTTCCGATCGTGGTGGATCTTTCGGTCGGCGCGAATTGGGCGGAATGCTGATGGCGCTGTTGATTGGATTGACCGGATCATTCGGGAGCGGAAAGTCCACCGTCGCGGGGCTTTTGCGCAGCATGGGAATACCGGTGCAGGACGCGGATCAGGTTGCGCGAGATGTGGTTAAGTCGGGATCAGAGGGACTTGCGGAGATTGTTAAAGAATTTGGGAATGAAGTGTTGGATGAGAATGGGGAGTTGGATCGAAAGAAAATGGCGGCGCGGGTTTTTTCGGATTCGGAGGCAAGGAAAAAGTTGAATGGGATCACGCATCCGCGCGTTCGAGCCAAGCAGGCCGAGTTTCTCCGCGATCATGCGGCGTCACCCGTCATCGCCTTGGAGATTCCGCTGCTGTTCGAATCGGGCGTCAAGGGCTTCGTGGGTAAAACGCTTGTGGTAACGGCGAGCGAAAGAGTGCGATTCGGACGGCTACGCAAGGGTGGGTTTAGCGAGAAGGAGATTATCGCGAGACTTGGGGCGCAAATGCCTCAGGCAAAAAAAATCGAACTTGCGGATGGAGTGGTGAACAACGACGGCGACCTCGAAGCGACTCGCAAGCAGGTTGAAAAGATTTTGATGGAATGGGCGCCGGGATTTTCGATTCCGGCGGAAACAGGAAAAACAGCGGCGACCGCATGAAGCGGCGCGGCACTTGGAAAAAAGGAGTAACGGAACGTGGCGGAGAAGAAGCGGAAGTCGAACCTGGGTCCCACGCCCCAATTAGTGGACGAAATGCGCGCCAAGCGGGCGGAAAAGGCGGAGCAATCGGCGGAGCAGCCGCCGCGTTCTAGCTCGCCATCGCGCGAACATGGGCATGGATCAATGAGGAGCCACCGTTCGGAGGATCGTCCGCGCGAGCGTGAGCGATTCAGCGCCTTGGATGCGGGTATTGAGCGCGAGCACGGGATGGATCGAGGAGGGCGTCCGCATCGCGATAGGCGTCCGGGCGGCCCGCCCTCGCGTGGAAAGGGGAACGTCCAGATTCATGAGCGCGATCTTGAAATCGCCGTAATGGAGGACGAGGATGATGGTCAAAACGTCGAGATCAAGACAGACGGAAACAGTGTTGATCTTGAAGCTCTAAAGAAAATGAAGATCGGGGAATTGCATCAGCTCGCCAAGACTTTTGAGCTGGATAATTTCAGCAATATGCGTCGGCAGGATTTGATTTTCCGAATCCTCCAAATCAATGCGGAGCGCGAGGGGAATCTCTACGGCGGTGGCGTGCTTGAAATTCTTCCGGATGGATTCGGTTTCCTTCGATCACCCAATTACAATTATCTTCCGGGACCCGATGATATCTATGTTTCTCCCTCGCAAATTCGTCGTTTCAGCCTTCGCAAGGGCGATTCGGTCATGGGGCATATGCGCTCGCCGAAGGACAATGAGCGTTATTTCGCGTTGCTGAAAGTGGATTCGATTGATTTCGAGTCGCCCGAACACGCGGCCGACGTGATCCTCTTCGAAGATCTGACGCCGCTTTATCCGCAGGAAAAAATCAAACTCGAAACGGGGCACGATAATTTTACGACACGCGTGATGGACCTCCTAACGCCCATTGGCAAAGGTCAGCGCGGATTGATCGTTGCCTCGCCTCGAACGGGCAAAACGATGATTCTTCAAAATATCGCCAATGCGATCACCTCCAACCAGCCCGAGATTTATTTGATCGTGCTGCTGATTGACGAGCGACCCGAAGAAGTGACCGATATGGAACGGACGGTTCACGGCGAGGTGGTTTCATCAACGTTCGACGAACCGGCGGAACGGCATATTCAGGTGGCGGAAATGGTGCTCGAAAAAGCGAAGCGACTTGTCGAACGCAAACGCGACGTCGTGATTCTGCTCGATTCCATAACGCGTCTCGCGCGCGCATACAACGCAACGGCTCCGCCTTCGGGGAAGATTCTCTCCGGCGGTATTGATTCCAACGCTTTGCACAAGCCGAAGCGATTCTTCGGGGCCGCTCGCAATATCGAAGAGGGTGGTTCGCTGACCATCCTCGCGACGGCGCTCATTGATACCGGATCGAGAATGGATGACGTCATCTTTGAAGAGTTCAAGGGTACGGGCAACATGGAGGTTCATCTCGACCGCAAGATGGTGGATCGCCGAACTTTCCCGGCCATTGACATTAACCGTTCGGGAACGCGCAAAGAGGAATTGTTGCTGGGTAAAGGCGCGATTCAGCGGATTTGGCTCCTTCGCAAGGTGCTGAACGAACTGAACACTGTCGAGGCGATGGAATTCCTGCTCGAACGGATGCGCAAGACCGATAACAACCAAGAATTCCTTGATCAAATGAATCAGTAGGACTTCGCAATGGCGGCGAATGCGATCAAAGGCATCGAACCGGCCAAGGTGCTCATCATTGACGATGAACCGAGCCTGCTGCGTTATTTCGATTACAACATTAGGGCAATGGGATATACCCCAAAGCTCGGGCAATCGCTCGCTGATCTGTATGCGGCGGTTGAGCAGGAATCGTATGCGGCGATCCTGCTCGATTTGATGCTGCCCGATGGGGAGTCTCTGGACGCGTTGCCGAAGATTAAGGAGCTTTGTCCCCACTCCGGTATCGTTCTCATCACGGCCCACGGGACGATTCCGAAGGCCGTGACGGCAATCCAGCGAGGCGCGACGAACTTTCTTCAGAAACCCGTTAGCATCGAACAGTTGGAAAGCGCGGTTGCCCAAGCGGTCGAGATGTGGGAACTGCGCCGCGAAATTCGGGAACTCAAACGACGGCTCGAACCGGCGAGCGAGTTCCATGGCATGATTGGCCAGAGTGAAATCATGCAGGGCGTTTACGCGACGATTGAGTCGGTCGCGCCCACCTCGATTCCCGTGATGCTGACCGGCGAAAGTGGAACGGGGAAAGAGCTTGCTGCGCGCGCGATTCACGCGATTAGTCCGCGCCGGAATCATCCGTTTATCGCGGTCAATTGCGCCGCCATTCCGCGCGATCTCTTGGAAAGCGAGATTTTTGGCCACGAGAAGGGAGCGTTTACGGGCGCCATTGAGCAGCGCCTCGGATGTTTTGAGCGCGCGGATAAAGGCACGCTTTTGCTCGATGAGATTTGCGAAATGGACATCGGGCTTCAGGCGAAGCTGCTCCGCTTGATCGAGGAACCGACGTTTTATCGAATCGGGGGATCGAAGGAAATTCACGTTAACGTGCGGATTCTCGCCTCAACGAATCGCGACCCGATGCAACGGATCGCCGAAGGGACGTTTCGCGAAGACCTCTTCTACCGATTGAACGTTTTGCCCGTTCATCTGCCGCCGCTTCGCGAACGCCGTGAGGATATTCCTCTCATGGCAACGCGTTTGCTCCGGGAGCATGCTGCGCGGTCGGGCAAAAAGTTCGAGTCCTTTTCTCCGCGCGCGCTGTCCGAAATCGAAAATCATCCTTGGATCGGGAATGTTCGGGAACTCCTGAACGTCATCGAGCAGATCGTGGTGCTGAACGACGGCGAGAAGGTTGAATGGGAAATGTTGCCGCGCGGTTTCGTGGCCGCGGTAAGACCGTTTGCCGATCCTCATCGCCATGAGTTGCCCGCGCTTTCGCCGCTGATGCCGGATGACTTGCGCCCGTTCTGGCAAATCGAGCGCGATGAAATTCAGCGGGCGCTTTACGTTTGCGACGGCAACGTTCAAGAGGCGGGTCGGCGCCTGGAGATTTCCGCCGCGACGCTCTATCGAAAAATCGAAAAATACGGATTGGTGAAATGAAGTCCCCGATCGTCGTTGAAGAGGATAGTCACGAGGGCGAATTTGAACTTCCGCTGGGAATCCCCAGGGAAAAATTGATCGAACTTTGTCGCGAACATTTAGCGCACGCCGAAGCCCACATGACTGAAGCCAATCGAAAAGGCTCAAGTCGCGCCGCTTGTCGCCGATTTGCCTCCGCGCATGACGTCATGATGCGGGCGATCTATAAGCATTTGATTCAGAAATGGGAATCGGGCAGCGAAGGGAATCCCGGGTCGCTCGCCGTCGTTGCGCTCGGGGGATATGGTCGCCGCGATCTTTCGCTACGCTCCGATATTGATCTTCTGTTTCTAATAGGCGAGCGCAAGGGCGGTCAAGAGGCGTTCGTTAAAGAGTTCCTGTACATCCTTTTCGATCTGAAACTCGAGCTGGGTTACGTCGTGCGGCGCTTGGATGATTGTCTGGCCGTCATCGGCGCGGATCTGCAATCCACAACGGCGATGATGGAAAGCCGCTGGATCGCGGGAAGCAAGCCGCTCGTCCAGCATTACCATGAGTTTTTTCTGAACGCGCTTCGGGGGCGGGGACGCAAGTGGTTGCTTCAGGCGCTTTATAAGGAATGGCAGGACCGCCGCCAAAAATACGAGGCCACAATTTACCTCATTCAACCGAACCTCAAAGAGAGTCGCGGGGGATTGCGGGACGTTCATTCGGTGCGTTGGGCGCTTTACGCGATTGAGGGAACGATGGAGCTTTCCCGGCTCGTGGATTTGGAGGTGTTGAGCGAGGCGGAGTTGCGCCGATATCGTCATGCAGAGGATTTTGCGATCAAGCTCCGCAACGAACTGCACGCCCTTTCCCCGCGAAAAAACGACGTTTTGAATTTCGAGTCTCAAATCGAAATCACGAAGCGACTGGATTATGAGCCGACGGAGACGATGCTCGCGGGCGAAGTTTTAATGCGCGAATACTATGAAGGAGCGCGGCAGATCGCGAAGCTCTCGAACCGCGCTTTCATGATGATCATGCGACGGGAGAAGAGCGCCCTCGGTTCTGTTTTGGGTTCGCTCAAGCGGCGTCGAGTGGATACGAATTTGTTCTCTCAGGACGGGGTATTGTATGTTGACGATAAGCGCCCCGATTACTTTTCAAAAGATCACAACCGCTTTCTTGCGATGTTTGCTCGCGCGAGGCGAATGGATCTGCGTCTGAGTGAAAAAACGCGAGATGCGATCGAGAGAGCTGTTTCCGAATTGGGCGACGCATTCCGTGAGGAGCCGAAGAACCGTGACCACTTCATGGACATCATGAAAGGTCCCAGACTCGTTTCTCAAACGCTTTCCGATATGCACGATTGCGGTTTGCTCTGCGCTTATATTCCGGAGTTCGAGCGCATCCACTGCATGGTGCGCATGGATCATTACCATCGCTATACGGTGGATGAGCATCTGCTCCGAGCGGTTGGGAGTTTCGAGCGTCTGCTCGACGAACCCAAGGAAAGAAGAAGCCATGCCGCTCGGATCGCCGCAGAAATCGAGCGGACGGATTTGCTCAATCTTTCGCTGCTTCTACATGACGTTGGCAAGGGATATGGCAAGGGACACGCGCTGCGCGGCGGACAATTGGTTCAGCGCATTGGTAGCCGCATGGGCTTGGATACGGAAGACATTGAAACGCTGCGGTTCCTTGTTCTATCGCATCTTAAGATCGGGCACGTTGCGCAGCGCCGGGACGTGAACGATCCGAAAGTGGGGCGCGATTTGGCCGAGGAAGTCGGTTCACTTGAGCGATTGAAGCTCCTCTACGTTCATTCGGTGTGTGACGCCATGGCTGTTAGTCCCGAATCGTGGTCGGAGTGGAAAGCGAGTCTTTTTGAGGCGTGCTATCGGGCGACGGAGGCCGCGTTCGCCGCAATGAAAGGGGAGACGATTCATCACGAGCATCATCCGGCGGGTGTAACGGAAAAAATTTGGAATTACATTCTGAAGAACCCCCCGAAAGATTTTCCCAAAGACGCCGAGGAGCGCGACCGCGTGCGGCGTCGGTTGGATGAATTTCTTGAATCTACACCCGAACGTTATCTTCAGATGATCCGCATCGAAGTCATCGCGCAGCATTTTGAAATGATCCAAAAGATTGACGAGCATGAACGAATTCTGTGGATGCTGAATCCCGGACTTGGCGCGAGCGAGATCGTGGTCTGTTCGGCGGACGTGCCCGGTTCGTTTTCGAAAATCTGCGGCGCTTTTGCCGCCAAAGAGATCAACATTCTTTCCGCCCAGATTTTTTCAACCGCCGATGGCTATGGAATCAACGTGTTTCAAGTGACCGATCCGAATCATGGACCGCTCCCTGAGGGGTTTCGGCTCGATCGGCTACGCGACGATCTCAATCAGATTTTTCTAGAGAAGATGTCGATCGAGGAATTGATCGGGAAATACAAGCCGAAGTCGGTGGCCGCGCACTCGAATTCGTCTCGTCCTACGGAAATCCTCGCCGACAACGAAGCGTCGCAGGAGTTTACGATTTTGGAAGTGCGCACGGGCGACCGCCCCGGTTTGCTCTACCAGATTACTTCGGAACTCGACGCGCAAAAACTGAACATTAATCGCGCGCTCGTTTCGACCGAAGCTTACGGCGTCATGGACGTTTTTTATGTGACGGACTTGGAATACAACAAATTGAACGATCCAAATCGGATCGCAAAACTCCAGGAAAGTTTGAAACGGCGATTGGATGGAGCAGCCGTTTAACGTATCGGATCAACTTGACAGCAAAACCCGCCGGGGCGATAGTGGCCTTGGGCGAACTTTCGCCTTAAGCGACTCATCTTTGGATCTTATTGAATCATGGCCATTGTAGAGCTGGAAACGTCATCTCCATCGGTATCCAAGCCTGCATCCGGCGAAGGAACACTCGAAACTCAAGGTCTTTGCAAACAGTATGGCGGCCGCATGGTCGTCAATAACGTCAGTTTTCATCTGCATCGGCGCGAGATCGTCGGATTGCTGGGACCTAACGGCGCAGGCAAGACGACCAGTTTTAACATGGTTGTTGGGATCGTGAAGCCACTGGCGGGGAAAATCCTGCTCAATGGCAAAGATATTGCGGGATTGCCGCTTTATCGCCGCGCGCGGATGGGACTCGGTTACCTCGCTCAGGAGACTTCGATTTTTCGCAAGCTGACGGTCGAACAAAACGTCATGGCGATTCTTGAAGTCTTAGACCTGACTGCGGCGCAGCGTCGAGAACGTCTTGAAGAGTTGCTCTCGGAACTGGGCGTTACACGGCTGGCCAAGAATTATGCCTATACGCTTTCGGGCGGCGAGCGACGGCGCGTCGAGATTGCGCGCGCGCTCGCGCCGAAACCGCATTTCATGCTGCTCGACGAGCCGTTTTCGGGCGTGGATCCCAAAGCGGTTGAGGAAATTCAAGAGATCATCCATAAGATGCGCGATTCGGGACTGGGAATTTTGATCACCGATCATAGCGTTCGAGAAACGCTAGCCGTCACGGATCGTTCTTACATCATTCACGAGGGAAAAATCTGCGTCGCCGGATCTCCGCAGGAATTGGTGAACGATCCCGAAGCGCGACGTCTCTATCTCGGCGAGCGCTTCTATATGCAGCTTCCCGCGAATAACGAAAGTCGCCGTCCCGCGCCTGATTCTTCGAAGTCCTGATCTCAGTTTACACTGATACGAGGTAAGAACATGCCCTTACAGATTACCGGAAGACATATCACCGTTACTCCAACGCAAAAAGATCACATCGCCAAGAAGTCGGAACGGCTGATGAAACTCGTCACCAAGGTGGATGAGTTGGCCGTCACGATGGCCACAGAACGAGGCCAGCATCAAGTCGAAGTTAACTTTCGTTCAGGCGACGTGCATGCCTTTGCGAAATGCTCCGATTCTGACGCGCTGGCCGCGATTGACGAGACGATGGATCGGATTGCAAGCCAGATTGACAAAGCTAAGAAGAAACGCAACGGCACGAAGAAGAACACCACGGAGACGGTTCGTCGGATGCCGGTTCCCGATTCCGATGCCGAGACCGTTTGAAAGGTTTCGCGCGAAGTCTTGAAGGTTTCGCGCAACCCCCAAGCCCATCTCGTTCCACGCTGCTCAGTTGTTAGGGGAACATCATATGCGAACTGCTTCAAGTAAGGATCGTCAGCTTCGCGGAATCCGCGCGTTTGTGCTTTTCGGCTGTGTAATGGGACTTATGGCGGCGGGCGGTTCCATGGCTTCCGCGGAATGCCGGAAGTGTATTTGGGTTTCGCGATTCGAATTCAAGAACGCCGATGACATCCGCCGGATATGCGAGAACGCTGATCGCTCGGGTTTTACCGATCTACTTTTTCAGGTTCGCGGCGCGGGCACAGTTTTTTTTGATAGTTCCTTTGAGCCTTGGGCGTATGAGCTTAACGGCGGCAAACTTGAGCGACTTGGGGAGAATCCGGGGTGGGATCCGCTCGCAACGGCGCTCAAGGAAGGGCACAAGCGGGGACTGCGAGTCCACGCATGGGTGAACGTCATGCCCGCGTGGGCGCTCGATCAACCGCCGCCCGCGTCATCGGGTCAGCTTTACTCGCGGCATAAGTCGTGGCTCATGGCGCGCGAAGATGGGCGGGCCATGTCGCCCAATGGGTTCTATGCGTTTCTGGAACCGGGTTTGCCCGAAGTTCGAACTTATCTCCGCGCGCTCTTTACGCAACTTGCAAAGGACTACGCGATTGACGGACTGCATTTGGATTATATCCGCTATCCGATGACCGATGAAACCAAGGTGGATGTCTCTCCTCACCCGACGGTGCGGAAGGATTTTCGCGCGCGGTTCGGATAATCGCCCGAAGAGGCGACCGAGCAATGGCT
>CAZPIK010000151.1:0-9557 GCA_964586185.1 uncultured Candidatus Sumerlaeota bacterium | reverse complement strand
CTTTTCCTTTCCACAGGCGACCATTAACGCAAAGCAGAATGCGACAAAGAGGATCCAGGCGCGCGAGACGGTAAAGGCAAAGCACATGTAAAGAGAACCAACCTTCCGTCACTCATCATGGCGTAAGCGAAGTCGGCTTGCAATCCGCACGAGAAGTTCCGCTTCCTCCTTGACGATCTGACCTTGATGGGATCATACTGATCGCAGACATATCGCTGAACGACGTTCGCGGGAGAGAGATCGCTACGGGCGATCCGCCGAAGGAGTAAAGTCCTCCGACAAACTCTCAGGCAAAAGGACCGCGAACCGACAGCCCTCTGGAGAGCGGCCTCAAGCAGGCCCACCGAAGGATTAATCCGAAGCGATGCGAGCCACTCAGTTCGCGCGCGGCGGGTTAAGCAATCTCTCAGGTAACCGGACAGAGCGGAGGAAGCCAAGGTTCATGAAACCGGGCTTCCTCCGCTTTTTTGTTGGTCGCGAATGATGAATGAAACCGAACAAGTTCCTCTTCTCGTAGATTCGCCGACGGGTAAAGCTACCGAGAAGCGGCAGGGTCGCCTACCTCCTTGGCTCAAGCGTCCATTAGGCGGCGGCGAGACTTATATTCGGACGGCGAAGGCCGTTGGTGAGAATCGGTTGAATACCATTTGCGAGGATGCTCGTTGCCCCAATCGCGGCGAATGCTGGAGCGCGGGGACGGCGACGTTTCTTATTCTCGGTGACCTCTGCACGCGGCGTTGCGGGTTCTGCAGCGTTGAGGGGGGGCGCCCCAAGGGTATCGTAGATGGAACCGAACCCGAGCGGCTTGCCGACGCGGCGGAAGCAATGGGACTGAAATACGTGGTAGTGACTTCGGTGGATCGTGACGATCTCGATGATCGAGGCGCGGCGCATTTTGTTGATTGCATCCGCGCGTTGCGGGATCGGATCGCGGGGGTTGAAATTGAATTATTAACACCTGATTTTCGGGGTCGGGCGGATAAGGCGCTAGAATTGTTATCTCCGCTTGCGCCGTTTATCTGGGGACACAACGTCGAAACGGTTCCGAGACTTTATCGGCAAGTGAGACCGGGATCAGTTTACGAGGATTCGCTTGATTTATTGCGTCGCGCGGCGCGAGTTGAAGGGATTATGGCCAAGAGTTCACTCATGTTGGGTCTGGGCGAAAGACGGGAAGAAATATTGAAGGTGATGGATGACCTGCGAGCGGCGGGTGTGCGACGGATCACACTCGGACAATATCTCCAACCCACTCCAAAGCAATTACCCGTACTAGAATATATCCATCCGGATATTTTTCATGAGCTTGGCAACGAAGCGAGGCAACGGGGATTTGATTGGGTTATATCACAGCCATTTGCGAGAAGTTCTTATCACGCGGAATTAAAGGTAACTTCAGAAACAATATGAGCAATTCTCAACAACCCACAAAACGCACTCCTTTATATGATATCCACGTCGCTGCCGGAGGAAAGATGGTACCATTCGGCGGTTGGGAGATGCCGCTTCATTATGGTTCGCAGATCGAGGAGCATCACGCGACGCGGCGGGATTGCGGATTGTTCGACGTTTCGCACATGGGGGAAGTTGAGGTTCGCGGGGCGGGGGCGCTCGCGCTTGTTCAGGAGATTGTCGCGCGAGATATTTCGACACTCAAGGATGGTGAAGAAGGTTACACGGTACTTTGCCGCGATGATGGCGGACTCGTGGATGATCTGATTGTGACCCGATGGGCTGCGGATCATTTTCTGATTGTTGTCAATGCGGCAACATACGACGGCGACGTTGCCTTTATGGGCGAAATTGCGACCAAATCGGGCATCAAAGATTCCGAATTGATTCCATGTTCCGAAAAGTACGGGATGATCGCGGTTCAGGGACCGAATTGGAAAAAGGTTTGCGGCGCGGTTCTGGGTGCGGGTGCATGGGAAGGCCTAAAGCCTTATCGCGCGATAAGATTACAACATAAAGGCGCAGACATTATCTTTTCTTCAACGGGATATACAGGCGAACCGGGATGCGAATTGTTATGTTCACCTGAAATGGCTCCCAGGCTGTGGAATGAATTGGTCGCGGCGGGCGGGCGTCCCTGCGGATTGGCCGCTCGGGATACATTGCGACTTGAGATGGGTTACTGTTTATCGGGTCAGGATTTTACGAGTGATAACAATCCGCTTGAAGCGGGACTCAGTTGGGTTGTTAATTTGGATAAAAAAAGTTTTTCCGGGTTGGAATCGCTGAAACAAGTTAAGGCGAGGGGGGTTAAGCAGAAGTTGGTTGGTCTGTTACCCGAAGGTCGCCGAATTCCACGGCATGAGAATGCGATTACCGTATCCGGTTATGAAATTGGGCATATAACTAGCGGTGGCTTTTCTCCCTCGCTGAACCGCCCGATTGCGCTGGGTTATCTTGAAGTGGGTTTTGCGCTTGAAGGTAGCATGGCCGAGATCGAGTTGGGCGGCGGATCAACAACCAAGGCAACGATTGTGAAGCCCCCTTTTTACAGAGCTTCAAAGATGTAATGAAAAATCTGATTAAAGGAGAACCATAATGGGAAAAGACGCATTCAAATACGCCAAATCGCACGAGTGGATCGAACCGGAAGGCGCGGTTCGCAAAGTTGGTATCAGCGACTTTGCTCAATCGCAAATGGGGGATATTGTTTATGTCGAATTCCCTGCGGGCCCCAAGGAGGTTCAGGCGGGCGACGAAGTATGCGTGATTGAATCATGTAAAGCAACGGCATCGGTTTATGCTCCGATTGCGGGGAAGGTAACAATCTATAATAAATCACTTGCCGACGCGCCCGAAAAAATAAACCAAGACCCTTACGCGGGCGGTTGGTTATTTCAGATCGAACCGGCGGCAGGGGCTGATGCCTCATCCCTTATGGATCAGACTACTTATTTGAAAACCTGCGCCGAGGGATGAAAGGATAAATCGTCATGGCCTATATTGCCAATACAGCACGCGACACGCGGGAAATGCTTGATTTCATCGGCGTTGCCGACGTTGAGGAGCTTTTTGCCGATATTCCGGCAAAGGTCCGATTAGGGAGCGCTCCCGCCATACCCGACGCGCTTTCGGAATTTGAAACGCTTCGGCTCATGCGCGAGTGGTCAGCGCTTAATCGCCCCGCCGCGACGGCTTACGCCAGTTTTATCGGCGCGGGATGTTATGACCATTTTATTCCTTCCGCCGTAAATGCAATTGCCCAGCGCGGGGAAATTCTAACGGCGTACACTCCCTATCAAGCCGAAGCGAGCCAAGGGACGCTGCAGATCATATTTGAGTTTCAATCCATGATTTGCGCGCTGACAGGCATGGATGTCGCCAATGCCTCGATGTATGACGGCGCGAGCGCGTTGGCCGAGGCGGTTATTATGGCTGTGCGCGTGACGGGGCGCTCGAAAGTTATCTTTGCCGAGGCCGTTCATCCGGCCTATCGCGAGGTGGTGGTTTCGTACACGAAACCGCAGGGGATCGAATTATTGGATATAACAAAAGGAAATTCCAATTTCGCCGAAGCCGCCGCGTTTATCATACAGCGTCCGAACTTCTTTGGATTTATTGAAGAGATGGATTCCGCGATTCAGGCGGCAAGGGAAGCGGGCGCGCTCGTCGTCGTTGCCACGAATCCTATGAGCCTTTCGGTTCTTTCGCCACCGGGAGAGTGGGGCGCGGACATCGTCGTCGGCGAAGCGCAACCCATCGGGCTTCCGATGAATTTCGGCGGGCCTTACGCCGGTTTCTTCGCAACGAAATCGGAACATATGCGCAAAATGCCGGGGCGGATCGTCGGAAGAACGGAAGATCATGAGGGACGTGGCGGATTCGTCCTGACGCTCCAAACACGCGAACAACATATCCGACGAGAACGGGCGACATCCAACATCTGCACCAATCAGGGACTTTGCGCGACGATGGTAACACTCTGGCTTTCGCTCATCGGCAAAACCGGATTCGAAAAATTGGGAAAACTGAATCTCGACCACGCCGGGCGACTTTTTGACGGTCTTACGAAAATCAAAGGCATTGCGCCGGTTTCCGATGCGCCGTTTTTCAATGAGTTTACCGTCAAGCTGCCGATTTCCGCGCAGGAGTTCTGCTCAAAGATGCGCGCGAACGGAATTCTCGCCGGTCTCCCCGCGAATAAACTCGGCGCGTTCGATCCCCATTGGCTGATCGTCTGTGCAACAGAAACAAAACTCGATTCCGATCTTGAAACTTATCTCGCCGCCGCGAAGAAATGCGTGGAGTAAACGATCATGACTATCAAAACCCCCGAAATGGAATCCCCGAAATCCGCGAACGCCAACGGCCAATCGTGCGGCGCGAATCACTTCGCCGAAACCGCTGCGCCGGGCGAGCTACTCATCTTCGAGAAAGGCCATCCCGGTCGCGAGGGAACGCCGCTGCCCTTGTTGCCCAAAGGATCTGATCCACTTGCGCGTCTGCCGCAGAAATTCCGCAGGGTGAAATCCGCCGCGCTCCCCGAAGTATCCGAACCGCAAGCCGTGCGACATTATACGCAGCTCTCGCAGAAGAATTTTTCAATTGATACGAATTTCTATCCGCTTGGCTCTTGCACAATGAAATACAACCCGCGCGCGTGCGAGGCGGCGGCGGCGATGCCCGGATTTTCAGGCGCGCATCCGTATCAGGAATCGCAGGATATTCAAGGGACGCTTTCGGTGTTTCATGAATTGCAGCAGATGCTCGCCGAGGTCGTCGGACTTCCGCATGTTTCGCTAACGCCAGTCGCCGGAGCGCAAGGAGAATACGCCGGGGTCGCGATGATCCACCGCTGGCACGACGAACGAAAAACGGGACGCGATGTTATTCTGGTTCCCGATAGCGCGCACGGCACAAACCCCGCAAGCGCGGCGATGGCCGGATTCAAAGTCAAAACGGTGAAATCGGGCGCGGATGGCTGCGTGGATTTGGCCGCGCTTAAGGCCGCGCTCGACGGCACAACCGCCGCGCTCATGCTGACCAACCCAAACACCTGCGGACTTTTTGAAAAAGATATTTTGGAAATTTCGCGGATGGTTCACGAGGCGGGCGCGTTGCTTTATTACGACGGAGCGAACCTAAACGCCATCGTCGGTCGCGCGCGACCGGGCGATATGGGCTTTGATGTTGTGCATCTCAATCTGCACAAAACTTTTTCGACGCCCCACGGCGGCGGCGGACCCGGCGCGGGACCCATCGCCGTGCGTGAGGACCTCGCTCCTTATCTCCCATCGCCGCACGTCGAGAAAAATGCCGACGGGACTTTTGCGTTTGCCGATCCGCCGAAAAGCATCGGACGACTCCACGCGTTTTACGGCAATGCGGGGGTATTGATCCGCGCTTACACTTATACGCGGCTGCAAGGGGCGCAGGGGCTTCGCGATATCGCGACGAACTCCGTCCTGAACGCGAATTACCTTCTGGCGCGGCTCTCTAAAATCTACGAGGCGGCCTACCCCGCGCCTTGCAAACACGAGTTCATCTTAACGATGAAAAAAGAGGCGCGGCAACTCGGTGTAAAGGCGTTCGACGTCGCCAAGCGATTGCTCGATTTCGGCATCCACGCGCCAACGGTCTATTTCCCGCTGCTCGTGCCCGAGTGCCTGCTCATCGAGCCGACGGAAAACGAAACCAAGGAAACGCTCGACCGATTCGTCGAGGTCATGACGCAAATCCGCCGCGAGATCGAGGAGGACAAGGAAAAATTGATTCACGCGCCGAACGACCTCGCGCTCGGACGACTCGACGACGTGAAGGCCGCGAAGGAATTGAACGTCTGCTGCGCGCTGGAGGTTTGAAAATGTTGCCGGGCGACAAATACGTCAAAATTGTGGAATGGTCGGATGAAGACGCCTGCTACATCGGTAGTTGCCCGGAACTATTCTACGGCGGATGCCACGGTTCCGACTCTCGTACCGTTTTCGATGAACTCTGCGAAATCGTCGAAGAGACGATCCATATTTATGAATCGGACGGAAAGCCGCTCCCCGCTCCGATGTCGGGTAGGGAATTCGTTAATTCGATGCAGGCCATCGCCTGATCTTAAAACTCCAGCCGCGATATGTGTTTCAAATCCTTGATGTAAATCGCTGAGCCGACAACAGCCGGATGCGCCCAGACGGAACTCGGCGCGGTTTCCCACACGGCCAATTCTACGCATTTCTCGCCGGAGACTTCGATGAGCCGCAGTTTCGCGTCATCAGTCAGCATGAGCAGCTTCCCGTCGTAAACGATGAGCGTTGCGTATTCGCCGAGTCGCGGTTCCGATTCCCATAATGTTTTGCCATTGGCGGGATCCAAGCACACCAACACCCCTTTCTTTTTTTCGGAAAAGAAAAACAAGCGGTCACCAATCAGAACAGGAGAATTCATATAGGAGGAGTGTTCCTTGTTCTCCCACTGGAGGCCGATCGGATAATAAGTATCCCCCGCGCCAATAGTCCCCTCGGGTCTGATCATGTTCATTACGTAAATTGCGGTGATGGGCTGTTCGGTTCCCGCAAAAATTACCAAATGCTTGTAGGCTACGGGCGAAACGATGTTTTGATTGTAGCTTGTTTTAAAAGGCCACTTCCAATGCAGCTTGCCCGAGTGGGGATCGACGCCGATTAGCGACCCCTGGGTGAATGTAACGATTAGCTGTCCGTCAATGCTGGGCATCAATTCCGGCGCGGCGTAACTCGGACCATCGCCCGGAGTTGCCCAGATTTCCTTGCCCGTCGCCTGATCGAACGCGCGGATGCCGCCCTCGTTTTCCTTTCCGATTTGCGCGATGCAGAGTCCATCCACGAGCAGCGGCGACCCCGATGCGCCCGTCTCCGGCCAGTAAGAATTGAACTCTTTGCTGAAATCGTGCTGCCAAATGAGCTTGCCCGTCTCCGCGTCGAGGCAGGTCAGAACTTCGGTAATACCAAACGCAAAAAGCCGTCCATTGCCATGCGCCATCGTCGCCTTGGGTCCGGGACCCGCGCCGACCGCCGCAGAATGAACGGAGAACGGGCAATCGTAGCCATATCGCCAGATTTGTTTACCCGTCGCAGCGTCGAGCGCGAGGCAGACTTCTTCGTTTGCCTGTCGCGTCATGATGAAGACTCGGTCGCCGACGACGATGGGGGATGAATACCCCTCGCCGATTTCAACGCGCCAGACGGTTTTCAATTCCTTCGGTAGCGGGTCGGGAAGTTTGGAATCGGGTACGACGCCATCGCGGTTAGGGCCGCGCCATTGCGGCCAATCAGCGGCGCGAATTGCATTTACAGTGAAAAAGGAAATTAACGCAAAGGCGCAGAGACGCAGAGGCGCAAAGAGGGCATTTGCGCGTACGCGGCAAACCCCTTCATTTCCGTTGTTCATTCTAGTTTGCATCGAATTCATTCTCCTCCAAATTGGTTTCAGCCGAATACGTTCATTATCCAAGTGCGCCCGTCAGGTGAAGTAAACCTCATTGCAACTTTGCGCCTCTGCGCCTTTGCGTTAATTTCTTTTCCTCGGCCTTGCGCGTCAAATCCAGTTTCCTATCGCGGCGAGATCGGGTTAAATCGCGCGGCGAGGTCATCATGAAACAAACGCTACCTTATCTCATTCCCCAGCCCAAATCCATGAAGCTCGACCCACGCGGGAGCCAACTCATTATTGCTGCGCCGGCTGGCGATGTGAAGGATGAGCTGCCGCTCAAGGCCGTGCGGGATGCCTCGATTGCTTCGCAAGGATACCGGCTTTCTATTCGACCGAGCGGGATCCAACTGCGAGTGTCGGATCAACGAGGTCTCGATTACGGATTGCTCACGCTCACGCAATTGCTGCGGCAATACGCAAACGAAGCGAAAGGGGCAATTGCGCTTCCGTGCATGGAGATCACCGACGCGCCCGATTTTGAGCATCGCGGGTTTATGCTCGATATATCGCGCGGACGGGTTCCAAAACTTGAAACGCTCTTCGCGCTCGTGGACCTCCTGCGCGTCCTTAAATATAACCACTTCCAACTATACATCGAGCATACCTACGCGTTTAAGAAGCATCCGCTGCTGGGCAAGGGGCACTCGCCTATTTCCGCCGTTGAACTGAAAAAACTCGACAAGTATTGTCGCGCGAATGGGATCGAGTTCGCGCCGAACCTTCAATCGTTCGGTCACGCCGCGCATATTTTAAAGCATAAGAAATATCATCATTTAGCCGAGAGCGAGTTTCGCGGAGGCTGGACCCTTTCGCCCGTTGAATCTGGGACATACAAATTATTGGAAGAGCTCTATAAAGATTTCCTGCCGAATTTTTCTCATCGTCCATATTTTAACGTTGGTTGCGATGAAACATGGGATTTGGGTCGCGGCAAGAGCAAACCGCTCACGGAAAAAATCGGGCTGGGCCGCGTTTATTTGGGGCATTTATTAAAAGTTCATAAGCTCGTTCGCAAGCACGGTCGCCGGATGATGTTCTGGGGCGACATCATTGAAAAGTATCCCGATCTTGTTCCGGAAATTCCGAAGGATGTTGTGCTGCTCCTTTGGGAATACGAGGCGGGGGGCGAGGAAAAACGATACCGCAAACGGCTCGAACCGGCGCGAAAGGCGGGCCGCGAGCATTGGGTTTGCCCCGGCACGAGTTCGTGGAACAGTTTCTTTTTTCGGAAGGAAAACGCGCGGGTCAATATCCGCGAATTCGCCAAGGCGGGCGTCGCGGCGGGTTCCACAGGATTTCTCCTCACCACCTGGGGCGACAACGGACACTATAATTTTTTGAGCCAATCCTTTTGGGCGATTGCCTACGGCGCCGATTGTGCGTGGCGAGCCAAACCCGATGCTGCCGCCGAGAAAGAATTCGACGAGCGATTTTGTTCGCTTGCGCTTGACGACGACGCGATGGAGTTTTTGGAACCGCTCCGATTGCTGGGGAATTTGAGTCGCGATTTTGGCGTCGAGATCAAGAACACTTCGCCCGAAAGGATGTTTCTGACCGGTCCCTTTCCCGTAAGCCCCTTGCGGCTCGGCGTCGTGAAAGAGATTCCAGAATACAATAAGATCAAGAAAGGCGGCTTCGTTCGCGCATTGAAGAACGCCGAGCGCGCCGCCGCATTGTTAAACAAGATACATCGTCGCGATGGAATGCTTGAAACGATCCGCGAGGAATGGCTTCTTGGAGCGCAGCTCGCAGCCCACGCCTGCAAACGCGCGCTTTGGTTCAATCACAATCATGGCGATCCGAACAAACTGAAGGCCGAAATCCAAGTTCTTGCGAAAGATTTTGAGCGACTTTGGCTCGCCCGCGACCGCGAAAGCGATTTGCGCGACATCCGCGCGGAATTCGCTGCCACCGTGCGCGGATACGATCCAAAGAACCATTCAAAGATTTCATTCGGGTAATATTATGGAAAAGTTGAAACGGCAAATGGTCGAGCTCCTTTCGCGCAACGCTCCAATGTGCGATGCTGCTGGTGTTGCCAGCGACGTTTTCGATCGGTACTCAGGCGCAAGTCGCGCCTATCATAATCTTGATCATATCCGAGAGTGTTTGGATCATTTTACCGAAATCCGGGAAAATCTTCGCAA
>CAZPIK010000150.1:0-9681 GCA_964586185.1 uncultured Candidatus Sumerlaeota bacterium | reverse complement strand
CCGAAGCAACAGCCCACATGACGGGAATGAGCGACCGCGTTTTCACTCCCGATCCTGCGGCGCATGAGACTTACAAAAAACTTTTTGCGCTCTACGAAAATCTCCACGACGCATTCGGCGTACGAGGAACATCCATATCACTGGATCACGTCATGAAGCGATTGATTGAAATTCGAGCACGGACAAGGATGTCTGCATAAAGGAGTACTCGAATGAATCTTAAAGAATTCGTTGCAGAGACACTCACTCAAGTGGTGGAGGGAGTAACGGACGCACAAGAACGTATTAAGTCGCATGGCGCACAGGTAAACCCCTACCTTCTAACTGACTTTGATTCAGCAGCGAAACAAGGCATGATGCACACGAAGAATGGTCAGGCCGTGATTGTTCAGTTCGATGTCGCACTCACTGCAATGGAAGGCACGGGCACCAAAGGCGGTATTGGCGTTTTTCTTGGTACTTTCACAGTGGGAAGCACTGGTCAATCTCAAGCTGAGAATTCAACAATGAGCCGCATTAAATTCAGCGTACCACTCAGGCTGCCGAGTGAGAATACAGAAAAAGAGAACTAGAGCGGTGTTCGAAAAGTTTGTCCTGCCGTGACCGATCCTAATTGCAGCCTCGAAGAGGCTGCGGCCTTCAGCCCCATGTTGGAGCGAAGCGACTACATGGGGTAAGCGGAGTGCATGATTCGAACCTCGAAGAGGTTCCGGCAGTCGTCGCCACGGGCCGCAACCTCGTTGAGGTTGCAAGACGCGCACATCCGTACCCAAGGTAGGCTTCGCTTCGCTCGCCAACCTTGGGCTGGAGGCCGATGCCTCTTCGAGGCATTTTTCAAAACTCGGACAAAACTGTAGAGAACTACTCTAACCCACGTAATACCCGAATTCTTCGGAAACATATTCCGATAAACAACATTCATCACCCAAATCCACCTTGAAAGAAGGGTGTTCCTCATTGCGCCTTTGCGTCTCTGCGCCTTTGCGTTGATTTCTTGTTGATTGGGTCAGCGTGGCCTCAGCCACCCTCGTGCCCGACGTTTTCTTCGTCAAGTTTCGATTGAGAATCACGCGGAGCTTCCTCGTTTTTCTTGCCGTCGTCGTCAAGAATTCCCGACGCGGCGACGATGGCTCCAAACGTCCCCCAAAAAATTCCGCCGCAGATGATATCCATCGCGACCGCCATGTTGTCGTAGCCCTTGCCGGTGTCGTCCGCCCAACGCCCAATGAACATGATTCCAAAACCGATGGCGAAACCGAGCGCGGCCTTTGGGGTCAACATTCCCTTGCCGATGATCGCGGAGTAGCCGCCCAACACCGCGCCAAACGCAGCCCCAAAAGCCAATCCGACGGCGCCGCTTGGAATCGGACCCAAACTGAGATCGGTAATTTTGGAAAGCGTGCCGAAAGCAAGGCCCAACCCCGCGCCGATGATCCCACCCACGATCATCCCCGGCTTGGGGTCGCCGGTAAATTGCGGCGGCTCCGACATGGAACCTTGGGGCTTGGCGTTCTCAGATTTCTTGGACATGACGCACTCCGAACCAGTAACGCCAGCTTAGTCGGCGAGGGGTGAAAAGAAAAGGACAAACCGATTTTGGGGATTTTTTCCCGGCGATCATGCTACAAATTCGCGAGGTGTGCGCGACATGATGAAACGCGAATCCAAATCGGTTTTTTATGCGCTCGCGGGTCCGGCCATGAGGATTAACGGGTGGTTCTATCGCAACTTCCGTGCGCCGCGTAAGGCGGGAGCAATGGCGCATCTCGGTCCTGGACAGAAAAACTATCTCACCGGCTGGATCAACGTGGACGCGAACATGTTCACGGGAAAATGCGACGTGTGGTCCGATCTTCGTAACGCGCTGCCGTTTCGCGATTCGACTCTGCAGGCGATCTACTCGCATCACGTCGTCGAACATTTGCCCGATCTCGCATTTCATTTTCACGATGCGTTTCGCTGTCTTGCTCCGGGTGGAGTTTATCGCGTCGGCGGACCGAACGGCGATTCGGCGATCAAGAAATTTGCCGAGAAAGATGCGTCATGGTTCGGCGATTTCCCCGATCGCCGCGAAAGCCTCGGAGGTAAGCTGGAGAATTTCATTTTCTGTCGCGGAGAGCATTTGACGATTTTGACTTTTTCCTATTTGGAGGAACTGATGCGCAATGCGGGTTTCGTAAGGATCCGAACCTGCCTGCCGATGCGCGAAACGGGACACCCGAAACTGTTTGAGGAATGCCTCAAGATTGAACACGAGACCGATTTTGAAACGCCCGCGACGCTCATTGTCGAAGCTGAAAAACCAGCAAGTCCCTGATCAATTCTTTATAGTAGGTCGGCTGATGGGGCCGACGTCGGGTCGAAGACCCGACCTACCAACACGAAAGAAACGGAATACCAATAATGTATAAGAAATTGTCCGTCCGAAATCTTGAAGCCAAAGGAAAACGAGTATTTCTCCGCGTTGATTTCAACGTGCCGCTTAGCGAATCGGGGGAAATCGCCGACGACCGGCGCATGACGGAATCGTTGCCCACGATCAAATTGCTTCGTGATCAAGGGGCTTCGCTCGTCATCGCCTCGCATTTGGGCAGACCCAAGGGCAAGCCGAATCCCAAGATGAGTCTGCAACCCGTGGCGAAGCGTCTGAGCGAATTGCTCGGGATAACCGTTGGATTCGCGGATGATTGCATCGGCGAAGCGGCGGTTGCAAAGGCCACGTCGCTGAAGTCGGGTGAAGTATTGCTGCTCGAAAATCTCCGCTTCCACGCCGAGGAGGAGAAAAACGATCCGGCGTTTTCAATTGAACTCGCGCGGCTCGCTGAAGTTTACGTCAATGACGCTTTTGGAACGGCGCATCGCGCTCACGCTTCGACCGAAGGGATCACGCATCATCTAAAGCCCTGCGCGGCGGGACTTCTTATCGAGAAAGAACTGAAATTTTTGGGCGGCGCGCTGACCGATCCCAAGCGCCCCGAACTTGCCCTTCTGGGCGGCGCAAAAGTTTCGAGCAAGATTTCAGTGCTGAATCACCTCATGAAAAAAGTGGACGCCATCGCCATTGGCGGCGGAATGGCCTTCACCTTTTTGAAAGCGCAAGGACACGAAATCGGAGCCAGCCTTTTCGAAGAGGAAACATTTCAAACCGCCAAGGATATTCTCGCCGAAGCTGAACGAAGCGGAGTCAAATTTCTCCTGCCCGTGGATTGCGTCGTCGCCGATAAATTTGCCGCCGATGCCGCGACAAAAATCGTCCGCGCGGATGCAATGCCCGCCGGTTGGCTGGGACTCGACATCGGACCGGAGACCATTCGGCTTTATTCGGATGAAATCGCGCGCGCAGGAACCATTATCTGGAACGGCCCGATGGGTGTTTTTGAAATGCCTCCATTTGCAGCAGGGACGCGCGAAATCGCCGAAGCCTTGGCCAAGAGCGGCGCAGTGACGATTGTTGGCGGCGGCGAATCGGCGGCGGCGGCGGAGCAATTTGGCGTCGCCAAAAAGCTCTCGCACGTTTCGACCGGCGGAGGCGCTTCATTGGAGTTTTTGGAAGGACGAATTCTGCCGGGCATCGCGGCATTGGACGACGCGCCTTAAAAGAAATAGGTCCTATAGGACTCATGCGACCCATAGGACCTATATTTTCCTACGCGAAAATTTCTTCTATTTATACCGCTCCATAATTTCGCCGAGCGCCTGATCGGAAGGACGCAAGCGCGAGCTGGCCATCGTCGCCAGCGGCTCTGCGATCAAGTTCATCTGCTGATCGGCGGCCATCGTGTTTCCATTGTAATAAAGCAAGCCGGTAAAGAATTCGGTCGCAGCCTGATCGCGATGAAGCAGCTTGAGCGCTTCCATCTTCGAGGTTGGATCGTATTCGTGCGAGAGCTTTTTGAGCGTGATCTTCGAGCCGTCGTGAAGCTCAACCAACTTTGAAGTTCCCGGCTCCATCTCAACTTTGATTTCCTCGAAATAGGGCGTGAAGCCAAGGTCGTGCAGCGGTTCCTCGTGGCTCTTGGCGTACTTATAACTCTTCGTCGAGCCTTCGTGGTTGTTGAAGGTGATGCAGGGCGAAACGATATCCACCAGCGCCGCGCCGCCGTGAGCAATCGCGCCTTTCAAAAGCGCGACAACCTGCTTGAAATCACCCGAGAACGAACGCGCGACGTATCCGCAACCCATCTCGATGGCCAGCGCGCAGCAATCTATCGGAGCCATCTGATTCACCGCGCCGCCCTTCTGAACCGAACCCTTGTCGGCGGTCGCGGAGAACTGCCCCTTCGTGAGGCCGTAGCAGCCGTTGTTCTCGATGATGTAAACAATCGGGACATTACGACGGATCATGTGAAGGAAATTGCCGAGACCAATCGAAGCGGTGTCGCCATCGCCGCTGACGCCGACGTTGATGAGCGTACGGTTGGCGGCATTGACGCCGGTCGCGAGCGCGGCCATGCGACCGTGCACCGCGTTGAACCCGTGCGATTGACTGAGGAAGTAAGCCGTCGTTTTGCTTGAGCAACCGATGCCGGAAAGCTTCGCAAGACGATAAGGCTCGACGCCCAACTCAAAAAACGAGTCAATGATGGACTTCGTGATGGAGTCGTGGCCGCATCCGGCGCAGAGCGTGGATTCGCCGCCGCGATACGATTTGATTTCAAGCCCCAAGCGATTCAGCTTCGGCGCGGGGGCTGCGGCGGGAGCGGGTGTGGCTTCGGTGGTCATGATTTTCCATTCTCCTTGGATTCGTGGGCAAGGACGCCTTCCACGATGGATTGAGCGTCAATCGGCAAACCGTTAAAGTGCAGGATGCTCGAAATTTTGGTCGCGAGGTGCGGGTAATCGAGCTGAAGGATCGAGGCGCACTGCGCGTCGCGATTTTGCTCGACGAGATACGTCACGCGATGCGATGCGATGAAATCGCGGACGATGGTATCGGCGGGCAAGGCGCGAATGCGAAGGTAATCGGTTTCGATTCCCTCCTCCGTGCTCAGCATATGCCGCGCTTCCTCGACGGCGGGATCGCTCGAACCATATGCAATGATGCCAATCTCCGCGCCGGGCGAAGTCTTAATGATCGGCGCAGGAACCAGCTTGCGGGCGGTGTCGAACTTCTTCGCGAGCCGCTCCATGTTGTTCTGCCAATCGTGCGGCTTTTCCGAATAAGTCGCCGCTTCGGTGTGACCGGTTCCGCGCGTAAAGTACGCCGCCTTGGGATGGTTCGTCCCCGGAAGCGTGCGATAGCAAATGCCGTCGCCATCCACGTCCTTATAGCGTTGGAATTGGCCGATCTTTTCGAGTTGCTCCGCCGTAAGCACTTTGCCGCGATCAATCGGCTTTGCAAGCGGCTTGAACGGTTCGGACATCCAATTGTTCATGCCGAGATCAAGGTCCATCATGACGAAGACGAGCGTCTGAAGTCGTTCGGCGAGATTCAGCGACTCGGCACAAAACTCGTAGCACTCCGCGACGTTGCCCGGCAGCAAAAGCGGATGATGGCAATCGCCGTGCGAAAGATTGTAGGCCTTCAGCACGTCGCTCTGGCAGGTGCGGGTCGGAAGTCCGGTGCTCGGTCCGACGCGCTGAACGTCAATGATGACGCCGGGGATTTCGGCGAAGTAAGCGAGTCCCGCGAGTTCGGACATCAGCGAGATGCCGGGGCCAGCGGTCGTCGTCGCCGCGCGCGCGCCAGCCCATCCTGCGCCAACGACGATGGCCATCGAAGCGAGTTCATCTTCGGCTTGGATGACGGCGTAGGTCGCCTTGCCATCCTCGTCGCGGCGATACTCGTCCAGATAATCAATGAGCGACTCAGCCAAACTGCTGCTCGGAGTAATCGGATACCATCCGACGACTTGGATGCCGCCGAAGAGGAGTCCCAGCGCGCCCGCCTGATTCCCCTCGATGACGATTTTTCCTTCGGTCGCATTCGATTTGACGAGGGCGTACTTGGTCTGCTTTTTCAAATTCTCTTTCGCCCAATTGTAACCGTAAACCGCCGCTTCCTTGTTCGTCTCGGCGGCCTTGGGCTTGGACTTAAACTGCTTATCCACCGCCGCCTTGATGTCTTCCATGTCCATATCGAGGATATACGCAATCACTCCGACGTACATGATATTGACGACCATCTTGCGCAGCGCGCCGACCTTGCAAACATCCACGACGAGCTTGTCGAACGGAACAATATATGTCTGTAAATCTTCTCGATTCAAAAAAGGCTTCAGGCTTTCATTCAATATTAGAATCGCGCCGGGCTTGAGCGAGGCGATATCCTCGGCGGCGGATTCCGCATTCATCGCGATACAAATATCGGAATCGCGACGGCGCGCGGTCCATCCGGCTTGATTCGCGCGGATCGTGAACCACGTCGGAAGCCCCTGGATATTCGAGGGGAACATGTTCTTTCCGCTGACGGGAATCCCCATATTGAAGATCGAGCGCATCAGAATCAGGTTGGCCGATTGGCTCCCGGTTCCATTCGAGGTCGCGACGGCGATCACCACATCATTGACGATGGGTTGGCTCACGGACTTCGACTCGGCAGTTTCGGTGACGGTCATGGTAGCAGACATGTGATGGTGTGATGCCTCCCGGGCAAAAAAAACGGCCCCGCTTGGGTTTAGGGGGCCGATACGTTGATGGGTTTTGAAACCGGAGATGAAGTTGGAAAGACCCTGCGCCGAATCGAATGGGAAAGGTTCCCTTTCGGTAGAGGTCGGAGCTTCGGTGGAGTCCAATCGTTCATTTTCAAGTGGTTCCGCGCGGAGGAGTCTCCGCGTTTGCGGTTTCGCGTACCCAAACGGCGAGATGCTATCATGCTTCATCTTCGACGCCAACAGAAAATTTGAAGCCGAAATCGCACGCAACGTATTGGGCGCATCTCATTTTTGTCATCGGCAGATCGCGTGGATTCGTGCTTTGTTAATGTGGGAGGCGGTCTCCGACCGCCGATCCTTAGAAAAATCGTCACTCGGAGAACGACTCCCACATTGAATTCATTTTCCGACGTGCGACAACTTTGAGATGCGCTCCGACGTATTTGCCCGCTTGACTTTCCGACGACGGTTTAAAGAATCAAACGCAAGTAGGGATGAAAGCAATGAATTCTTCCCCGGTTCACGAGCCGCGACCTTCCCGGTGTCCTCAAGGTGGCACGGGCTTCCCGCCCGTGATCATCGCTTCATCGGCAAGTGACCGAGTCCACGATTCCCGCGCGGCTTTTGCTTCTCTCTCTCTAAATAAACTCACCGCCCATTTCCGAAAAGCGTGTTTAAGAAACGTGGTACGGGCGTCCCGCCCGTGGTTCGCATGGGCTGGAATTTTTAATGGGTCAAGCGTCCTCGAAATCTTAGCGTCCCCGAAATCCAATCGACACTTCAAATACTCGGCGCTCTTACTGTTTCTATTTTGCGTATGTAACGCTGGGGCGCAGTGGACGACTTCGTTTGTTGATACAGGTACGGGTACTGGGGTCGTGGGAAGCCACACTTCTCTTGCAATCGTCAACGGAAACCCGGCGATTCATACTACGACCAGACCAACGGCGATCTGAAATATGTCCGTGCTTCGAATGCTTCAGGAACGGCTTGGGGTACGCTTCTCACCATTGATACTGCTGGGAACGTCGGTCAATACAATTCACTAGCCATAGTGAACGGCAATCCGGCGGTTTCATATAGCGACACCTCGGGAAATCTAAAATTTGTTCGTGCGACCAATGCCAATGGCACTTCTTGGAGCGCGCCGTTAACCGGGAAATTCGGTGACGCTTACCGAATTAGTAATTCATCTGGTTGAATTCCGCCCCCGTCCGAATTTTCGGTGACGCTTACCGAATTAGTAATTCATCCCGTTGAATTCCGCCGCCGATCCATAATTACCGACGAGAAATTCGGTGGTGCTTACCCATTCGAAAATCGGTATTTCGGGGAGAAGCGTTTCAATCTGCGGTCACGTTTGATAGCGACTAGATTCGCACTTCTTCATAGCCGCTCGCAGCAGCCTTGTTAATGGCCGCGAGCACTTCGGGAATGCGCTGTTGAATGCGCGGCCATGACGCGGACATGATCACGACGATCCCCATGCGTCGCCCCGTCATGTTCTGCTGGTATTTCAAATTCTGATCGGTGGTGACGAAAACTGTGTAGCCCTCGCGCTCGGCGACTTTAAGGAGATCGCCGTTGGTCATGACCGACCAACCGCGTTCCGCCGTGGTATCCACTTCATGGGGATGGAGATGTCGCCGGAGCGGTGCGGGCGTGCCTTGATCGAATAGAATCCTCACGCACCCGCCCCAACCTTGAGGCTCGCGCCGACGTGTTCCAACACGGCCTCGACCTGTGTGCGCTGAACGCCGGGAAACCACTCAAGAAAATCGTCCACCGACGCGCCATCCTCCAAATTGTCAAACAGGGCGCTGACTGGAACGCGGGTTCCACGAAACACCCACGCGCCACTTACTCGGTCCGCGTGGCGCTCAACGGCAGGGCACTCTGTCCAATTCATCATGGCGAGTAGTGTACCTCTTGATTCCCTCCGGTGCAAGGGATGCAAGCTGCGGGTGGGCACATTCAACCCTCGTGAGAGTGTGTCGAAATAAAGCGAAGCGTGAGCGCAGCGAACGCTAGCAGGCCGTTGAAAAAGGGGATTTTGAAATGTGGCATGGGCATCTTGCCCATGATTTTCTTAGGAAATTCAGCCATTCATGGGCGGGACGCCCATGCCACAATGCCTTTTTCAACGGCCTGCTAGAAATGCACGAGCGTTTTATAATGCAAGCCCTCGACGAGGGCGACGGAAATGATTGCTCCAATGGACGCGACAGAAATCGGATGTGCATCCATCGCGCGAAAACGATTGGGAATCGCGCATAGACTTCGTATTGTTCATTTATCATGAGCCGAAAAAAATCCACACTCCGAATCACTAAGGTCTATACCCGCACAGGCGACAAGGGAACCACGCGCCTCGTCGGCGGACAAATGCTCAAAAAGCACCACCCCCGGATCGAATCTTACGGCACGGTGGATGAGCTATCCGTCGCCATGGGGCGCGCGAGAGAAGCCCTCGCGAACACGCTCGAAACGTTAAAGACCCGAAAGGTCAAAGGTTCCAAGAAAACGATGTCGCGCGATCTCAAGCTGCTCGGCGATCACCTAATATATCTTCAAAATCTGCTGTTTACGCTGGGCGGCGATTTGGCGACCTGCATCCAAGACCGCTGGGAGAATATGCCTTTGATTCAAGCGCGCGACGTCACTGATTTGGAAAAGTTGATTGACGCCTATAACGCTTCACTGCCCGCGCTTACCGATTTCGTGCTTCCCGGCGGCGGCGAACTTGCTCTCGCGCTTCATCAATGCCGCGTCGTCTGCCGTCGCGCCGAACGGAGAATTCAATCGCTCGCCGATCTCGAACCGGTCGGCGATAGCGTCATACCGTTCGTGAATCGGCTCTCCGATCTTTTTTTCGTGCTGGGGCGCTGGGCCGCCGCACAGGCCGCAAAGGCAGGCCTTGCCGATGGCGAAACCATCTGGCGCCGCGACCTCAAACGTCCACCGCTGCCGGGATAGCGTTATCAGCTTTATCGTGGAAGGAAGCAATGGAGTGGTGGGCAACTAGGGACTCGAACCCTAAACCAACAGATTAAGAGTCTGCTGCTCTACCAATTGAGCTAGTCGCCCA
>CAZPIK010000149.1:0-9688 GCA_964586185.1 uncultured Candidatus Sumerlaeota bacterium | reverse complement strand
CTGGAACGGGCGCGCGGGCGCGAGCGGCGGCACAGGCAACTACGGCCCACGCGGTCCAAGCGCCGTCCGAACCGGCGCCCGCCAAACTATCCCGTCCGAAAAAAGACCACCGGGCGTCGCCTCCGCTTGAGGAAAAGCGCTTCCCGGTCATCGGACGCACGCCAGCGCCGCCCACACCCACGCCCGCCGATTCGAGGCCTCCCGAACCTCCCCCGGCGCCTCGGCCTATGGTGGCCGCAAAAGCGGCTCCCGCGCCGCCTCCCATGAAGGTTAGAATCCTCGTCGTCGAGGAAGAGGAAGGTCTCCGTAAGGAAATCCGTGCGGCGCTCGGCGGCGAGTATGAAATCCTCATGGCCGCCGACGGCATGGAGGCCATCGAACGCGCGGCGCGATATAAGCCCGACGTCTTCGTCATTGACATGAAGGTCAGCAAGATGAACGGCTATCAGCTTGTCATGATGATGCGGAAGAACTATCTTTTCCAGTCCGCGCCGATCGTCTTTACCTCCGATAAGGAGGACGTCGATCGCGAACGGCAGTACGTCGAAAAAATCGGCGCGCAATATTTCCTCCCGAAGCCTTATCAGGTCTCCGATTTGACTAAACAGATTGAGGCCGCCATCAACGAACCCTTCTTCGAAATGCAAACCGACCGGATTGATTTCAAGCAAGCGATGATCGAGCTTTCGATGGATGAGGAAATCAGCACTCCCGCCAGCGAAACGCAACGAGTCGCGCAGCGGATGAAAGTCGAAAGCGACAGTTGGAAGGATTGACCCCGCCCCGCCTTATGGAAAGCATCCTCTACGCCCAGCTTCCCGATGAGGTTCTCGTGATCCGCGTCATCGGGAGGGGCAATCATCAAAACAGTCTCGCCCTAAAGGAAGCCGTTGCGGCAAACACGAACGCCGGACGGCCTCCCCGTTGTATTATTGACCTAGGCGAATGCCCGACGATGGACAGCACGTTTATGGGGGTGCTTGCGGGGATCGCGATCCGGCAGCAAAAAACGCTCGGCACAAAAGTTATTATCGTCAATGCGCAGGAGCATACTCGCAGTTTGCTTCAAAATTTGGGATTGAAGTTCATTCTCGATATTCGCGTGCCGGGCGATCGCGCCGGAGTTCCCGAAAGCGAAGCGCACAAATTTTCTCCTGTCGCGGAGCCAGAGGCCGATAAGATCGAGCGGATCGTTCTCATGATCGAGGCGCACGAAAAACTCATTGACGCTTCCGGCGAGAACGAAGCGCAGTTCAAAGGCGTTCTGCAGAGCCTCAAGGATAGTTTGGATCGCGCGCGCGGCAACCCTTCATGAGCCGTCCATTTGACGCCTCCAGCCGACTTAGGTTCGCGCCGAGTCCGACCGGCACGCTTCACGTCGGCGGCGCACGCACCGCGCTTTTCAATTATCTTCTCGCGCGTCGTCACGGCGGCAAGTTCATCCTTCGCATCGAGGACACCGACCGTGAGCGTTCGACGCAGGAATCGGTCGAGGTGATTTTGAACGGACTCAAGTGGCTCGGATTGGAATGGGACGAGGGACCCTTTTATCAATCGAAGCGCGGCGAACACTATACCGCCGCCGTGCGATCACTTACTGAAATTGGCGCGGCGTACCCTTGCTTTTGTTCGCAGGAAAAGTTGGAGGCATCGCGCGAAAAAGCATCAGCACATGGACGTCCCTTTGTTTATGACGGCGTGTGTCGAGACATCCCGCGCGAGGAGGCGTCGCGCCGAATCACGGCGGGCGAATCTCACACGATTCGTTTTCGCGTCGCAGCGGGCGAGCGGGTCGAATTCGACGACATGATCGGCGGACCTCGCGCGTTCGAGAACGATCTGCTCGGCGATTTTATCGTCCAGCGAGCCGATGGTTCGCCCATCTATCAGTTGACCGTTGTCGTGGACGATCACGAGATGGGGATCACGCATATTGTCCGCGGCGACGATCATCTCTCCAACACGCCGCGTCAGATTTTGATTTATCGTGCACTCGGATGGGAGCCGCCGGAGTTTGGGCATCTGCCGCTCATTCAGGGTCCCGACCGCTCAAGGCTTTCCAAACGGCACGGCGCGACGAGCATTCTCGAATTCGCGCGCGAGGGAATTCTTCCTGACGCGATGTTCAACTACCTCGCCCTGCTCGGCTGGAGCCTAGATGGCGAGACCGAACTCATGTCGCGCGAAACGATCATCGCGAATTTCTCGCTCGACCGCGTGAACCGCTCTGCCGCCGTGTTCGATCATGTGAAACTCAAGTGGCTGAACGGCGTCTATCTGCGTCAGATGCCGCGCGAAAAAGTCGTCGAACTTGCCCGCGAGGAATGCCGCGCCGCCGGGATCGCTCGCGAGAATCTCGATGACCCGTGGTTCGCGACGATTGTGGGATTGGAAATCGAACGGGCACGGACGGTCGCCGAAATCCGCGAGAACCTCTCCTATTTTTTTGCCGCGCGAATTGATCAATACGACGAAGCGGCGGCGAAGAAACACTTTCTCGTCCCCGGCGCCGAAGACCTGCTCGCAAGCCTCGAAGGGGAGCTTGCCGCTGCGCCGTCATTCGATCCGGCGGACTTGGAGCCCGTTCTCCGCAAGGCGGCGGAATCCCGCGGGATCGGCTTTGGCAAATGCGTCCATCCTTTAAGGCTTGCCTTAACGGGGCGTTCCGCGTCGCCCGGAATTTTTGACGTGCTCGCGGGACTCGGACGCGCACGCTCCATCGAGCGGCTCTTCCACGCCCGCGAATGGATCGAACGCCAACGCACCAATTCGGGGACTACAAAGACATAGACATTCGATATCGAATGTACTTCTATTTCAATTCTTCCTTGGACTTGAACCATCGCTCGCCCATCACCAAGCGTATATACGCGCATACGGCTATGAGAAACACACCACTTGCAATCATATAAACAAGATGAAACAAGTGAACACGGCTCTGGTTCAAAATGATTTCAGGATTTGGATTAATTCCCACAATCTTGAGCACAATAAAAAAGACCCACTGCATCGGCAGATCGGTTATGAGGCTAACAAAAGTCAGCAGCCATGGTTTTTGGCACACCCTACTCCACAGAACCACGCAGACAAGAGACATTTCCACGTCGCCCACAATTCCAAAGCCAATGAGCGCAGCGTCAACAAGTTGCAAATTTAAATGCGCGTCTGGACTGATTAACGTGGATACCCTATATGGAATAATCGCAAGTTCAACCATCAGGATGACAAGCGTTCCGATAGCCCAACGGAAAAATGGCGGATTAAAATGCTTGTGAAAAAAAAACCAACACCCCGCAGGTGTAATGCGATGTTCAGGTTGTAACGCAAATGTTCGAGCGGCAAGAAGAGTGCGTCCAAAATAATGCACGATCACTACGAGCGCAGCTAATCTGAATCCAAGCAACACCTGCACAGGACACTCCTTTTAACTTTACGACGACTTCCGAAAAATCCTGCGCATCTCACGATCCTGTTCGCGCTTCTTAATGTCGTCGCGTTTGTCGTGTTCCTTCTTACCGCGTCCGATGCCGAGTTCGACTTTTGCTTTTCCCTTTTTGAAATAAACCGAGAGCGGGACGAGCGTGTACCCTTTCCGTGTCGAGGCTCCGATCAGTTTTTCGATCTCGCGCTTATGCAGCAGGAGCTTCCGGCTGCGGGTCGCTTCGACGTTGTAAATGTTGCCGTGCTCATAGGGCGGGATGTGAAAGTTGATGAGGAAAAGTTCCCCTTCACGCGCGTGGGCGTAGCTCTCCGTTAAACTTCCTAGCCCAAGCCGTAGCGATTTCACCTCGGTTCCTTTCAGAACCAATCCCGCTTCGTAGGTGTCCTCAATCTCATAGAGGAACCGCGCTTTTCGGTTTTGACAAACGATCTTGATCGCGTCGGCGGAAGGTTTCATTTGGGAACATCCTTCGCGCGATTCAAAGAAGTTAACGCAAAAGCGCAAAGATGCAGAGGCGCAAGGAGGTTGTTTGCGTGCGGTAGGCGATTCCCTTGAATTACTGTTCCAACATTATTCGGCAAGTTGTTCGACCCTCTCCGTTTCGTTCATGATCCTAAGACGCCCCACACGCGGCGCGATCCTCATCGCGTCTTTGCGCCTTTGCGTCTCTGCGTTGAATTCTTCGCATCATTTCTCTGCAATGAAATCCGTCTGGGTCGCCATTTCCTTTTCGGTCTCGCCCCAATGGAAAGGATGCTCCTGCGAAAAATCGGGGCGGTAAAAATCGGACGCTTGATGATGCTCCTGCGTGAGGATGTTTGTGAAACCCATTTTCTCGGCCCGCGCGACGACCCGCTCATACTCACGCAACGTCGGTTTGCGATTGAGCAGAACATATCGCTCCGCCTTGTTGGTCGGGTAATACTGCGCCATGATGCTGAGTGTGACATCTGTTCCGATATTATCGCGAATCCAATTCAAGCATTCATCCGAATCCGCGAGGTCGTTGGGCAAAACCAAATGCCGGAGGATCATTCCCCGCCGCGCAAGGCCGTTTGCATCCAATTGCAATGGCCCCACCTGTCGCCACATTTCGAGAATCGCCGCGCGCGCTGCGGTCGCATATCCAAAGACTTGGCTGTATTCGCGACCCGCATCGTCAGAAGCGTACTTAAAATCGGGAAGATAGACGTCAACGATTCCATCGAGGAGTTTCAACACTTCGACTGAATCGTAAGCGTTAGTGTTGTAAACAATCGGTAGCCGGAGTCCACGCGCGTGGGCCAGCTCGATCCCGCGAACCATCTGCGGAACAAAATGGGTGGGTGAAACGAAACTGATCGAATGGCAACCGCGATCCTGAAGTTCGAGCATCATATCGGCAAAACGCTCGAATGAAACCTCGTTGCGCCGCTCGCCTTTGTAGTTCTGACTGATCTGAAAATTCTGGCAATAGACGCACCGCATATTGCAAAGACCGAAAAAAATGTTTCCCGCGCCGTGAGTCCCCGTGAGACACGGCTCTTCTCCGAAATGGGCGACATGACGAGAGACGACGGGCAACTCGGCGGCAAAGCACGCGGCGACCTGACCCTCAAGACGATTGACATGACAATCGCGCGGGCAGATATCGCAATCGCGCAGCATCTCCCAAAGCACAGCGGAGCGACGGACAAGCTCGCCCGATGAAGCGAGAGCCAAATAGCCGGGCAGAATTTCTTGAATTGAATGCATTATCTAGTCTCAGGGCGAAGGATTCGATTTCTGTTTTTCGAGATACCGATCGCGCCACTTGTCATTCATTCCCAAGTTGAACCGAACGATTTCCCATAGCCGCTTGGGATCCCAAAGTTCGCCGCGAGTCACGAGGCGAAGTCGCTCATAATACTCCCGAAGATCGGGGTCTTCGATCTTATTCGCTCCGGTTTTCAGCGATTCCAAGTAGCCTTTGGGTATTTCACGACGGAAGTGCCCAATCCTCCAATCGGTCTTAAGTCCCGGATAATAAATGGGAATTTCGTCGTCTTTCAAAACGGCAGGAAGTCGGGCGAGCAGCGCATCGGGAAGCGCGTATTTATCGAGAATATAACGGAGGCTTCCCACGGCATAGCCGAGATAACCGATGCCGACCTGATCGCCGAAATAAACGGGCTCCGGCCATTCTCTTAGTGCCATCCCTTTGCGAAACCATTCATGAACGGGAAAATCCTCTTGTCGCTCCGCGCTAAAATAGCCTGTCGAATAATTATAAACTCCGCGTTCGTCGCAGATTCCGCGCAAGTCCATGTGCGACTCCCGCGCGAATCCTATGAGTGGCTTCCATTCGGAAGGGTACTTCGATCCGCACCGCAAAGGGGTTCCAATGCTTGCAAGGCTCAATACGAAAAATACGACGCACGCGACCATCGTTTTTCTCATTGAATTCCAAATGGGTAAGCGGCTGAGCACGGCGACGGAGACGAAAAGCGGCGCGGCAAAAAATCGCCCACTCATAAAATCGCCACCAATTCGAATGATATAGATCAAGTAAAGGCAAACTCCCAAACAGAGCGCGCGCTCGTGACTGACTTTCGAACGCAGCCCAACCAACATGGCGACGAAAATAACGACAAGGGCCAGCGGGTCAACTTGAATGGAATTCCAGAAGTAAAAAAGCCCCTGAATCGCAAGCGATGATGAGGGAAGCCCCGTATTGAGTTTTGCGTAGGCCGTGTTTGGAAAAGGAAAGCCATAGTAAAATAATGAAAACGCCTCCCAAGCCAAGAGAGGAAACAAGGCTTCGATACACAGTATCCACATCCGCAGAGACTTTTCCCTCCACATCGCGAGCGCAAGCACGGGCGCAACAAACAGGAATGCATCATGGCGATTCAGAATCAGCAGACCCGCGAGGAAGAATAAAAAAGGCTTATGACTCTTTCCCAATACCTGATTCCAAGCGGTCGCGGCAATAAAGAGCGCGAGAAGAACATGCGTCAGCGGATTTTCTAATCCGGAAGTCGCGAAGTCCATGTAGGTCTTGGAACAAGTAAGAGCGAAGACGGCCATGAGCCACGCCCCGCGTCCGGCGACCCAGTACCTACCCAAGACGACCAGCGCGCCGCAGCTCGCGAGAACGGAAGTGTAAATGGCGGCGCGATAAGCATTGCCCAACACTTGCCGCGCGATCCACAAAAGCATCATCCAGAGTGGATGGGTGTAAGCTTGAACTCTTTCGCCGGGATTCCACCCCAGTCCCATCCAACGGAAATTATCCACCGTGCGTAAAGTGATATAGGCGTCGTCGCTCACCCATGCATTGCAGAAAAGGATGAAGGTGTGGACTAAAACAGCGCCGACGATCCAGACCCAGTCAGGCCGTAAATTTGAAGCCGGGAGTTCCGCATGGGGGGAGGCGCGATCCATGGTTCAAGTTTATCCGCTTTCGCATTTCTTTGCATCGGAAACGCCCCAAAAGCAAGACGCGCCGAATCGGGGAGTGACCCTGATTCGGCGCGAGACTTTTCGATCTTGGAACTTATGCAATCCTATTCGAATGACATAAAGACAGCGCGGCGGTTTTTCGCCCATGCTGATTCATCATGACCCGGATCGGCAGGCTCTTCCTCGCCCTTGCTCTGGATCTTGAGGCGGTTTGCGTCAATCCCACCCTTGATCATGTAGTCACGAACAATTTGCGCGCGCTTCTCGCCGAGCGACATGTTGTATTCCGATGTGCCTCGCTCATCGCAGTAGCCCGTGATAATGGCTCTGACATCCGGATGATCCTTAAGGAACTTCAAGTTCTTCTCGGCGCGATCCAACTGATCCTTGCGAATATTATGACGGTCGTAATCGAAGTAGATGATCTCTGTGCCGGGGATCATTTGGGGTTCCTTCGTCGGGTGATCGCCTTCGCGCGGCGCATCCACTGGACGGTTATCCGTGGCAACGCCGTTGTTCGCGGGGGCAACCGGGGCTTCAGGAGCCGCCGGACGAGGCCCGTTCTTCATTTCGTCGTATTCTTCCGGTGTCAGGTCGTCGCGTTTGAAGTCATACATGAAGAACCCGCCGAGCCAGTCAAAAATTTCCGACGGATCGAATCCGAGCCGAAGCGCAAGACCGTGGTGAGTAATAAACGGCTCGGATACGCAAACTTCAACGCCGATATTTTCCCAGTATTGGTAACCACGGTGCATGATCGGCCATCCCTCATGCGCCGGATTCGCCCAGAATTCATATTCCAATTCCTTGGCCGGTTTATGCCACCAACGGTTGACCCGCTTGTTCAGCCGCTGCGTCCAAAGGGCGTCTTTCTTCTTGAAATAGTTTTCGCCGCCCTCTTTGTAGTTTTGGTCAATGCGAAGCCGCTGCCAAGGACCAAGGCCGAAGCGCGTGCGCGTTTCGGGTCCGGCAAAAAATCCGCGACCATCCCACTCCGCGCTCTTTCCCTCGAAATGCATGGCGCTGAGATTAATGAACTCCGTGGCTTGGGCGTGAACACCCAATGACGGCGGAGCAAATCCGGTCTTCGGATTCTCGATGGTCACGCCGACCCCGAACTGGAAGATGTCGCGGAAATCGGCGCAACGATTCGCGCCATACCGGCATCCCGTCAGGGCAAACGCCATGACCAACATCAGACTACCCTTAACAGGGATTGATTTTCTCATCGCCCGTTTCTCCTCGCGAAATTTGAGTCGTGTACCAACCCGAAAACAAGTTCTACCCACGCCAATCCACCGTTTCTCTACCCGTTCGTAAAGCCATTGTCAAGAGCGCATTAGGCTAAAAGGGCCACCAGCGGATGGCGCATTTTTCCCACGATCGCTTTTTATCCCATAAATGAAGTTTGCGGCCCATAAGTAATATCTCAATCAGAATGCCCAATGAGGAATGACTTTTTTTGTGGATCTCTTTGACGATATTGACGCCCCGGCCTATACTCCCTCCCGATATCTGCAACTTCACGAAGGGAATTTCATCATGCGAATGATCCGATTTAGCCTGCAAGCCGCTATAATCCTTTCAATCCTCGCGTCGGCGAGTGCTCTGCATGCCGCCGATGGGCAAATAGACATTCGACTCAATCCGACGGCGACGACGACGATCTCAACCGCAGGGTCGTATGTTCTCGTCGAGAACGTCACAATGAACGCGGGTTTGTCCGCGATCAGCATCACCGCACCCAACGTGGTGATAGATCTCAACGGACACACGATCACGGGAGCAGGACCCGGCGTCGCAAACGGAATCAACAGCTCGGGAACCATCAATGTGCAGATTTTCAACGGGACCGTCACCGGGTTTGCCGGGAACGGTATCAATTTAACCGGTTCCAACTACAGGGTCAGTAAAGTCACCGTCACCGGCTGTGGCGCATACGGAATCTCGACTGGGCCTGGCTCAACCGTTGAAGATTGCAACGCGTCGTTCAACAACACGGTCGGAAACGCGGGGGGAATTACGGTCGGCAACCAGTCTGTAGTAAAGCGCTGCGTCGCCAATGACAATGACGCCCCTGCGGGAACGAGCACATTTGGCATCCTCGGCGGATTAAACTGCTCCTTCGAAGGGAACTCCTGCGTCAGCAACAACACCTCAGGCGCTGGATCCGCCCTCGGAATCTCTGCGGGAGGCGGCGCGACCGTCACGGGCAACACCTGCAATGCAAATACCTCCACAGGGGGCATCGGCGTCGGTATCACTGTGGGCGCCGGTTCAACAATCACGAACAACACCTGCCGCGTAAACTCGGGGAACAACGGCATCGGGATTTCCGTTGGGGGGTACTGCAAGGTTGAGGGGAACACATGCGAGGGTAATGGCAACGTGGCCGGATCGGGAGATGGCAGGGGAATTTCCACGGGTCCAGGTTGTGAAATCTCGAATAATTCGTGCAACGGCAATTCGGGCGGAACCACGGGTGGAAGCGGCGTCGGTATTGTCGGGAGCGAAGGAAGCGTAATTAAAAGCAACACCTGCAATTACAACTGGGGATCTTCCGGCGGCGCAGGAAACGGCATCGGCATTCAGACGGACGGCGGATGCGTCATTGAAAACAACACCTGCGGATACAACAGCGGCCGATTTGGCTCTGGCCTTAGCGCAGGCATCTTCTTGGGAGCCAATTGCCGCGTTACAAACAACACCTGTTCCGTCAATAGCAGCACTGCAAGCGGGTCGGGTTACGGGATTTATGCTCCGGCGGGGGTGAACAGCACGATCACGGGCAACAGTTGCGCGTTAAACATCGGCGGAGCGTTG
>CAZPIK010000148.1:0-9778 GCA_964586185.1 uncultured Candidatus Sumerlaeota bacterium | reverse complement strand
GGTTCCCCTATTAAAACCCGCGCGCCGAATGGAAAGGAATGACAACATAATGCCTACACCTCACTAAAAATTTGAATCAAAAATGACGAACCCAAAGAAATTTCTTCGCCAACATAGTTGCGGTGGCGACGATGTCCCATGCCTCATTAGGTGTCAAGAAAAAAGGGGAGAATGCCGGGGAATGCCTTTGGTTGATCCGTCCTCATTCTGAGATTCCTTAAAACAGGGACTCCGACCTGCATCGTCCGATCCCGTCAGATTGGCGTCGCGGAATACTGGCGTGCAACCGTGCGTCCCTCGCACGCGACTTTGCCATTAAGCGCAAGATATGGTGTCAATGTCACGCATTCAAAAGCGCAACAGTCATGATCTTTTTAGGTTTTGTATTATCTAAACATGTCGCGTGTTCGTTCTGCGAATTCGGGCATCGAGGGGAGCGGAGCGCTGGGAATCGGTTCGTACCAGAACGTCGCCGCCGACCAATCGTCTTCGCGCTCGTAGAGCTGGGACATGTAATCGTTCGGATTAATAGAAGTTCCAAGGTGTCCGATTTGCTGAATCGTGACGCGTATCTCATTTTTCCAGATAATCGGATCGGGCAGATGCCAGCGATACATCGAGACGAATTGTTTCTCGTTCAGGCTGCAACCGTGATAAAGGAACGGCGTCGCTTGGATTCCAAATGAAAGGCCAACGTAATCCTCCGCGCCGGTTCCGCAGATCGTCGGGAACTCGGTGTCGCCGTCCATGTAAGCCTTCATCTCCCCTTCGCCCCACCATTGCGGATCGAGATGGCGAACGCCGATCACGCTTCCGATGAGCCGCCCCTTGCCCGTGCGATGCGGTAACAATTCAAAATCCTTGGTCTTGGTCGTCAGATTCTCGCGGCGGAATACAACATGCATCCGGCCAACGTCCTCGGGATGCTGATCGCCGAGCGTGTAATCAATTTGATAGAAAAACATCATCGGCATGCCGCTCTCGTTCTTGATCGTCATCCTCGCGCGTTTCGTGAACGGCATCGGTAGCCAAAAATTGAGTGCGGCGTTCTCGCCCACCGAATGGACCGCCGACTGGTATGCTTTCACGCGGCCGTGGGCGAACCCGAAGAAATCGCCGAGAGGCGCTTCGATACTCGGATGTTCCTGTCCGTCCCACCAAACGCGAATCACCGCCCCGCGAAACAGAATCGGAAATTTGACCGTCGTCACCCAAATGTGACGGATCGTTCCCATTCCCTCGATGTCGCAAAGCTGCACTTCCTCGCCCGGGGCGATCATTCGGCTGGGAGAACCTTTTCGCCCCACGCCGAGCGGGCTTGCGGCCATGCCCCCCTTGCCCTTTTCGCCTTTGGGGCTTTCGAACGAAATCGCCCGCGATTCGAGCTTCGTATTGATGTCGTAAGGTTGTTCCATGGGTTTCTGAATTGTGGTATTCGTCGCGCAAGCCGCTAGTCCGATGAGACCGGCCATACCGAATGCGCGCTTAAGGATACTTCGCATGATTGTTCCTCAGGTGTCAATTGCCCGTGCTTTCCGACATAGCGGATGAACATTTGTAGCGAAAAAATGTTCGCTTAACAAGAGTCGGTAGATTTCATCTGATTGAGCGTTCTTTCTTGTTTCCCTTTTGCGCGGATTGGATTAGTAATGGGTTCATCAAGGCGATGCGACCCCTACGGACGTTTTGCGCGTTGAACCCAAGATCGAAACTGGAGGAACGGACCGATGAAGAATGACAAGAAGAAGGAAACCCCGTGCCAGACGCGTCGGGCATTTTTGGGAGGGACACTCGCAACGGGCATTACTCTGACGCAGGCCTGTTCTTCGTTCAATATCGTGCCGCGTCACGTCCTCGGCGGAAAAAATTACGTTCCCCCCAGCGAGAAGATGAACATCGCGATCATCGGCGCGGGCGGCAAGGGTTTCAGCGATATGGAAGGGGTGGCGAGCGAGAACATCGCCGCGATCTGCGACGTGGATTGGGATTACGCCAAGAAGGCGTTTGCGGCTCAGCCCAAGGCGGCGAAGTACTACGACTACCGTGAAATGTTCGCCAAGGAGAAAAGTCTGGACGCCGTCGTCGTCTCGACTCCGGATCATACTCACGCACCCGCCAGCCTCATGGCGATGCAACACAAGCTCCACGTCTATTGTCAGAAGCCGCTAACTCATGACGTGTTCGAATGCCGTCAGATGCGCGAGGCCGCCGACAAATACGGGGTCATTACGCAGATGGGCAACCAAGGGACTTCGGAAGACGGACTTCGCACAGCGGTTGAAATTATCCGTTCCGGCGCGATTGGTCCCATCAAAGAAATTCACGTGTGGACCAATCGCCCGATTTGGCCGCAGGCGATTCCGAGGCCGACGATGACGCCCGCCGTTCCCGAAACGTTGCGTTGGGATCTCTTCCTCGGCACCGCGTCGCAGGATCGTCCTTACAATCCTGCGTACCACCCGTTCAAGTGGCGCGGTTGGTGGGATTTTGGAACAGGCGCGCTCGGCGACATGGCCTGCCACACGGCCAACATGGCGTTCATGGCGTGCGACCTTGAATATCCAACGCACATCGAAGCCGAGACTTCGGAACTTTTCCCCGAAACGCCTCCCAAGTGGGCGATCATCAAATACAAGTTCCCCGCGCGCGGGAAGCGTCCGGCTTGCGACTTCTATTGGTACGACGGCGGCAAAATGCCCCCGAAGGATTTAACGGGTGATCTTACCATCGAGAAGAGCGGCTCGCTCATCGTCGGCGAAAAAGGAATGCTCTTCTCACCGAACGATTACGGCGCAAAGTTCCAATTGCTCCCTGAAAAGAACTTCAAGGATTACGTCAATCCGAAGCAGACCCTTCCGCGTTCGCCCGGTCATTACAAGGAATGGATCGAAGGGTGCAAGGGCGGACCGCTTCCGATGTCGAACTTCGAATACGCCGCGCGTCTCACGGAAACGGTTCTGCTCGGCAATCTTGCCGTTCGCTCGGGCACCAAGATCGAATGGGACGCGAAGAACATGAAGGTCACGAACTCAAACGAGGCAAATCAATACGTAAAACGGCAATACACGAAGGGGTTTGAAGTTTAGGCCTCATTTCATCTCCCGTTAACGCAGTAATTCAATGTGGGAGGCAATCGCTGATCGTCGAATATTCGGCAGTCGGAGGCTGCCTCCCACATTAACGTTTAGAGTCTGATTGATTTTCAAAACCCATAACGTCCCCGATGCCGCGCCAGCATGATGACGAAGCACGGGCCGCCGAGCACGGCCGTCACCACGCCAACGGGAAGATCGGTTCCCGGAAGCAGATTCTGCGCAAGCGAGTCGCAGGATAGTAAGAAGATTGCTCCGGCGAAAAGCGAGCCGGGCAAAACTCGCGCGTGAGTCGCCCCTGAAACCAACCGAACGGCGTGGGGAATGATGAGTCCGACGAAACCGATGGGACCCGCGAGCGCGACGACCGCGCCCGTCATCATTGCAGCGGCGAGCAGCAATCGTTTGCGCGCTACGGCAACTTGAACGCCAAGCGATGCCGCTGAAACCGGATCAACTGCCAAGAGATCCAAATCGCGAACGTGCCGAAACACGAATGCGAACCCGATGAGGCACAGGGGAACCGCAATTGAAAAGTCGCGATAACCGACAACATCCAAACCGCCCATCATCCAACGGATCATTTCGTAAACCTGCGTGAAGTCGGCAAAATATTCGATCAGAAGAATGAGCGATGAAAAAACAAGATTCAGTGTCACGCCCGCGAGGATCAGCGCGAGGTTCGAGCCGTAATCCGCCGAACCTGATGATCGCGCGATGACGATAACGAGAGCCATCGCGCCCAACGCTCCCGCCAGCGCGCCCGTTTGCGTCAGCGGCATCGTCCCCAGCGCGCCCCATGCCGCAATCCTTTCGCCGAACGCAATCGCGGCGACCGCGCCGAGCGTCGCTCCACCCGAAACGCCAAGCGTATAGGGATCAGCAAGGGGATTTCTCAGGAGCGCCTGATACGCGACTCCCGAACATGCGAGCGCCGAACCCGCGAGCGCGGCCATTAAGACTCGCGGCAACCGAATTCGCCCAAGCACCTGTCCTTTGACTTCATCAATCTCGCGCAGGCACAGCCAATCGAAAAGTTCGCTCCAAGTAATGTTGATGGAACCGCTGCCGATTTTAAGCGCGACCAGCATCGCGATGAGCAGCAACGCAAAGCCGGCAATAGACGCGCCGAACCGTTTCATTTCCCGAGTTTCTTCGCGGCGGATTTGAACCACCGTCCGAGCGCGCTGTCCTGACCGTGTTGATTTCCATCCTCGTCGGCGCGCGAAGTGGATTCGCGACGATGCGATTCGGGAGGCTCGCTCGACTCGGCGAGCAGCATCCGCTCTTCGAATTCATTGAGCGCAACGGTTGCCAAGTACGGCGATTCCCCCGCGCGCTTGATTCTCTCGCGATTGTCGGGTGCGTTTTCGGGATGCGCGAGCCACCGCAGTAACGGCGCGCAAGTTTCCGCGTCCGTGAAATCCGCGTCCATCATCTTCGTCGCGCGGCGCGTGTAATCGCGTAACTTCTCGCGCTGATCAATCCAGGCCTCGACCGCTTGTGCCAGCGCATGCGAATCGCGCATCGGCGCGGTCAATGCCGCATGCGCATCGTCAAGCCATTCGGTCGCTTCGGTCCCCACCGTCGTCAGGATCGCGAGTTCCGATCCCGCCATAACCGAAAGCCGATGCCGACCCGCAAAAGTCGTTTCGTAGCATGGAAAATCCACGCTGATGCCAAGATCGGATTCGCGCATGATCGCATCGAGTTTTTCGCTCTCGACCCATCCCATCAGGTGATAACGCGATTTGTGCGGCGAATCCTGAACGGCCTGCTCGAATTTGCGGTACGTCTGCGTTTCGGTCGAAGTTGTCGCGCCGCCCGTCGAAACAAAATGCACCTCATCGTAGCGACCCATCAATTCGTCCATCGCCTGAATGAGCGTATCCACGTCCGAAGCGGGCTTGAATCCCCCGCTCCAAAGAATCACAAACGCGGATGGAGGCACGATGGGGCCGCGCAAGATTTTTCCGGCGGTGTCGGCGGGAACGGGAGCCGCGCAGCCTTTAACCGACGACCAGCGAAACACAGAATGCGGCACGACCGAGCCAAATGGATATCCGTGATTATAACGATTGAGCCGTCCGACCGCGCCCAATTCGCCTACGGTCGCGTGAAGATGTGGACGCGAGACGGCGGAAAACTTGTCGAGCCTGCGGAGGATTGCTCGCTCGATGTTCCATGCGTTGACGAGATGTTTATCGTCCTCTTCCTCGCGACACTTCGCCTGCATCTCGGCCATCCAAGAGCCGCCCAGATCGCACCAAAGCGGTCGCGCCGATGCGAGCATCGAAGCGACGTAAGAAGGATAGGTACCGACGCCAACAATCGCATCGGGCTTTAGCCGATCCGCCTCGTCGTTCAAAGTTTCAACGGCGAATTCGCCGCTATGATTCTCGAATCGCTTGAATTTAAGACCCTCGAATTCATCGGAAACAAGTTCACGTCCTTTGCGATCGCTGGTCCCGTGCAAGGGCAGAGTGAAAAGCCGAACATCTTGCTTACCAGCCTGGATTCCCTTGACGATTTGGCGAGTGCGAATTCCCGCGCCGCCATAGATTCTCAATCCGGATTGAGGCAAGGGGCCATAGCCGATGACGAGGACGCGGGACATGGAGCGGGAATACCTCGTGGACAGGATGGAACGGCGTCTGCGAACGAACGATGGCGGAGAGGGTGGGCTTCGAAACCCTGAAAGTTCCCCTCACCAATCGTTCAATCTTCGGCGGTTGTCTAAAAATTGCCAGTTTTTTCTTCGCTCGGGCTATGGATTCAGAGAGAAATTACTTTTGAAACGTGCGAGAGTCAGGGAGAACTCTGAGACTCTGGCACGAGCATGATCTATCGCATCAAAAAGAATTCAAATAAAGCGCCGATCCCTGGCGCGACATTGTTGCTCGCAGTATTTGCTTCAATATTTCTTTTCCACAATGGAATTGCCGAGGATACCCCGAAAACCGCGCAGGAGAATGATGAATTCTTTGAACGGAATATCCGTCCGGTACTGAGCGAGAATTGCTTTTCGTGTCACGGTCCCTCGAAACAAAAATCGGGCTTAAGATTGGACACACGCGCGGGACTTTTAGCTGGAGGCGAGACAGGAGTCGTTGTCGTTCCCGGCAAACCAAACGACAGTCGTCTCGTCCGTGCCATTCGTTACGATGATCCCGATTTGCAAATGCCCCCTCGCGGCAAGCTCACGGATCAACAAATCGCCGATATCGAGCAATGGATTTTGATAGGGGCGCAATGGCCTGATGATCCCATTTCCAATTCTTCGGCATCAAATCCGTCCGCCGCGCCAACGTTCGATCTTACCGAGCGAAAGAATTCTCACTGGGCATGGCGACCGATTCAAGCCACCCTGCCGCCTGCCGTGAAGGAAACCGACTGGCCGCGCAATGAAACGGATCGCTTCATATTAGCCCGACTCGAAAAGGAAGGTTTGCGCCACACGCAAGATGCCGCACGACAAACGCTTATTCGCCGGGCGAGTTTTGATTTGATTGGCCTACCGCCGAAACCCGAAGAGATTGCATCATTTGTGAACGATACATCGCCCGATGCTTGGGAGAAAGTCGTGGATCGCCTCCTCGCCTCCCCTGCGTTTGGCGAGCGATGGGGACGCCATTGGCTCGATCTCGTTCGATACGCGGAGTCGTTCGGACATGAACAGGATTTCCCAATTCATGAAGCGTGGCGATATCGCGATTACGTGATTCGCGCTTTCAACGCCGATGTCCCCTACGATCAATTTCTAACCGAACATCTCGCGGGCGATCTCTTGCCCGAACCTCGCCGAAATCCATTGCTCGATTTTAATGAATCCATCATCGGCACCGGTTTTTGGTTTATGGGTCAGGCGACTCATGCGCCCGTGGATTCTTTGCAAGACGAAGCGGATCGAATGGACAACCAATTGGATGTTTTTAGCAAGACATTCCTCGGCCTTACGGTTGCCTGCGCGCGATGTCACGATCACAAGTTCGATGCCATTTCGACGCGCGATTACTATGGCCTGATGGGATATCTTAAGAGTTCCCGCCGGCAATACGCTCCGATGGATGTGGAAGGACAATCCGCGAAAGCCGCCGGAGAAATGCGCAGAATGCGATCCGAAGGAACCCGCCATTTTACTAAATGGATGCGAGACATTCCGAATCGAACCGATGTTGGAATTGCGAAGTATCTTCTAGCGGCGCGTGAAATGAACCTTCACTCGTTTGAGTATGTTGCGGAAGCCGCAGCCGTGCTCGGACTCGATGCGAACCGACTTAAGGCTTGGGCAAAAGCACTCGATTTACCCGAATTAAATGATCCGAATCATCCACTACATATGTGGCGTCAATGGACACAAAGTTCGGGCGAGGCAGTAGCCAATCAGAATAAGCATTTAAAATCCGACGAAATCTTTGAGGACTTCAATCGCGATGATTTTGGAAAGTGGAAAGTTTCCGGCCATGCCTTCGGTGAAGGTCCCACGCGAAACGGTGACTGGAGCGCGCTCACTAATGGAGCTGTGCCGAGCGGCATTGCCCACAGTGGTCTTGAATCGGGCAAATTGCGCGGCGTGCTTTACTCTCCGACGTTTCAGATTGAAAAACCCAACATCCTGTATCGAGTGGCCGCAACGGGGGGCGTGATTCGACTCGTCGTGGATAGTTATACGATGCGCGATTTCCATGATTTGCTTTTCAAGGACATGCGACTTGAAGTCAATACGGGAGGAAAGTTTGCTTGGGTCACTCAGTCAAAAGACGTGGCGAGGTATATCGGTCATCGCGCACACATTGAAGTCGAAGACACTGGCGATGGACATATTGCGCTCGACGAGATTCGGTTTTCAGACGAAGCAACTCCCGGCAAAGCGAGTGCATCGGATTCCAAAAACTGGGATTCGCCGTCGGATTTGGCTCGCGCCATTGAATCGGCGGCAATTGATGCACTCCATCAGTGGGGCGAGCGAAATTCTTCGAGTGAACCGCTAATCATTTGGCTTGTCGAGCAAGGACTGCTGAACTTAGAGAATCCGCCAGCCGAACTCCATACCGTATTGGCGGAGATCAAACGTATCGAGAGTAACTGCCCCGTTCCGCAGCGAGCACTCGCCATGATGGATGGCGGAAATGAAGACTCGCGTGTTTACATTCGCGGGGGATCAAAAAATCTCGGCGAGAACGTGCCGCGGCGATTCCTAGAAGCCATTTCCGGCAACAATCAACCGCCTCCCTCGTCAGGCAGCGGACGTCTCGAACTCGCCCATCGCATTCTCGATTCTTCCAATCCCTTTCCGGCGCGAGTTATGGTCAACCGCATTTGGTCGCATCTTTTTGGCCGGGGAATCGTCGGGACGCCCGATAATTTTGGCGCGCTTGGCGAAACGCCGACTCATCCGGAGTTGCTCGACTTCTTGGCTGATCGCTTCCGGAAGGATCATTGGTCTATCAAGAAGATGATCCGGTATTTGATGCTCTCGCGAACCTATCAAATGCAGTGTCTTGCCGCCGATCGTGAAAGTGAGGAGAAAGACCCCTCGAATCTTTCGCTCCATCGTATGCGCACGAAACGATTGGAAGGAGAGGCCGTGCGAGATGCCATCTTGGCCGTCTCCGGGCGATTAAACACAAGTATGGGCGGCGAACCGGTGCCGATTTTTTTGACCGCATTTTTGGACGGGCGCAATCCACCTCCAAAGGGTCCGCTTGATGGCCATGGACGGCGGAGTATCTATCTTGCGGTGCGGCGTAATTATCTTTCACCCATGTTACTCGCGTTCGATTCTCCGATTCCCGATTCGACCGTGGGGCGCCGCAACGTTTCAAATGTTCCGGCGCAGGCGCTCATCCTGATGAACGATCCATTTGTGAAAACCGAGGCCGAACGTTGGTCTCAGCGCATCATTAAAGTCGAGCACGATCCATGGGCGCGAGTTGAGCGGATGTACGAAGAAGCGCTGGGAAGACCACCCACAAGCGCCGAGACCTATCAGGCGTTGGTGTTTATCTCGAGGCAAAGCAAAATATGGATGGAAACGGCGGGGCGGGAGTCGGGAGAATCACCACGCGCCAACTCGTGGACCGATCTTGCTCACGTCCTCTTTATGTTGAAGGAGTTCATTTTCATCAGTTAACGAGACGGATGAAGATGAGATGAAATTGAGAATGGCGCATTGCTGTAAATTCACAAATCATCCAATCACACGCCGCGAATTATTATTACGCGCGGGTCAAGGTTTTGGAGCTATCGCGCTCGCGGCTCTGATGAATGACCGCGCATGGTCCGGATTATCAGGGACTCCAGCGTCAGCGCTTCCCAAAGGCGCAGCGCTCGACGCCCTTCACTTCCCGCCACGCGCTCGCAACGTCATCTTCCTTTACATGGATGGCGGAGTCTCGCAAGTGGACAGCTTCGATCCCAAGCCGCTGCTCGATGCCGAAGATGGCAAGCCTTTCAAAATGAAAATGGAGCCGACGCAGTTCAACGACAATGGTTTAACGCTCGGAAGTCCGTGGAAATTTACGCCACGCGGACAGAGCGGAATTCCCGTGAGCAGTCTTTTCCCATTAATGGGCGATTGCGCCGATGACATGGTGATCATACGCTCGATGGTTTCACATTTTTCCGAGCACAATGCGGCCAATTATTTTTTGCATAGCGGACTGGCGCAGTCGGGACGCCCGAGC
>CAZPIK010000147.1:0-9815 GCA_964586185.1 uncultured Candidatus Sumerlaeota bacterium | reverse complement strand
AAAAGTTTCTCACCGATCCCGCTGACGTCTTTCAGTTGCGCAACCGTACTGAATCCACCGATGGATTGGCGATACTCCAAGATCGCCTTTGATTTCTCCTCGCCGATGCCGGGAAGCGCGTCGAGTTGGGATTGCGTTGCCGTATTCAGATTGAGCGGACCGCGATTGGAATCCGATGACACGGGAACGGCGATATGGATCGGAGCAGTCACAACCGCACGCGAACCATCGTCCGGCGTCCCCGCTAACTTGATCTCGTTCCATCCTTTTGGCCCTGCCAGCGCGGCCTCGCCCGTCGGGTTCGTCGCCACGGTCGAGCGACAATCCTGCACCCACATCCCCAATGCGATGATCGCAATGACGCCCATCATCGCCCAACGTTCGGATTTAGTTAACCCGATTACGAACATGGCCGAAACCCCTTTGTGGGGAGTATGACTCAGTTTGGAATGATGTTCAACAGCTTGCCTTTGACATAGATGCAACGCTTGGGCTGCGCGCCGGCCAGCGTCTCCTGGACTTTCGGCAGCGCGAGCGCCTTCTGCGTAACCGATGCTTCATCCTCATTCACGCCCGCCATCATACGATCGCGAATTTTTCCTTTGATCTGAATGACGATTTCAATTTCATCCACGGCTAGCGCTGATTCATCCCACGTCGGCCATGATTGATCCGTGAGCAATCCCGCGCCGCCCGTCATCTCCCAAATTTCTTCGGCCAAATGCGGAGCCATCGGGCTCATGAGCGCCGCCCAACGACGAACGGCCAATGCAGCGAGCCGTTCAGAAACCGAATCGCCGTCGCGTAGCGGGTAATCCTGAATGGCGCGAAGGAATTCCATCCCCGCCGCGATGGCGGTGTTGAACTGAAATTTTTCCCCAAGGTCGGCGGTTACTCGCTTGATTGTATGATGAATCACCCGCCAGAGCGCGCGGTCATCTTCGAGCGTGATTTCACCTGACGATATGGGTTTGCCGTTTCCGCCGCGCGTCATCGCAACCTGATGATCGCGCACATATCGCCACATACGATTCAAAAATCGCGAGCACCCTTCGACGGAATCATCCGACCAATCGAGCTGCTTCTCCGGCGGCGCGGCGAAGAGAATGTAAAGTCGCGCAGTGTCCGCTCCGTACTTCTGGATAATCTCTCCCGGATCCACCACGTTGCCGATGGATTTCGACATCTTCTTGCGGTCCTTCGTGACCATCCCCTGCGCAAGGAGCGCTCTGAACGGCTCATCCACGTGGACCAATCCCAAGTCGCGCAACCCCTTGGTGAAAAACCGCGCGTAAAGCAGATGCAAAATTGCGTGCTCGATTCCGCCCACGTATTGATCCACGGGCATCCATCGGTCGGCGGCGGAAGTCGCAAACGGAGCCTGCGCGTTTCGAGCGTCGGTGAATCGCAGAAAATACCACGACGAATCGAAAAACGTGTCCATCGTATCGGTCTCGCGCCTCGCCGCGCCGCCGCATTGGGGACATTTTGCGTCAAGCCATTCGGGAACCGATGTGAGCGGATTTCCTTTTCCGCCGAACTTCGCGTTTTTCGGCAATCGAATCGGCAACTCCGATTCGTTGACCGCTTGGATTCCGCATTTATCGCAATACACGAACGGGATGGGCGTTCCCCAAAATCGCTGTCGCGAAATCAACCAATCCCGAAGCCGGAACTGCACTGTTTTCTCGCCGAATCCTTGTTCAGCCAACCATTGCGTGATTGCGACCTTCGCAGCTTCCGATTTCATTCCGCTAAACTGCTTGGAGTTCACCATTTCGCCCGGTTCGACGTAAGCCGCAGTCATCGTCGCAGGATCGAGCTTTTGTTCCGACTGAATCACAACACGCACAGGAATATCGTATTTCTTCGCGAATTCAAAATCGCGCTGGTCGTGCGCGGGAACGGCCATGATCGCGCCCGTGCCGTATTCCATAAGCACAAAATTCGCGATGTAGATCGGGATACGGTCGCCATTCACCGGATTGATCGCGTGTCGCCCAATGAAAATTCCTTCCTTGGGTCGTCCTTCGTCGGTGCGATGTTCTTTATCCTCAAGCACGATCCGATTGACGAATGCCTGAACCTCGGCTTCGAGTTTCGTTCCCGCGACGAGTTCCTTCACCTTCGGGTGCTCGGGAGCCATAACCATAAACGTGACGCCAAAAAGGGTGTCGGGTCGGGTCGTGAAGATCGGCAAATCCTCGCCTGTCTCCTCGATTTTGAATCGAACGAGTGCGCCTTCGCTCCGGCCAATCCAATTCCGTTGCTGGCTCGTAACAGCCGACGGCCAATCGCTGAGCTTGTTATCCAGATCGTTGAGTAATTCGTCGGCGTAAGCGGTGATTTTGAGGAACCACTGTTCAAGGGGGCGGATATCCACCGGAGTATCCAAATGCCGCCAACACTTGCCGTCTATTACCTGCTCATTGGCCAGCACGGTCTGGCATTGCGGGCACCAATTGACCGGCGCGTTCCGGCGATAGACCAACCCACGTTCGTAGAACTTCAAAAAAATCCATTGGTTCCAGCGGTAATATTCTTCGGAGCTTGTCGCGACTTCACGGTTCCAGTCATACGAAAGTCCTAGCTCCAGCATCTGTTCCTTCATCATGCCGATGCAACGTTCAGTCCAAAGCGCGGGCTGTGTGTCGTTCTTGATCGCGGCATTTTCAGCGGGCAAACCGAACGAATCAAAACCCATCGGATGGAGCACATCGTAACCCATCATGCGGCGATGGCGCGCGATGGCGTCGCCGATGGAATAAACGCGAACGTGCCCCATGTGAAGCTTTCCGCTGGGATATGGAAACATTTCAAGTACGTAATATTTGGGGCGCGAACCATCCCCAGCGGGCTTGGAACGTTCCGCGTCGCGCCAACGGCTCTGCCATTTTTTTTCGACTTCGATGTGGGGATAGTAATTCTCGCTCACGTTTGGTTTTTCCGTGTTTTCTTAATTTGCCCTTTTCAGGCTTTCGTATGCCGCCATGGGTTTTCTTAAGCCCTTTCCAGCATCCAAACCCGTGATGCTACACGGGAGACAATGGTTTTCTCCAGCGTCAATTCAATCGTGAGCATTTACAAAAAAGCGAGTGACGGATCAGAATCCATCTTGCTCAATGGCCTCTAGGAATGAACTCTGATGAACGGTCAAACCGGAATAACGTAGTAGAAGACTGCAAAGAAATGGAACGCGCTGCCGGCCATAACAAAGCAGTGCCAGATGGCATGAAAGAAAGGATTTTTATCCTTGGCGTAGAAAATAACGCCGAAAGTATAGGCCAAACCCCCGGCGAGCAGCAGCACGAGCGCGCCCGTTGGAGTTCGCTCCAGAATCGGTTTGATGGCAATGAGCGCAATCCAACCCATCGCAAGGTAAAGAAAGATGGAAAGCGTTTCAAAGCGATTGATCAGAAAAATTTTAAAAACGATACCCGTCAGAGTCATGCCCCAGACCGTCGCAAAGAGGAACCAACCCCAACCGCCGCGCAAGAGCGTGAGCGCAAAGGGTGTGTAAGTTCCCGCGATTAGGACGTAAATGCACGAGTGGTCAACGATCCGTAAAAGCCGCTTAAGATCGGGCGTGTGAAAACTATGATACACCGCCGAAGCCGTGTAGAGCAAAACGAGCGAACCTCCAAAGACCGAGCAGACAAAGACGTGCTCGGCCGTGCCTTTCGCCATCGCAAATGAAAGAAGAGTGATCAGTCCCGCGACGCTAAGCAACGCCCCGACGCCATGGGTCAGACTATTATAGAATTCGTCAATGAAATACTGCGGCGTTAACCCATGCGGATGGGCGTGACTGGAAGTCGGGTTCGTTTCGGCGGGGACGTCCATAAAGCTCTCCTGTGAGTAACTATAGTTCACTTTATGCGTATATGACAAGTTTGGGTTCAATGAGGATTTGGTCCTCAAGAGTTGAACTCAAGGGGTGGCGGGTTTGGCCGTGGTTATACGGCGCGGGGACGACTCGGCCTGATACGCCATCGGACGGAAGTAATTCTTTTTCAAATCCTTGGCAACTTGCGCCGCGATTTCATCCTGAACCGAAAACTGCGATGAGAATCGCCGTTTCAAGCGATACGTCTTTTTCCATTCGACTTCACCCGTCAGCACGTCAGTAACAGTGCATTCGATCCGCGCGCGACTGCTCCACCAATGAAAGGTGCGATTCGCCGTGAGCTGGTTTTCAAAAATCCGACCGGCCAAAAGTTTGTCGGCTTTCAGTTCGCGGGCGTATTCGACTTTGGGAACTTCAGCTAGCAGCGCGTCAAGCTCATCGTCGTTTAGATAATCATAGGATTCTTTGAGCAATTGCCTCTTGCGGGAGAAGTAATATTTAAGGTCGGTGCGCGAATAAAGATTCACAAACGCAAACGGTGTCAGCCGGTGCGAAAGACATTCCGCAAACATCGCTCCGGCGCGAGGATTCTGGTAGATCGAATCAGCGCCGAGCCACCAACCCCGGATTTCCTTGGGTGTTTCTCTCATGCCGGGCGGCATGTCGAAATCCGCGACGAGCATTTTGAGCCGGGGAATTTTTTCCTCCGGAAATCGCGAACATCCCGCCGCAAGGACCGAGACGGACGCAAACGCGATCAGGAAAAGACGCATGGTGTTCAATTGAAAGAGTAGGCGCATGGGAATCCGACCGCGCGGATTGAAAGCCGCTTCACGATCACGCGCAATAGTAACCGCTCGCGCGACCGAGTCAATTCAAATGCTTTTGTCGAGTTAGATTGAAGAGATTCTTTCATTTTTAAACTTCCCGTCCTATCCTCCGAACAGCACGTCCGTTGGCGAAGAAAGTTTGTGACATGCAACGCACCCTATTCCGCGAAGAGCACCGGATTTTCCGCGAGGCATTCGATAAGTTCCTGGCGCAGGAACTGACTCCGTACTACGAACGTTGGGAGGAGGAAGGTTGCGTGGACCGCGCGCTCTGGAACAAAGCCGGAGCGCAGGGATTCCTCTGCCCGTGGGTCGGCGAGGAATATGGCGGATCGGGCGCGGATTTTCTTTATTCCGTCGTCATGATCGAATCGCTGGCCCGCGCGCGGGGCGTTGGATTTTCGCTCGGACTCCACAACGACATCGTCGGCCCTTATCTGGGGCGAATCGCAAACGACGAGCAAAAAAAACGTTGGCTTCCCGGATGCGTGAGCGGCGAGAAAGTGCTTGCCATCGCCATGAGCGAACCGGCCATCGGCTCCAATCTTGCCGGGATGAAAACGACGGCGATCCGCGACGGCGACCACTATATCGTCAACGGCCAAAAGACTTTCATCACCAACGGGCAGGTGTGCGATTTGCTGATTCTCGCGGTAAAAACCGACACTCATATCAAGCCCGCGCACAAAGGTCTTACGTTGCTCGTCGTCGAAGCCGGAACGCCGGGTTTCAGGAAAGGGATCAAGCTCGGAAAAATTGGCCGCAAAGCTTCTGACACTTCCGAGCTATGGTTTGAAGATTGCCGCGTTCCGGTCGCGAATCGGCTCGGCGAGGAAGGCGACGGGTTTTATCATTTGATGCACAACCTCCAGCAGGAGCGGCTCGTTTGCGCGATCGGCTCGATGGCCGAAGCCGAGTGGTGCCTCGAAACGACGCTCAAATACACCAAGGAGCGGGAGGTGTTCGGAAAGGCGCTCTCCAGTTATCAAAATACTCAATTCAAATTGGCCGAGATCGCAACTGAAGTTGAGATTGGCAGGACGTTTCTGGACCGCTTGATCGGAGAACACATGTCCGGCGCAACCGTGGATATGGAAACTTCGATGGCCAAATGGTGGATTACCGACATGAATTTCCGCACGGCGGATCGCTGTCTCCAGCTTTTTGGCGGCTACGGCTATATGACGGAGTACCCCATTTCCAAGGCGTTTGTGGATTTCCGCGTCGAATCCATCTTCGCGGGATCGAATGAGATTATGAAAACGATCATCGCGAAACGATTGGGACTCTAAGCCACGCGATCATTCGGAATCGGCGTCACCTGCACCTTGATCCTTGATCAATCCCGTTCCGCGCCGATGGCACTCAAGATATCGCAACTGGAAAAGCGGTTCGTGCTCGATGAGGGATTGGGGACATGTAATGACCGAATGATTTTTAGTTGTCCTAAGTCTTATGTAATGATATAGCAGTGGGGTATATGAGGATGCGAAATTATGAGCGACAGCCCCGACTCAGCCGCAAATCGGCGTCGTCATCCCCGGTATGCCGTTGATATATCGGCCAAAATCGAGTTTTACGAAAGCAACCGTGCCACGGTTCCGCCCAAACTCGGAGGCGACGAAGTTAATGAGACGACGGGAAAGTTTATTTGGCTGCAAGGGGAAATTAAGAACGTTAGTCTCGAAGGGGCGTCCGTCCGCGTTTTCCGGCTTTCCCGCAAACGCTATTTCGAATTGGTGCGAAATCACGAGAAAATCTATGTTAAAATCCACTTCAAGTTTCCCGGCGAGAATCAGTGGACGAAGCTTTTCGGTCGAATCACTTGGTCCGATTTTCACCAAACATTGACCGACGTGACGAACGTGGGGATTCACTTTCAGGAATTGCTCGATGCCGACCGCGCGCGCTTGGAAGCATTCACCCAAACATTGTCGCATGAGTATTCCGAATTGAAATAATCCTCCTTGACCCATTTGGTTGGCGTCATGTATAAGCGGTTTGTTGGCAGGGAAATCCTTTTTTGGAATTGGAATCAGCAGCCGGAGCGGAAATGGCGATGGGTAACTCAGAAGTTAATTTAACGCCCCCCCCCATTAGGGATGAGCGAATCGGAAAATCGGCGCGGAAGCCGACGTTCCCTTTCGCTCCTTCTTTTCGCCCTTAACCTCGCGTTTTGGGGTTGCGGCGGCGGGGGATGTCAATGTTCGCTGCTTTGTTCTGTTGATAACAACAATCCGCCGATTACGGGAAGTATTACGTGGCGTCCCGATCCGCTCGGGGGCGTGATGGATGTGGTTGCGATCCCGCCCGGACCTGGAACACCCAAAAAGATTTGCGTGGAGATGACGGGACCCGATCCCTCGGCAGGGCAGAACTGGACGATTCAAAATTGGCTCTCGCATTTGCGGATCGGCGCGAGAGCAACAGATCCCGATTCGGTCTTTCCGCAGGCTTACTCGAGCGAGGAATGCAATCCAAACACTTCGACGGTTCCTTACAATTTCAATTCATCGGTGCAGATGACGTGGAGCGGGAACGTCCAATGGGAGACGGGCGAGTATGTACTGACGGTGACGATCAAAAACCCGCCGGGATTAAAATATCCCGAATTTGCCCCCGTCAGTCCTGAATGTGAACCGCCGAGCGACACTGCGGTGGGGAGAGTAACGCTGGTGCTATACCGGGTCGAGATTGACGGAGTCAAAGGTCCGACGAGTGTAGAGCGCGGTAAAGCAGAACAGGAATACAAAGTTGACGTAAACGTCGCAGGTTTCGCCGACTCGCCGCCGATCAAGTATGATTGGGACTCAAACTGGGTGCATCCAGTATTTCCCACAGCATCTAATACGTGGAAAGGATTACTTGTCATTGGAACGACCGTTAATTGCGACGTTCTTGTAACTTTTCCGAATGACTGTTTCCTCATCGGCGGGCAAACGCTTACATACGGTGCGACTCGGAAGGTAACGGCGGTCACACCAAGACGAGACTGGGCATATTTTCCTCCGGGTACAGCGGAATTCAAAGAAATGGACGATTTATCCGATGTGGGTCCGTGGGTTCCTTGTCCGGATGGAGCGAACAGTCCCGAGGGCGCAGTCGAAGGTGTGTTGGTTGATAAAGGGAGCAGAGGAAACTGGATTTTTGCTCCCAATCCTAACCAAGGTGATCGTAGCTGGTACGGCACGGGTGGAGCGCATATTGCCCACGTCGGGGATGCCGGACCGAATGATCCGCTATGGTGGATTGATGCCGCCTCATTCTCCATCAATCAGTTGGCGCGGATCACACAATACATCAATGAGAATGGTCCGCCGCCGCTAGGAGCCACTACATCCGAAAACTGGTACAGCGCGAATTCTGCGTGCTTTAATTCGCCAGCAATCTATTACGCGGCCGTAAAGTCACATGAAAATCTCGGTGAATGGTCTTTGCCAGCCGGCGGAACGTCGGGCCATTACGGACGAATTTATTGGGGCGCGACACAATTCAACAACGACTACAAACGCATCCTTGAGGGGGGCGTAGACACCAGTTTTCTGTACGTCCATGATCTCGTTAATTATACCATGACAACACTCGATTCGCGCTTAAATGACATTGGCGATCCAGGCCACAACTATGTCAAAGGTAATTTTTCCGCATTAGGGGGCGAGGTTAGCCACGGTGAGCGAGATTTCATCAATGGACAATGGTCCACGGTTGGCGGTGGCCGGACTTGCCCGTGTGGATTCGACAACGACTTCTGAAATGGAGGCGGAAATTATGAAGCGCACGGTCACATATATCACATTAATGATAACATTTGCCTTGGTTCCGACGGGGCTACCTGCGCAAACCCCGACCGGCGACCTTGCCGAACGCTTAAGCGCCAAAGCCATTGACACCCAAGCAATCAGCGAAATGATCCATCTATTGCGTAGCGCCAACTCGGAGGAGTTCGAGCGGGGTCGGCAAATCGCCGTTAAAATGTGGTTTTCGAGTGATCCCGAAACGCGTTGCCAAGGATTGATGTACATGTGCGAGCCGCACGTCAGGATTGCCAACATCAAGGAAATCCTGCTGCGCGCGCTGGAGAATGAAACCGATCTCAAGATTCTCGAATGCGTGGGGGAAAAGTTGGGATCACAGGAGTGGACGGATCAGGAGTATATCTCGATCCTTCGCATAGCGTATCGGTTGAACGCTCGGAGCGACGGCAGTCCCGACCCGTATTGCTATCGTGTTAAGCAGGAAATCGTATCTGCTGCCACTGTTGGAAAGGGACCAAGCGCTTACCCACTGTTGGTGAGATTTGCGAAGGACAATCCGAATATCAGTGGTGTTCCGGACAATTGGATTTTCACGCTCATTGGTTCACGCAACCCGCAGGGTTTTCGTGATGGCCTTGAGGCGCTTCGGCGTTCCAGCAATAAATATGATATTGTACCGTACATCACGCATTTGAGAGATGCCACAAAGCGAAATTTGAGCGATGGTTTGGAATTCGATCAAATGGAGTCTTGTTACAAGGGATTTGTAGACGATATTGCCGGAAAGGCTCGCGATGCGAACGCAGATACCGAAGTGCGTGTCTATGCGCTCGACGCCTTGAAATCGCTCGGCGAGTATTCGTCGCCAACATTGGCAACTGCTTACAACATTGCCAATTCCGATCCGGAGCTTTGGCGGCGCGCTATTGATGACAAAAGCCCCGATCAGCGCCGGAAAGCCATTCGACTGATAGGCCAGCTCGACGTGGTGAATCAGATTGAGCCGCTCAAGCAGCTTGTCCTGCACGAGACCGACCCAAGTACACGGGAAACTGCGCTATTTGCGCTGAGAGATATGCCGGGACCCGAATGCACGCTCGCTTTCGAGGAGATGATTAAGCAAATGCCGGATGCGGACGACTATAAAGGGAGAATTCGGCTGGCATGGAAGCAGCAAAAGAAACTGGCGCCTACCGTGCTCCCTAGGCTCGAGTCCACCGACACGAACAAGGAGCCAAAGCCATGAAGTCTGACGCGGCTTTGCTCCACGCAAAGGCATTCACTCTTCCGATGTTTTTCACAGCGGTCCTATGCTTCGCCCCAGCCGCTGAAAACATCCCAGCGGCCTCGCAAGTGTGCATTGAAGCCTCCGAGGTCGAATCT
>CAZPIK010000146.1:0-9857 GCA_964586185.1 uncultured Candidatus Sumerlaeota bacterium | reverse complement strand
TTGGTCTTGATGCGGTGGAAAAAGAAGCGGAGACCGGGCAGCGCCAGCAAGTCCATTTCGCTGGCTTTAACCTTATGAGGAGTCACCTTGAGGGGGTAGTAACCCATGTCCCTCAATTTCTCGATGATGATGTCCTCGTTGCCCGCCTCGATGATCCCTTTGACTTGCTTGCCTTGCTTATCGAGGGCTTCGTAACTGAATTCAGGCATGGTGGACCCCTTTCCGGCCGCGTCATGTCGGCGATTCTACAGGGTGGAGTATAGGCCAAAGCGGCGGGGGTTCAAACAGGAAAATGGAGCATTCGGAAGATCAACTTTGTCCTTCATCAAGTCCAAGCACGTAGACGCAAGGCCACGAAGTTTCACAATGAACTCCAAGTTTCAACCGCACTTGGAATCAGGCAACTTCTGCCTACTCGTATTGAGTCCAGTCTCGTCCGGCATTGGGCGGGTTCTGGGCAGTTACGTTACGGTTTCCGATCACGCCGAACGGAACCCCGTTCTGCCGCATTTGGAACTGTACATTGCAAACCATTGGCGAGGCGGGCGCGGTGATCGTCGCCAGGAAATCGAAGTTGGTCGAGGGCAGTATCGCGTCGCTGGGGACCAGCGTAATGGCCGAACCCGGCAGCATCGAACAGGCGTCGGCTATCTCAAAAAGTTCATAGCCGTCCGCCTGAGTCCAGGTGGTGTTGCCGGTGTTGCGCATGGTGATTGTGACGATCAGTTGCTGATTGGGCGCCATCGTAGGAGGTATCGAGCTTGAGATGAAAGACGCATTGTTGAACGGCGTCGGAGAAGCTGTCGGACTCGGCGAAACGGTCGGGCTTGCGCTTTCGGTCGGGCTTGGACTCTCCGTCGGGCTGACTGTCGGCGTTTCGCTCGGTTGCGGGGATGCGGTTTCGGTCGGCGAAGGCGAGGGAGTTTCGGTTGGGGCCGCCGTGGGCGAGGCGGAGGGTGTGTGGGACGCGCTGGACGTCGGCGAAGGCGTGGAAGTCGGCGTGGGCGTAGTACAAGAGAAGGTATAAGCCGTCCCCGCGTCAACCGCGCCGACGTTGTCCCCATACGCCCCAATGACGGCCAAGTTCCCGGAGATCGCGACCGAATTGCCGAACCTATCGTCCGCCCCCGGGGCGGGATTAGTGCGCGTTGCCAGGAGCGTGCCCGTCGTCGCGTTGAAGACGTATGCCGTCCCCGCGTTGCTCGCTCCGGTGTCATCCGCATACGCCCCCACGACGGCCTGGTTCCCGAAGATCGCGACCGAATAGCCAAAGTTGTCGCCAACCGCCGGTGTGGGATTGGAGAGCGTTGCTACGAGCGCGCCCGTCGTTGCATTGAAGACATACGCCGTCCCCGCGTCGGTCGCTCCGGCGTCATCCCCCCGCGCTCCCACGACGGCTAGGTTCCCCGAGATCGCGACCGAATTGCCAAACTGGTCGTTCACCGCCGGGGCGGGATTGACGAGGATCGCCACGAGCGCGCCAGTCGTCGCATTGAGCACGTACGCCTCCCCCGCGTCAGTCGCTCCGGCGTCATCTCCATTAGCTCCCGCGACGACCAGGTTCCCGGAGATCGCGACCGAAGCGCCAAACTGGTCGAAGGCCGTCGCGATGGGATTGGCGATCGTCGTCGCAAGCGCGCCGGTCGTCGCGTTGAAGACGTAGACTGCACCCGAGTTGGATGTCAGGAGGTCGTCCTGAAACGCCCCCACGACGGCAAGGTTCCCGGAGATCGCGACCGACCAGCCAAAGGAGTCACCCATTGCTGGCGTGGGATTGGAGAGGGTCGCCGCAAGCGCGCCGGTCGTCCCGTTGAAGACGTAGGCTGTCCCCGAGTTGGTCGTTAGGGCGTCGTCCTGATACGCCCCCACGACGGCCAGGTTCCCAGAGATCGCGACCGACCAGCCAAAAAAGTCCGACACCGCTGGCGCGGGATTGGAGAGGGTCGTGAAGGGCGCGCCCGTCGCCGCGTTCACGACATAAGCCGTCCCCGCGTGGCTCGCTCCGGCGTCATCCGAATACGCCCCCACGACGGCCAAGTTTCCGTCCACTGCGACCGACCAACCAAAGGAGTCGCCCAACGCCGCAGCGGGATTATTGAGCGTCGCCAGTAGTGTATCGGGCGCACAATCCTGCGCCACCGCGGGCCTCGGGACGGATGCAGCCCAAAGCAAAATCGCAAGCACCGACGTGAAACGAGTCAAACGCTCGATACATAGTAATTTTGCTCTGATTCCCATGATCCATTTCTCTATGGAACGCTTATCTGTGAAAGACCAAACAACGTGCGGAAGTATGAATGGACACAAGGTTCCTTGTCAACTTGGTCGAGGTATTCCAAATGCCTTATCCAGTCTAAACACGAAGGCACCATGGCGCGAAAATTCACAAATAAGTCCCTTTCATAAAGACCTGGTGTGAAGGTGCGATTCTGCGCGCTCAAGATCGCCGGGAAGAGTGATTTTGAAATTTTCGGGTGAACCGGTGACGAGGAGGCTTGGAACGCGCATTCTTTCCAGCACCGCCGATTCGTCGGTGAATTCGCGTTGGCTTTTGAGTTGGGCGATGACGCGCGGAAGGAGCGAACCGTGGATTGCTTGCGGAGTCTGGGCGAGCCAGAGTTCGCGGCGATCGAGCGTGTCTGCGACCGCGCCGTCAGGGCGGCTGCGTTTGACAGTATCCGTGACGGGCATCGCGAGCAAACCGCCGCCGAACTTTTTTTTGGCGTCGCGCGAATCGCTTTCATAACGCGCCACGGCATCAATGAGCGCGCGAATGGATTTGGTGGGCGGAAAAGGTCGCGCGGCATCGTGGACGAGCGCAACGTCGCAAGCGCCCGAAAAGGCGGAGAGTCCCGCCGCCACGGAATCCTGACGCCGCTCGCCTCCTTCGATTACTTTTGTTTTTGGATAATATGCGTCGAGAAGAGTTTTGAGATCGCGGATCAATTTCTGGATTTGGGCGTTTCCTTTTTTGGGGACGCGCGGCACGACGACGACGATTTCACGCATACCGACAAATCTGTGAAGCGCGCGCAGGGAATGTTCAAAGACGGGGATGCCGCCGAGTGGCGCGAATTGTTTGGGAACTTCGCCGCCGAAACGCGCGCCGCGTCCCGCCGCCAATAGTACTGCTCTGGTCGTTATTGGAGTCATTTCTATTGCCTAAGTGAAGCGTAGATTGAAGTTCCCGCTTACTTCAGTTTCAGCGATTCGCGCAAGTCTTTGCGAATTCTGCGGCAAATCAACAAGGCTTCACGCGCCATTTCGCGATCCGCAGAATCTCCCGGATACCGGAACGAAGCGGCATACTGCGTTACCACTTCAAGAACATCTCGATAGGCTTCAAGCATAGGTTCATGCGGAACAATTAAATCAAGTAAGTAATTGAGATCATGAGTCTTTGAATATGCAATCCCGACTTTGACAAGAGCGCCTTTCATATATTTCTCAATACATTGTTGCGCGTGAAAACAAACGGCGTCGTGATTCGGATTCTTCCTTGCCCGATACTCGCGTTCAGCCGTGGCAAAATCGCCCTCAGCTTTCTCCACCCATTCACTTACCGGATGCATCATAAAGCACCGTTCCGCGAGTCACGATCTCACGAATGAAAAAATCGCCCTGCTTTAAGCGGCGACGCACTGTGGCCGGAGTACTGACAAGCAGATCCATCGGAAAGGGAGCGTGGAATCGTTGACGAATGGCGATAGCCTGATGCGGTGCCTTGCCCTTAAACGGCATGATTACAAATAGATCAACGTCCGAATCTGGCGTCGCCTTCCCTGTCGCGTGTGATCCAAACAAGATGACTTTCTGCGGCTTAAATGTGTTCGCAATTAAATCGCAATAGGCGCGTATCGCGCTCATCTTGACTACGGGAAGCGCGGCTGGAGATGTTTGCGGTGAAATCCGACGTCGGGTCTTGATCATTCGAGATTGAGGTTGGGTCTTCATGACGTTTCCGCGCCCACGAATCTTGTTTATTGTAGGCAAACCCATTTAACCGAAACTAGAGGATGCTCGCAAGCAGTGCCGCGAGACCCCACAACGGCGCAACCTCGTTGAGGTTGGTAGAAGAGTCGTCCTGAACCCCGGGTAGCCTCACTTCGTTCGGCAACCCGGGGCTTTGGGACGAAACCCCGTTGGGGTTTCTAAAGCCAATCCGATCTACCCCGTTCGACGCATGGCTTCGACGACGGTCATGCGGGCAGCGCGGAGGGTTGAGGGGAGCGCGGAAAGAACGCCCAGCACGACGCCGACTCCGATCATTGCCGCGAGATCGAGCGGCGAAGCGCGGAACGATCCGATCAGGCCGCCGCTGATTCGCTGCACGGGAACCCATCGCATCGGGAACGAAAGCGCGAGCGCGATCAGGCCTCCCGCCGACGCAAGAAGCGCGGCCTCGCCGAGCAAGAGCGAAAGGACACGACCTGCAGAAAATCCGACCGCCTTCAATATCGCGACTTCTTTGGAGCGCTCGCGCATCGCGAGCGCGAAATTGCTGCCTGTCACAAGCAGCATGGTAAAGACGATGACGGCGGAGACGCTTCCCAGGAGCGCGCGGACATTGCCGATCCGCGAGAGCATGGATATCGCGAACGCCTTTTCGGTTTCGGTGTGGGTCTCCGCGCCGCTGTTGCGGAACATTCCGTCAATCGTGTCCTTAAGGACGGCGACGGATCCCTCCGAATCGGCGACGACCCAGAACATCGTCGTGCGTCCGAATCCGTCCAGCAGGTCGTCAATGTAATCGTAATGGAAAAAGATGATGTCGCTGCGGAAATCCCATGTGTAGTCGCCGACGATTTGAATTTCCAAATCCAATTGACGCATAACTCCCTTGAGCGTAATGCGATCGCCGATTTTCCAACCATAGGCGCTCATGAGATCGCGGCCGACCATCGCGCCCGTTTTAAGATTCGTGAATTCGTTCCAAGCTTCGGGCTTAAACTTCACGTCGGGAAACACATGGGCGAATCGTTCGGGGATGACGCCGGCCGAGCGGATCATGCTGCGGGGATCGTCGCGCCAACGAGAAGGGAAAAGCATAAAGGGCGTGACGGCTTTGACGTGCGGAATCGCTTCGATTTTCTGGAGGTAAGAAATCGGGAGCGTTTCCATCATCGAGGTCGTTGGCGCGACGTTGAGGCGCAGAATGCCGTCGGGAGCTTGCGGCGGATTCAGCATGTAACCGAGAAATGAATGAAGCGCGAGAAGGAGAAAAAGCGAGAATCCGCCGCCCAAGGCGTTGAGCGCCGCGCGACGTTTATTTCGGAGAACACTTTTCAGAATGAAAATCATTTGGGTCGGCATGACGGCTTGATCTCTTTGCGGCGGCTCCGATAGAATCTCCCCGGTCGCCATTTTGAATGCAAGCTAATCATCCCGGAGCTGACCCATGACCGACAACTGCATCTTTTGCAAGATCGCGGCGCGACAGATCCCTTCCCGCGCCGTGCATGATGACGAACGCTACTACGCGTTTCACGATATCAATCCCGCCGCGCCGGTTCATGTTCTTCTTATTCCGAAGCGGCATATCGCGACGATCAACGATTTGACTCCAGAAGATGAGGATTTGGTCGGCGGAATGTTCACGCTCGCGGGGAAGCTCGCCAAGGAATTGAATCTCGCCGAACCGGGTTATCGGTTGGTCTTCAACTGCAACAAGGACGCGGGTCAGACGGTGTTTCATATTCATCTTCACTTGCTGGGTGGACGGACGATGAAATGGCCTCCCGGTTGATGAAAAAAGGAAAGCTCATCGCCATTGAGGGAATTGACGGCACCGGGAAATCTACGCTCGCCCGCGCGGTTGCCGATGAATTAAAAAGTCGGGGGGTGCGCGTCGTTCTTTCGCGCGAGCCGACGAATGGGCCGCATGGGCAACGCATACGCGAGATCGCCCGAACGGGTCGCGATTCGATCACGCCGCGCGAGGAAACGGAACTCTTCATCGCTGACCGACGCGATCATGTTCGCGAAGTGATTCTTCCCGCGCTCGAATCGGGGACGTGGGTGGTGTTGGATCGCTATTTTTACTCGACCGCGGCGTACCAAGGCGCGCGCGGAGTGGATATCCGATGGATTCTTGAAACAAATCGGGCGTTTGCGCCTGAACCTGATTTGCTTGTTTTGCTAAAACTGGATGTGGCGACGGCTCTCGGGCGCATTCGCCATTCGCGCGGCGAAACTCCCGACGAATTCGAGAAAGCCGAATCGCTCGCCGCCGTTGCCCTGATATTCGATCACATCGAACATCCGAATGTTTTGGCGCTCGACGCGAGACAAAGCACCGAAGCGATGATGAAAAGCGTTATGTCGTTGGTTGAATCTCAATTCGGGGACGCGAGTTGAACCCATTCAAGAGAAGGCGAGCTTAGGGCGCCAGATTTTTTCCAAGAATGAGCGTTACCACTCCGGCTTGATTATCCGCGAATGGCTTGGAATCGGCAAAGAAAGCCGCGACCAGCAAATCGTTAATGCCGTCGCCGTTGCTATCCCCTGATGCGTCGAGTCCCGTTCCCATTGCGTCATAGGCGTTTTTTCCAAGGATCATTGAATCGGGAGACGTCACATCCATGTCAATGTTGACGCCCACAAGATCGCCGCCGCCGTAAAAGACATGGACGGTACCGGCATCCGTTTTCCCAGCGGCATCCGCGCGCCACGCGCCCAGCAGCAAATCATCATTGCCGTCACCGTTGACATCACCGACGGCGACCGCCGCGCCCGCCATTCCACCGGTTTGCGCCGCTTGGACGCGGGTCTCGCCGTGGGTGCCGGGTGCATCTGACATTGTTAGTGTGTCCCCTGAGAGGTCACCGCGCCCCCAAATTACGAAGGCGGCGCCGGAGTGCATTCTTTCTTCGGGAACTCCATCGTCATCGTCCCAAGTTGCGCCGGGCGCGCCGATGGCCAAATCGTCGAAACCGTCATTATCGAGGTTGCCTGCCGCCAATGAAAATCCAAGCTGATCCGTACGCAAATTGCCCGTGATCAGGGTTGAGCCGTTGGAGGTCGGATCGTCCGCCAAGTCTATGGAATTGCCGCCATTAACATTCTCACCGTAAATGATTGAGACTCGTCCCGCCTTGGCTCCGGCCGGCAGTGGATCGCCCGCGGCCGCCGGCGCGCCTAAAGCCACATCTTCATATCCGTCTCCGTTGAAATTACCGCAGGCTAAGGCAGCGCCCGCGCCATCGAATTCCGCCCCGCCTAAGATAAGAGTTTGTCCGGCGACAGTTGCACCCGATAGCGCGATGGTGGATCCGGGCAAACCGGGCCCACCATAAACGACGTGAACCGTTCCGGCGTTAGTTCGGCCATCCGCATCGGCTCCGGGAGAGCCAATAACGACATCGTCGTATCCATCGTCATTGATGTCCCCCGACGCGACGGAACGCCCGGCCCAATCCGAATCATTCGCGCCCAATATCCGGGTAATGAGCACCGAAGCAGGAACTTGAGAGAGATTAAGAACTCCGCCGGGCTTTAAATTTCCGCCATAGACGACATAAACGCATCCCGAATCCACGCCGGAGGTTGTATCGGCTTTGTCCGCGCCGATAATCACATCGTCCGCGCCATCGCCGTTGATATCGCCGCTGGCAACGGAAATGCCGAGGCGGTCGCCGCTGGCGGCTCCCATCACATGTCGTGTATTGTTTGCGCTCCGAAAGCCGCTTCCTATCCTGCGGGACGATTGAATGACGCATTCACCCGCGCCATTGCGATTATTCGGATCGGCCCCGGGCGCCCCTATAATTAACTCGTCCAGACCGTCGTCGTCAAAATCGCCGAACGCCACGCCATGTGACGGTTCGGATCCCAAATGGTCGCCGGACTTCGATCCCATGACATTGGAGATCGAAACTGAAGATGATGGCGGGGGAGAGGCCAAATTGATCGTTGCAGGCCACTGAGCAAAGGCGGCGCCCGCAAGTGTTGGAATGGCGGCGCCGATCAAGACCGTCCATCCCCGACGCGCGAATGCTCTACCGAAGCGGACTTTTTCCGGTTTTCTCGAATTTGTCAGCATGAGCAGACTCCAAATTCCGACCTGCATCGTTGAAGCTCTTTAGACAACAGCATGATAAGCTGGGTAGCGGTTCAATTCAAAGCAAAAAGAAGGAGGCAAGCCTTGACGCGTTGTGGTTGGTTTCGTATATTGGCTCTATTATGAAGCCTGCAATCAAAATCCGGTTGGCGCGTGCATTGTTGTACGCTGGACTTTTTGCCATCATTGGATGGGCGAACATTGGGCGGTCGCAAAATCCGCAGTTTGTGGATGTGACGGTGCCCTCGGGACTCACCTATCTTCAGGAGGGTCCCTGCGTCGTTCCAGGTTATTTGTGCGGACCCACGGTTATGACGGGCGGCGTCGCCGTTGGTGATTACGACAATGATGGCTGGCCGGATGTGTTCGTGACGCGCGTTCAGCTTGCTCCGATTCTCTTCCGCAATCGAGGGGATGGCACGTTTGAAAATAAGACCGTAGCCGCGGGGCTGAACTTGCCTTCGACAACCAACGCCGCAGGTTTTGCCGATGTTGATAACGATGGTGACCTTGATCTTTATGTAACCACCGTCGGAGGCGATCACTTTTTTCTTTTCATCAACAACGGCGGGGTTTTTACGGAAGACGCGATCGCGCGAGGAGCTGGCGTCCAATCGGCCAATCCCATGCGTATGGGGTGGGGCGTGAGTTTTGGCGATTATGATCTGGATGGCGCGCTGGATATCCACACAACGGAATGGGGGACCCCTACGGTGCTTGAGCCTCATACCCGGCTTCTTCGGAATCAGGGAGGCGGCAACATTGGTTATTTTGACGACGTGACTCAGATTGTCGGTTTGGCGATGCCGACCATTTTCGGTTTTACTTCCGCGTTCGTTGATTTGGACGGCGACAACTGGCCCGATCTGCCCGTTTCAGGCGATTTTGGAACGTCACGTATTTTCTGGAACAACGGCGATGGCACATTCCAGGACGGAACATTAATGGCCGGACCGATTTCCGATGAGAACGGGATGGGTTCGACTTTTGGCGATTATGACGGCGACGGTCGGTTGGATTGGTTTGTGACTTCCATTTTCGACACGAACGGCACCTATGGAAATAAGAACGGTAACCGCCTTTACCGCAATGAGGGTGGACGCATGTTTACGGATCGCACCGATGAAGCCAATGTTCGGCACGGCTTTTGGGGTTGGGGCACGGCCTTCATGGATTACGACAACGACGGGGATTTGGATCTCACCATGACCAATGGATTTTTCCCTCCAGGCGAGGGCGACACCTACACCCAATTCCATTATGACCCGGTTCGTTTTTGGCGGAACAACGGGCAAGGGAAGTACACCGAAATTGCCCAATCCATCGGTCTGACCGATTCGGGTTCAGGCAAGGGATTGGCCACTCTGGATTATGACCGTGATGGCGACCTTGATCTGCTCATCATCAACAATGTTTCGGGAGCGATTCTCTATCGCAACGACGGCGGCAACTCGGCCGGGTGGTTGAAAGTCAAAGTGACCGGGTCTTCCTCGAATCGCGATGGATACGGCGCCAAGATCACCGTGCGCACGAGCAAGAAGGGACCGGGACAAGTGCGTGAAGTCGGAGCGAATACGCATTACCTTGGACAGAGTGAGTTGACCGCGCATTTCGGGCTGGGAAAAGGAACCACCAAAGTTGCGGAGGTTCGGGTTTTCTGGCCCAAATCGGGACAAACTCAGATTTTTAGAAATGTCGCGCGCAACACCACACTGGTTGCGGTTGAGCCGGCTCCTTAAGATCGGGTGCACATCATTTTTTCGATGGCCATTAAAATTGGATTTCCGCCGCCCCGTTC
>CAZPIK010000145.1:7936-9874 GCA_964586185.1 uncultured Candidatus Sumerlaeota bacterium | reverse complement strand
CGATTTATCATTCCAAGGACGCCAAGGATATGCCGCCCGGTCATGGTCCTAGTGGCGGCTATTATCGAAAAACAAATCGCGCGGGCGGACTGGAAGGTGGCATGACGAACGGCGAGCCACTCATTGTCCGCGCTGCGATGAAGCCGATTTCGACTCTTATGCGGCCGATTCAATCGGTGGATTTCCGCACACGCGAAGCGTTCGATTCATCCAAGGAGCGATCCGATGTTTGCGCGCTTCCGGCGGCGGCGGTCGTGGGCGAAGCTCAAATCGCTTACGCCGTAGCATGGGCGTTTCTCGAAAAATTTGGCGGCGATTCTTTGATTGAGATTCGACGCAACTACGAAGGATACATCCGATCGCTGGAGGCCAAGTGACATGAGCATGTTCCAACGAGCCGTGAGCTTGGGCGGTTCGCTCTGGCTGGCGCTGGCGCTCCTCACGTCATGTTCGAAAAATGAGCCGCAGCCCACGCGCGGCTCGGCCATGCGACTCACGCCGCCGACCGGCATTCCAACGGTTTTGAATTTGAACAGGCCCCAGCCCATCAATTTCGGTTCAGGCACTCGCCCCATCGTTTTGCAGGGTCATATCTTTGCGAATGACGCCATAACATCCGGCGTCGTACACGTCGAAAATGGATCGCGATTGGAATTTCTCGCGTCCCTGCACACCGGAGTAGCCGGAATACCCACACTTAAAACTTTTGTAACTCACGATGGAAACGAAACCCTCCTTGGCGAGTTTTCGCCGCCTCTATCGGATTCCGCAGAGCTTGACAATATGAAGCGATATTCGGCGATGCGGGAGCGAGTTTCGTATGATCTCTCGCCCTACGTTGGCCAGAATGTTTCATTCCGGTGGACCTCCCGCGCCGAGCAGGGAAGCGTTCGTGTCTATCTTTACGATCCTCGAATTGCTCCTTCTTCCACCGATTCGACCTCGTCCCCTCGCCCCCCGCATATACTTCTCATCTGTTCGGATACGCATCGCTTTGATCATTCGATGACGGAACATGGTCTCGAATTGATGCCTCATCTCCAATCATTACGGAAAGGCGCGGTCTCTTATTTGAATGCGTTCTCGAACGCCAGTTGGACTCTGCCTTCCATTGCCTCGACATTAACCGGACTCTTTCCCCGTCACCATTTGACCGGTCAGACCGTTCAAGTGGGACACAAGGATCGTCTTACCCGCGCTCATGTTCCTCCGGGATGTTTCTTTTTCGTTTGGAATCAATATTCCCACATATTGCGAACCTATCCTTCCGGACTAACGACTTTTGCCGAGACACTGAAGAAAGCGAATTACACGACTGCGATTGCATTTTCAAATTCATTCTACGGTCTATCGGGACTCTCCGAGGACGGCTTTGACATCGCGATGAATCTCGATAAAGCCAAGGGCACGGAGGTCAACGAAAACGTTTCTCAATTTCTTGCGGCCCACCCATCAGAAGTCCCGCTTTTTCTTTTGGTTCATTACCTAGACGTGCATGAAGCCTATGGGGATCGTTATTTGGGTAAGAACCCGAATGACACACCTCTTACCTCCGATCCCGCCGAGGTTCGGAAGTCCTACGCGGCTGCCGTCGCGGATAGCGACAAATACTTGGGAGAACTGCTGAATCTCTGGCGGGCAAAATTCGATGGCGGAGATGATACCTTCATCGCCTTCTATTCCGATCATGGCGAACACCTCTATGAAGCTGGATATCCCATTGTGGTCAACGCACAGACACAGTTTATATGGAATAGTATTCAGCAACCCCCCGTCATTGGGCACGGCAATAGCATGGACGAAGTGCTGTTACACATACCGCTCGTCGTTCAATATCCAAAGTCCTTTAATTTGCGAGGCAGATCCGTCACCGAAAATGTCTCGCTAATTGACATTGCGCCCACACTGTTGGACGTGGCGGGCGTTCCTTTAGACAGG
>CAZPIK010000145.1:238-7926 GCA_964586185.1 uncultured Candidatus Sumerlaeota bacterium | reverse complement strand
CGGACGTAGCCTGTTGCAAGCGGACGCGCCCCCAAAACCCGATCAATCCGAAAGGCACTTATACGCGGATTTCAGGCTCTATGGTGACAATGAAAGCGTGGTTCGGGAAGGGAATTGGAAGTACCGCGTTAACTTTGCCACCAATTCCGAAATCGTCACTGATACCCAACGTCCCGTGGGAGAGAACGGCGAAAAGGACCAAATTGTCGAGAACGGCGAGGTGATGAAACGACTTCAAACTTCTTTCACGGATTACATGACCTCTGCGGCGGAGCGAACCGAGCATCTATCATCGGATCGAATTGTGAATCACGCTGAAGTCCTGGAAAAACTGAAAAACCTCGGCTACGTCAAATAGCGTAAGATGGCGCGTCCCAATTGCAGTTGTGTTCGTCGGATTTTTGCGGTGCGTATCCATCGGGAGAAATCATGCAATTGTTGCTGACTTGGATGCGCTCTTGGTGCTAAACTCCCGTCTAACCGTGGCAATGGGGGAAGACCCCCTTCGCCTGTTGGAGCACCGATGAAAAGCCTCAGTTCCGCAACCCTTTGGATCATTATCTTCGTGGTCGTGATCCTGCTTTTTATGAATTACACGAATCAGGAGCATCCGCAGAAGCTTGAATTGACGGATTGGATGAAGAAGGCTCAGGCGGGTGAAATCACTTCCGCTGTGGATTCGGGCGGACGGATTGACGGCAAATACTTGGAAAACGGCAAGGATTCCAAGGCTATTGCTTACACGACCGAATATCTTCCGAATCAATCCTCCGAAATCTTTAAGATGGTGCTGGATTCGCAGAAGTCTGGCCAGCCGATTCCTTATAATCCCAAGCCCAAGAGCGAGCTGCTCCAAGGGATTTTCATCAACGTCTTATTCGGGACGATTTTCATTTTGGGGCTTTACCTGCTGTTCATGCGTCAACTTCAGGGAACGGGCAATAAGGCGATGTCGTTCGGCAAGAGCCGCGCGAAGCTGGTGCAAGAAGGCCAGATTAAGATCACGTTCAAGGATGTAGCGGGCGTCGAGGAAGCGTGCGAGGAACTTAAAGAAATCGTCGAGTATTTGAAGGACCCCAAGCGATTTTCACGCTTGGGCGGCAAGATTCCCAAGGGCGTGCTTTTAATCGGTCCTCCGGGGACGGGAAAAACCCTTTTGGCTAAAGCAATCGCGGGCGAGGCGAACGTTCCTTTTTTCTCAATTTCCGGTTCGGATTTCGTCGAGATGTTCGTGGGTGTCGGAGCGTCGCGCGTGCGCGATCTGTTCGATCAAGCGAAGAAGTCACGTCCTTGCATTGTTTTTATTGATGAAATTGACGCGGTCGGTCGCTCGCGGTTTGCGGGCATCGGCGGTAGTCACGATGAACGCGAACAAACGCTCAACCAATTGCTTGTTGAGATGGACGGCTTTGGCGATAACGAGGGGGTCATTCTCATTGCGGCGACGAACCGTCCCGACGTGCTTGATCCTGCGCTTCTGCGTCCCGGCCGATTTGATCGGCAGGTCATGGTTGGACTGCCCGATCTACGGGGGCGCGAAAAAATTCTTCAAGTTCATGGCAAGAAAGTGAAGCTCGATTCGGGGGCCGACCTGACCAAAATTGCGAAGGTGACACCCGGTTTTTCAGGCGCGGATTTAGCCAATCTTATCAATGAATCGGCGTTGCTCGCCGCTCGCGCCGGAGATGACACGATCAAAACCGACAAACTCGAAGAAGCCAAGGATCGGGTCATGATGGGACCTGAGCGCCGAAGCCTCGTCATCCACGACAAGGAAAAATTAGTTACGGCCTATCACGAGGCGGGCCACGCCATCGTTTCCCGGTTTACACCGGACGGCGACGCAGTACACAAGGTAACGATCATCCCGCGCGGTCCCGCGCTCGGTGTGACGTGGATTCTTCCGAACGAAGAGAACCACAACTACACACGCCAGCAACTCAACAACCAGCTTTATTATCTGATGGGCGGTCGCGGCGCAGAAGAAATCAAATTCGGCGAGTTCACGACCGGCGCATCGAATGATATTGAGCGCGCGACGAATCTCGCCCACCGCATGGTCTGTTCCTACGGCATGAGTGATCGGCTCGGCCCCCGCGCGTTCGGCGAGCATTCCGGGCACGTTTTCCTCGGCAAAGAGATGACCCGCGAACGGAATTATTCCGAGGAAACCGCGTCGCTGATTGACGAGGAGATCAAGCGGCTGATTGATGAAGCTCACGCCAAGACCTTGGAAATCCTGCGCGATAAGCGGGAAGTGCTCGACCGAGTTGCTGAAGCGCTTGTCGAGCGCGAGACGCTTGACGGCGATGAGTTCGAGTTGCTTGTGACGGGACATACGCTTCCTCCGGTTGTCAAAGCAACGCCGCTGCCAACGGAAACCAAATCACCCGACAAGGAAACCGTCGGTCGCTTCAGTCCAAAACCCAAAGTGGATCCGCTCGGTAATCCGCAAGCCCAGCCTTCGGCCTAACGGGCGATGAAGAACTCCAGTTTCCAGCGCGATATCGTCATCACGGGCGCGCACGAGCATAATCTCCAAAATATCAACGTTACGATTCCCCGTAACACGCTGACCGTTGTCACAGGGCTTTCGGGTTCGGGCAAATCGTCGCTCGCGTTCGATACGCTCTACGCCGAAGGGCAGAGGCGTTACGTCGAGAGTCTCTCGGCCTACGCGCGGCAGTTTTTGGATCAAATGGGAAAACCGAAAGTCGAGAGTATCGAAGGGCTTTCACCGGCGATCTCCATCGAACAAAAAACAGTGAGCAAGAATCCGCGCTCAACTGTCGGCACAACAACTGAAATCTACGATTACTTGCGCGTGCTTTACGCAAATATCGGCAAGGCGCATTGCGCGAAATGCGGACGAGAATTGGAACGTCAAAGCGTCCAGCAAATCGTGGATACGGTTTTAGCGTGGCCTGCCAAGACGAGGGTCGTCATTTGCGCGCCCGTCGTTCGGGGTCGCAAGGGAGAGTATCGTCATATCTTCGAGCAAGCGGGACGCGAGGGATATAATCGCGTCAAAGTGGATGGAAAGATTTATCTGCTCGAAGAAGTTCCTGCGCTTAACAAAAAACTGAAGCACGATATTTCGATTGTGATTGCCCGCACGGTGGTTGCGCCCGATATCAAGACCCGCCTCACCGATTCGGTTGAGACTGCGCTGAAGAAGGCCGAAGGATTGGTCGCCATCGAGCGAATTCCCGAAGGGAAGGAATCGGGCGAGGAGATCACCTTCAGCCAGTCCATGGCGTGTTCCGTGCACGGTCCGCAATTGACTGAACTTTCGCCTCGGATGTTTTCATTCAACAGTCCTTACGGCGCATGTCCGACGTGCAAAGGGCTTGGGCGACTGAATGAAATTGATCCGACACGGATCGTTCCCGATCCCGAACTTTCAATTTCGGAAGGGGCGATTGTTCCTTGGAGTGGTTACTTCAAAACGGAACGAACGCAGAAAAGTTCATCCGATGAGCAGAATGATGCCGAGCGATCCGGCTCGTGGAGCACCCAGTGGCTTCTTTCGATTCTTGAGCACTACAAGATTGATCCGGCTAAGCCGTGGAAGAAATTAACCACCGTTCAACGCAACGCGCTCCTTTATGGATCGGAAGGAAAAAAGATTTACATCCGATATGAATCATCCAAGGGGACGAAGTTCGAGACGCATAGCGTGTATGAAGGGATTATTCCGCGCATCGAGCGCAAAGTGAGAGATTCGGGCGGCGAAGGCGATTTGGATCAGACGCTGGGACTTTATTATACGGAGAAAGCGTGTCCCGATTGTCGCGGCGCGCGGCTTCGTCCCGAAAGTCTTGCCGTGACCCTCAAGGGGAAAAGTATCAGTGAATTTTGCGAGCAGTCGTCCAAAGTCGCGTTCGATTTTTTGGAAAGCGCGAAGTGGGACAAGCGAGAAATGGCCATCGCACAGCAAGCGCTCAAGGAAATTCGCGACCGTCTTCGATTTATGATCCATGTCGGATTGGATTACCTGACCCTTGATCGCGCGACAGGATCGCTCGCGGGCGGCGAGGCCCAACGCATCCGCCTTGCAACGCAACTCGGATCGCAATTGGTCGGCGTGCTCTATGTGCTCGATGAGCCGAGTATCGGATTGCATCCGCGAGATAACGTCCGACTGATTGACATGTTGACGCGGCTTCGCGATTTGGGCAACACCGTCGTCGTCGTTGAGCATGATGAAGAGATGATTCGTAGCGCGGATTACGTGATTGATTTGGGACCCGGCGCGGGACGACTCGGCGGAAAACTCATGGCCGCCGGAACGCCGCGGGAGATTGAAAAATGCAAGGAGTCGCTGACGGGTCAATATCTTTCTGGCGCAAGGGCAATTGCGATTCCGGAGCGTCGTCGCGCGACCGATCCCAAGCGGACACTCAAAGTCGTCGGCGCGCGCGAGCATAACCTTCGCAAGATTACGGTCGAGATTCCGCTCGGCGTCATGACCTGTGTGACCGGCGTTTCGGGTTCGGGAAAATCAACGCTCGTTCACGACATCCTTTACGCGGGGCTTGCGCGGCATTTTTACAACGCGGCGGTATCCCCGGGCGCGCATGATCGCATCGCCGGAATGGAACATCTGGATAAAGTCATCCTCGTGGATCAATCGCCGATTGGCCGGACTCCGCGCTCGAACCCCGCGACGTACACGAATTTATTTTCAGAGATTCGCGATCTCTTTGCGGGGTTGCCCGAGTCGCGCGTGCGCGGTTACAAGCCGGGCCGGTTTTCATTTAACGTTAAAGGCGGGCGATGCGAAACCTGCGGCGGCGACGGCCTCATCAAGATCGAAATGCACTTTTTGCCCGATATCTTTGTCGAGTGCGAGACATGCGCGGGACGGCGATTCAATCGCGAGACACTCGAAATTCTTTACAAGGGCAGGAGCATTGCCGACGTTCTCGAATCCACCGTCGAGGACGCGGCGGATTTTTTCGACGCCATTCCGATGATCAAACGCAAGCTCCAGACCCTTTGCGACGTTGGACTCGGCTACATTCATTTAGGGCAGAGCGCGACGACCCTCTCCGGCGGCGAGGCGCAGCGAGTCAAGCTCTCGCGCGAACTCGGCAAACGCGCGACAGGTCGAACGCTTTACATCCTCGACGAGCCGACAACCGGCCTTCACTTCGAGGACGTGAGAAAATTGATCGAGGTCTTACATCGCTTAGTGGATCAAGGCAATTCGATTCTCGTGATCGAGCACAATCTCGACGTCATCAAGTCGTCGGATTGGCTTATTGACTTGGGTCCCGAGGGTGGTTCAGGCGGAGGAAGACTGGTGGCCGCCGGAACGCCCGAAGCCGTGGCTAAGATCAAAGATTCACATACGGGCGCGGCACTGACCGCAATTCTTTGAGTAAGCGTTCATTTTGCGGAGCTTGAAAGGCAGGGTGTTTCCGCATGACGCTCTCATGTGAGATATGGTAAAAGGGAGTGTCGCGCCTTGAGTTCGTATAATCTCGCCCCATGCAGTTGCTAGGTTTTCTCGCCCTTTCTGCCGCGATTCTGTTCGTCGCCTATCGCGTCGTAGGGGGATTGCTTACCAAAGTCTTCAAACTATCCGAATTGGAAAACACTCCCGCTCATTCGATGCGGGACGGTTTGGATTACGAGCCTGCGAGGGCCGCGCGACTTTTTCCGCAACACTTCTCGGCCATTGCGGCCGCGGGACCGATCGTGGGTCCCATTCTCGCTGGCATTTATTTCGGCTGGGGACCGGCGTGGATTTGGATTTTGGTTGGCTCGATCTTGGTCGGCGGCATTCATGACTTTACCGCGCTCCTCGCGAGCGTGCGACACGAGTCAAAATCTATTGCGGAAATTGTCCGGCTTTATATGAACCCCCGCGCGTATATTCTTTTTCTGCTCTTCATTTGGTTCGCGCTCGTTTACGTCATTATCGCCTTCACGGACGTCACGGCGGGGACATTCGTTGCGACGGCAAGCGGCGGGACGGGCGACGCTCCCGGTCCTGCGGTTGCGACATCTTCGATCCTATATCTGCTTTTTGCCGTTGCGATGGGACTCTGCCTACGGTTCACGAAGCTTGGAGCGGGGAAAGCGAAGTTAATTTTTATCCCGCTCGTTTTTGCGGCGATCCTCGTGGGACCCTATTTGCCGATCAATTTGATCTCGTTATGGACTCCCGAAGGAGCAACGCCCGATCAACTCGCGGTGGCAAAGGACTCGGCACAACGTGCTTGGGGTTATATTCTTCTCGTCTATTGTTTCATCGCCGCAATGGCGCCGGTGTGGTCGCTTTTGCAGCCGCGCGGCGAGCTTGGCGGCTATTTTCTTTATATTGTCATCGTCGCGGCGGTTCTTGGCGTTGCCGTCGGCGCGTTTACGGGAGGCGCGACGATCCAGCAGCCGTTCTTCATTGCATGGCAATCGGAAACGGCGACGAAATCGTTCGGTTACAACGCGACCGTCTTTCCAATTCTCTTTATCACCGTCGCCTGCGGCGCGTGTTCGGGGTTCCACAGCATCGTCGCGAGCGGCACGACGAGCAAGCAGCTTCACACTGAAGCGGATACCACGCCCGTCGCTTACGGCGGCATGTTGATGGAGGGTTTTTTCGCCTGCATCTCGCTCGCGACCTTCATGATCCTGAAGGAAGTTCCAAAGACCGGAGGCCCCAACGCCATTTACGCCGCTGGGATTCGCGATTTTGCCGAACAGGCGCTTCGTCCCATTTATTCCTCAGAGGCGCTTTCCGGTTGGCTTCTTCAATTCGCGCTCCTTTGTTTTGCGACGTTTGTTTTTGACACTCTTGACGCCTGCACACGCCTTTCGCGCTATGTGCTCATGGAACTTCTCGGTTGGAGATCGGCGCGTCAAGCCGCGTTCGCGACGTTCATCTGCCTTATTCTTCCGGTTATTGTTCTCTCTCTCCCGCGCATGACGTTTGAGGGAAAACCCCAACCGCTCTGGCAGGTTTTCTGGAACATCTTCGGCAGCAGCAATCAATTACTGGCCGCGCTTACGCTAATGGGAGTCACGGTCTGGCTGGCCCGACATAGGATGCACTATTGGATTACTCTGGGACCTGCGGTTTTCATGATGGTCATGACAATTTGGAGTTTGGTGATTTCAATTCCGCCTTATTTGAAATTAATTCGTGGCGAGGCCAAGGTGGAAGTATTCAAACACCTTCAGTTTGGAATCACGGTTTCGTTGATCGTGCTCTCGGCGTGGCTCATCGTCGAGGCGTTTATCACATGGCGGACGATGCTTGGTCCCCCGCAAGACGCCCCGCGGGCCGAGACCGTGACGGCGTAAATTAAATGAAAATCAATACGCAATTACGCAAAGACGCAAAAGCGCAATGTTCCGTCGCTCTTTCAGAGCCGAATCCGAACGGTGAGTCCTCGCTATTCCTAGGCGTTGCCTTAGGGTTTGTTCCGACTTCTCTTAAGGGAGTTAATTGGGGTTATTCCTTTGCGTCCTTTGCGTTTCAACTCTTGGCGCTGATTGCAATTTCCATTTCCTCTGCGTTTGCACAGCAGCAGCGGCCCACCACGCATTCTTCAATTTCGGGAATGGCGAAAAGGAACGCGTTCGCGACAGTAACGCCGTTTCCAACACCCACGCCAAGCAAGCCGGCTGAAACGGAAATCGAACGCGATGCGCTTGCTTCGATTGTTTTTTATGGCGGA
>CAZPIK010000145.1:0-228 GCA_964586185.1 uncultured Candidatus Sumerlaeota bacterium | reverse complement strand
CATGACCAATTTCCGTCAGGCTGACGACTTTGAGTTCTTTACTCCAACGACGATTCAATCGGCGCGATTCTGGTCGCTTGAACAGGGCGCGTCATTTGATGGATCGTTCGATTGGTATATTTATTCAAACGCATCTAACGCGCCCAACACACTGCTTTTCTCGGGAACCGCGACGCTCAATCGCACGTTCCAAGGCGTGGTCGTCGTTAACGGATTCAATTTTAACCG
>CAZPIK010000144.1:0-9936 GCA_964586185.1 uncultured Candidatus Sumerlaeota bacterium | reverse complement strand
CGTCGCCGCGCCGTGATCCTCGTCCTTACGCTTTGGATTGCGGTGATTCTCTCGCTGATGGCGCTTTCGATAGCTAATGAGTTGCAGGTGAATATGCGCCTCACGACTCCGGTGCAGGATAAAGCCGAAGCATGGGCGCTGGCTCGCGCTGGCTTATCCAAAGCGGTAGTTGATCTTCGCAATGATCGCCTCATGATGATTGCCGAGCCGACCCGCTGGAACGCCGATACATTGCATGATGTCTGGGCCGATCCGGAAGACAAGACGGAAGTTGAACTCGGGGAAGGAACATATACCGTCAGGATTGTGGACGAAGAACGCAAGCTCAACGCAAACGCAATTACGGTGTTGAGCGCGCCAGCCCTTGCCTACTTAATCGAAAAACTTTCCGACATGGATTATCAAGATGCGCTCGACATCGCTTACATGATCGTGGACTGGAAGGACGCGGATTCTAATCCGTGCAACGGCGCCGGCTCACTTGAGAATGAAGCATGGACGGAAGTCGGACTTAAAAAATTCGGCGACCGATTGCCTCATGATTGGATTTTTAAACCCAAGAATGACGCGTTCTTTAATCTCGACGAACTGTTGCAAATCCCGGGCATCACACGTGAATTGCTCTATGGCCCAAAGGAAGATGAGCGAGAAACGGGACGAGGAAGTCGCCGCGCGAGGTTCGCCAAGGAAAAGGATTCGAAAGCATTGCGAGATTATCTGACGATTCGCTCGGCCGGTTACCTCAACATCTCGACCGCGCCTCAATTAGTTCTCGAAGCCGTGCTCTCCGCGTCGGTCGCGCCGGGGGGGTCAGCCGAAAGCCTCGCCAAGACGATCATCGAAAAACGCGAGCAGAATAATCCGGAACGATCAAGCGGCACGACCATCCTAAACGCCGTTCAGCAGCTTCAAGAAGCGGGCATCCCGCCGGAATCAGTCCAGCGAATGAACCAAGTTACAAACATCAACAACGTTTCCACATTCTTCTCAATCACATCCACGGGCGAATACCAAGGGATTCGCAAGACGCTATGGGCGCGTGTGAACGTGCGGCTCGAATCGTATAATAAATCGCCCGACGCGCGGCATTCTCTTTCCAAGCGGGACAAGCGCGCCGAGGGACGTCTCCGAAGCGAGACCGACCAGTTCATCGGAACGTCCGTGCGTGTCGAAGATTTTCAGGAACTTTGATCAAAACAAGTATCATAAAGAATTCCCCGCGAACTGATCAATCAGCACACGGGGAATTGATTCATTGAATTCTTGCGAATCCAAACATCCGTCAGATGTTACTTGGCAGGCGCTTCGGCTGGAGCCGCGGGCGCGGGAGCGCCCTCAGCGGCAGGAGCCGGGGCGGCCTCGGCAGGCTTTGATTCTTCCTTGGCGCAACCGACTAAGGCTACCGACGCAAACGCTAATGCGACGAGAAACTTGGACATGGAAAACTCTCCTTATCATCTGGAATCGCGCCTTGCCGCGGGTAGGCCGTTACTAATATTCGGTTTCCCGTCGGAGCACAAATCCGCTCATATCCTACTCTCCAAGTTTGCCCATTCGCAAGCCTCAGTCTAGGGGGTCACCGTCGGCGAAAGGAAGTTGAAGTTCGGCGATTTATGCGCGACCTGCCAACGTCCCAGCGCCATTCCGTTCGAAGCGTTGTAACCTTTCTTCGGAGCCACCCAATACTGCTGTGGTCCTTCGCCCACGAAAGCCGTCAAGGTTCGCGTGGAGGTCGTATGTTCATCCCAATTCGTGTACGGACCTGGGAAGGTGTGGGTAAACTGGGATATGACCGTTTCCAAACCGAAGTTGGGGCCACCCGTGTATTTGTGTTTGAGATCGTACTTATACGCCGACTGCTGAGCGGTCGGACGCCGATCGGTGGAAATCAGCGTTGTGGTTCCCGGAAGGAATGGCGGGCCGTTGGGCAGTTTGTTGGCTAGAAGATCGGCCGAGGGATGATTCCGATAAATAAACACGGTATTGTAGAGTTGTGCGCCCGTGCCGTTAAGTCCCGATCTCGCTTCGACTTTAATCAAGAAGTCGTATTCGAAGCTGGTCGGGATTCCCAAGTCTTCCAGAGGAAGCGGGAAAATATCGTTATAGCCTTCGATGGCCCCGGGGCCGCCGGGTAAGTTGACGAACGTCGTGCGTTCATCCACTCCGGGCACGGTGATCTTCCGAAAACGGATAACGTAAGAACGAATTCCCACGAAGGGCGTGTTATCGGTGTAGAAGATATTCGCGTTACCCCATTCGTCATCCGGATAGTAGCCAAAGACCAAGTTATTGATGGGCGTGGGCGAGGGAGTGAAAGTCACCGCCGGGGTGCTCGTTGGAGCAGGTGTTGAGGTCGGCGAATCGGTTGGCACGGGCGACGCTGAGGGCGAGGGTGTGAGGGTGTTTGTCGGCGATGATACAGGCGAACTGGTTGGCGCAGGAGTAGAAGTAGGCGACGGCACAGGCGTACTGGTTGAAGTCGCCGTAGCCGTGGGTGAAGCGGTTGGCGGATTCGGCGAAGATGTTGGCGTAGCCGTGGGTGAATCGGTCGGAACGGGCGATGCCGAAGGGGTAACCGTGGGTGAATTGCTCGGCGAGGCAGTGGCAGTGGCAGTGGGTGATGAAGTGGATGAAGCGTTGGGCGACGCGGTTGCAGTCGGTGACGCCGCCGGTGAACTGCTCGGCGACGCCGAAGCGGTTGGCGATGACGTAGGCGAGGCGGATGAAGTCGGCGATGCCGTGGGTGAACTGCTCGGCGAGGCCGAGGCAGTCGGGGATGAAGTCGGTGAAGCGCTAGGCGAGGCGGAGGAAGTCGGCGATGCCGTGGGTGAACTGCTCGGCGAGGCCGAGGCAGTCGGGGATGAAGTCGGTGAAGCGCTAGGCGAGGCGGAGGAAGTCGGCGAGGCCGTGGGTGAACTGCTCGGCGAGGCCGAGGCAGAGCTACTAGGCGTGGCTGTCGCCGTCGGAGAAGCTGTGGGCGTCGGGCTGGCCGATGCACTCGCCGATGCCGTTGCCGTCGGCGTGGGACCCGTATAAATGACCGTGATCGTCACGTAGTCAACCCGACCCACACGCGTACCGGCCGGATTGGTAATGCTCAATCGAAAACCGAAATTGGGATCGTTAATTTCCGATGCCGTCCATGTGGTTCCCCATAAAGGACTGGATGGCGTTCCGTTCGGACCATAAAGGACAATGTTATCCTGAATGACCCAATTGGTCCCAAGCGCCAAATTCGTGCCCACGGGCGAACCTGCTTTAAGCAGTTGCGCCGTGGCATCCTGAATTTGCATTCCGCTTCCACCGCTACCGCGCTCTACGGCAACTTCAATGCTTTGGATGGTGGCCGTGAGCGGCAGTAGAAATCCAAAACCGGTCACGTCAAAGGTTGCGGTAGTACTCGTCGTCGTCGTATAGACAGTATTATCCGAAAAAAGATTGCTGGGTGTGGTCCAGTTTACAACATTGGCCGTCGTCGAACCAAAATTTGGACCTGCTGTCTGAGCTTCGGCCTTGGCAACCCCGAAGACCCCTATCAGGAACATGCAGGCGACCAAGATTGAATTGAAGTGGCTGAGTTTCATTTGTGTTCCTCACTCCCCCCCCCATTTACAACGCCGGTAATCTACAGCAAAATCCGATCCAAGCAACCAAAAAGGGGAACTTACAAGGCTACAAATGGCTGAAAGTCTTCCTTCGCCGGGAAGAACTCGATAACAGATTTAAGGTTTGAATAGGCGGCGGCATTCATTTTGTGCGCCAACGCGGGAGCCATGATCCGCTCACTTTCAAAATGGCCAACCTCAATGACGGTAATGCTCCGTTGGGCGGCCTCGACGCCGGAGTGGTAATTTATTTCGCCTGTGACGTAAACCTCCGCCCCTGAAGCGGCTGCTTTTGCGAGAAAACTTCCACCTGATCCCGAACAAATGGCCACCTTGGTAACGCGACGAGTTAAACCGGCAGGTCCGGAAATTCGAACTTGCGCGAGCTTCATCTTCTTTTTGATCGTGGAGACCAGTTCGCCGAGCTTCGTCGGTTTAGCTGTAACCGCTATGCACCCTAATCCCGCGCCATTATCTTGCCCAGCGAGAAGATAGAATTCATACGCTGGCTCTTCGTACGGATGAACCTTTCGAACCTCCTCCAACACCTTCGCGCGTGACAAAAGAGGAACAACCGATTCGAGGCGCCATTCCGACGCCTGCTCGAATTTTCCTTTTCTTCCGATAAACGGTTTCGTCCCTTCACCTCCAAGAAATGTTCCGGTGCCTTCAGCGCGAAATGTACAGTGTGTATAGAGTCCGATCCGGCCCCCGCCGCCGCGGTGGATCGCTTCGATCACTGCGTCTTCGTACCCACGAGGCGTGAAGACAACAAATTTGCACGTCTCCGAATCGGAGGATGAACGGGGGTCGAGCGGTCCCACCGGCGTCAGCCCGCACGCCTCGGCTAGAATCTGGTTTGTACCCCACGGCGCAGCGTCCATATTAGTGTGCGCAACGATAAGACCAATTCTGGCGCGAACGAGTTCTGCGGCAAGTCGCTCCGCCGGTCGTGATTCCAGCAACGTCTTGAACGGTCGAAAAATGAGCGGGTGATGTGCGACGATAGCGTCCGCTTTGCGACGCTTGGCCTCGGCGATAATCGGATCAGTGACTTCGAGACAAGTCATTACATTATGAACCATCTTCGCCGGGTCGCCAATTTGCAGACCGACGTTGTCCCAACTTTCGGCGAGACGGGGCGGAAACAACTCCGCAATCGTGCCCGCGAGAGCGCCAAGCGAGACGCCGCTCTTTTTGAGTTTCTGTTTCATCCGGGTTCCCTTCTCGTCGCGGGCATTTACGACGCTTTACCGCAAGCCGACGCCATTTAAATAAAAACCAAGCCGCCGCGGGTCTTTCCCTTGCCCATGCTCCTGCGGAATCCACGCGTCCTCAAGCTCAAATTCCAATCGATAAATCCCGCTTGGAAGTTCGGGCGCCAATGAAATCATAAATTCCCCATAACCGATTTCGGATATGAGTCGCGATCCAGTCGCTTGGACTTTTGTTGCTCCATTCGCGGTTGATATAGCCTGTACTTTAACTTCGCGTTTCTTAATCGCCTCGGCGAGCATTCCGAAAAGTGTGACTTCACGCGCTCGCTCCACCCAAACAGGCAGTTCGAGTGCAAAGCGATCCTCCGTCCATCGCACATCATTCGGTGGCATTCCCTCTCGCGTGTGAAATCCCGACCGAATAAAGAAAAGGTCGCCCAAGTTTCCGATATTGTAGTAATCCCCGTCGTATCCGCCGAACTTCAGTTGTCCGCGATCGAGAGGAAATGACGCACCCCAAACCAAATAGCACCCTCGCGGAAAATCCCCTTTGGGAACAGTTTCGGATTGGGCCAAGGTACGTGACATCTCAAATCGAATGTGCGCAGCAGGCGATTCATTAGGCATAAGTCCGCGAACAATAAACGCGGGACGGCCTCCCAGCCACGAAAATGACGAACCGTTCTCAAAGGTTGCATCTACATAATCGCCCGCATTCTTAGAAATAATCTGACATCCCATGGCGATGGCTCGAATTCCCGTCCCTTCCTTCTTGGTATCAAGTGGAAGGGTAACTTCCGTCGAAGATGCGCGGAGTCGTGCTCCGAACTTTTTCGCTCCCAGGTAACCGGAATCGTATTGAATCGGTTCCGCTTGAGGATTACATAATTTTGACAATTCAGCATGTTCCCACACGCGGTCGGTGGGAGCATCTCCGATTTGCCGTTGCATGAGTGATTGTTGCGATCCACCCACCTCGGCAAAAAGTCGTCGTAACGCGCCTTTGGGTATCCCTTGAAGGTAATATGCCGAAACGGTGTACGTTTCGAAGAGCGATCTCACTTCACGCACTTCGTCAAGACACAACCGAACCCTATCGAGAATTTGATCACGATTGGAGGCGCCGCCCGAAGCAACAACAAGTGTGCAAGTATCCAAGTTGTCGGGAAAGTCGTCGTGCGATTTCGGCTGCCATTGCGGAAGGGGCTGCCAAATGAGTCGCGCTCCCGCAAATGTGTGGAAGTAGGGATAGCCAACAACGAGCGAGCCGAGCGGCGACCGTTCGATCAGCAAGTTACGCGCTTCGGTGTAATCGGGATTATCAGGAATCTTGGCAGCGAACATTGCCAATGACGATGACAGAATCACACTCGCGAGATTTATGATCTGCGACCACTTGCTTCTCTCACTCCACTTCGCGATTACCGCCGCGCTTGATATAACTAAAAAGGGCGTAAAGAGAAGACCGTGCCGCATTAAATCAAATACTGTAATGACAAACTTGCCTATAAATAATAGAACAATAATTGGAACGAACCCGCATAGAGGAATGATCCATCGCACATGGTCCATATCGCCGCTTTTTACTTTCGAGGTAGAGGCAACACCGAAAACTATCCTCGGTATACATATAAGCAATATGGGTAACATTCCGAGCATCATAATACACACGATCCATCCTAACCATCTTGCAGAGTCGTAAGTTGTTATCGTGTACGGATAAAAGAATAGCTCGCGCGCAATACTCGCGAGCGTCGGCGCAGAAATTCCTCGCGCAGCGGCGGGATTTCCTGCCTGCCGAAAAATGGTCGGCAACCAGACCGCAAATAGTATGTTGACCGCAACTGACGCCGTCACATTCCAAATCAAGTCGCGTTTGGCGGATTCATTTAACTCCTTATTTTCCCCATCCAGCCTGAACCATCGAGCTAAGAGTCTTACACTATCGCATCCGATTAACGCCGCGAGGAAGAATGCGCAGAAATTGTGTGTGTAGAGAGAGGCCGCTCCGCAAATAACAAAAAGTGCCCATCCCGTCTTTCTCTTTTGTGACCTGAGCAACCAACCCGCCATCGCCGTTAGTTCAAAAAGATTCGCGTAGGGATACATCCGCACTTCGACCCCGTAATTGACGTATTGCGGAAACGAGGCGAGAAGCAATCCGGCCAGCGCGGCAGCTCGTTTGCCAAACGCCAATCGCGCGACGGCGTATCCGGCCCCGACTCCGCCGAGCGCAACGAGAATCGAAATAATTCTCATCCGTTCGGGCGACGGAATCAGCGTCCGCCAGGCCTTCATGATGAGATAGAAAAGAGGAGGATGAACATCCTGCGAAGTTCGGAGAACGATCTCGCCCCAACCCATGTTGGTAATGTCGTAAGTAAAATACTCGTCCTGCCGCCACGGTTCGACAACGGCGGTCGTCGCGGCAAGAACAAGGAACAGCAACCCTGCGAGAACTAATGCGCTCCATTCCGGCACAGGAAGGCTTAGCGCAAATCGAGAGGAAGGCCGATCATGGGAAACGTTCATGTCGGCTTGCTCATTGCTCGCTTTTTGCAGATATTTTTTAATTCACAGGCTGGGCGTAAACGTCATAGGTCGTCGCGCCGTTGATTTCCACGTCGAGAAAATCGCCGACAGCTAGTTTTCGTTCGGAAGCCACCAGCACTTTGGAATCCACTTCCGGAGCCTCCGCCGCGCTTCGGGCTACATAAAGTTTCGTTCGTTCGTCGTAGCCCTCAATCAAGACGCGAGTCCGTTTACCGATTCGCTTTTCGTTCAGTTCCTCGGAAATCTCCGACTGAAGTTTCATGACCATCCGCCACCGTTGCGCGCGAGTCTTGGCCGCTGTCTGCTTCGGCATTTCTCCCGCCGGAGTATCGTCTTCGGTCGAATACTCAAACGCGCCGAGCCGATCAAATCGAATCTTCTTGAGACCGTCCATGAGCGCATTGAACTCGCCCGTCGTCTCACCGGGGAAGCCGACGATGACGGTGCTGCGGATCGTGACGCCGGGAATCGTCGCGCGGATTTTCTCGACCGTTTCGAACGTGTTCTTTTCGTGAAAGGGCCGCTTCATCCGCCGGAGCGTATCGGGATGCAAATGTTGGAGCGGCATTTCGAGATAAGGAACGATCTTCGGCTCGGAGGCCATGTATTTAAGAAACTCGTCGGTGATGTTGCCGGGGTAATAATAGAGGCAGCGAACCCAGAAGTCGCCGGGTAGCGCGCAAATCTCGCGAAGCAGATTCGTCAGCCGGTAATCTTTCCAACGGTCGCGGCCATATTCGGAAAGGTCCTGCGCGACGAGGTTGATTTCTTTCACGCCCCGCGCGAGCAGCGCCTTTGCCTCGGCCAACAAAATCTCAGGCTCGACCGAGAGCAACTTCCCCTTCATTTTCGGAATCGCGCAAAACGTGCAGGCGTGATTGCAGCCGTCGGAGACTTTCAAAAAAGCGTAGGGAACATCCTTCAGCGGCTTGCGCTGGAAGTGCGCGTAGATATCCACCTTCGGGGTCGGCGCAATATCCATGAGCGGCGCGTCGCCCGGGAAATCGCGCTCCGCTTCAGCCTCTTCCCTCGCCCCTTGAACGATCATCTCGGTGATCCGCTTGAACTGCCCGACGCCGACGAGTCCGTCAATCTCCGGAATCTCCTTCATCATCTCTTCGCCGTATCGCTGCGAGAGACACCCCGCGACGTAGAGCTTCTTCGGCGAACCGGTCTCGCGCTTCCCCTTCGCAAGGTCGAGGATCGCCTGAATGGATTGATCCTTGGCGGCGGCGATGAACCCACAGGTCGTGACGACGGCGGCATCAAGCGGAAGCCCATCGTTGCGAAAGACAACCTCGCCCCCCGCGCGCTCGATCATCCCGGCGAGATATTCGTTATCCACGGTGTTCTTATCGCAACCGAGCGTGACGACGCCAACGCGCACGGGACGCCCCAAAACGCAAAGTGAAGGTGATGTTTCGGTGGTGTTTTCGGTGATCATGGGAAGAGTGAAGTGCCCTTTATACCTGTTCTCAAATGTTTTGTCCGATTTCGTCGGTCGGCTTTTCAAGCCGACGTCGGGCTGCAAGCCCGACCTACGGACAAAACTTTCGAGAACCGCCCTAAAATGGCAAAACCTGCTCATTAGAGCCGTTCTCGAACGCTTTCTCGCGATGCGGCGTGCTTGCTTCTTCAGCCTCGAAGAGGCTGCGGCCTCCAGCCCCACGTTGGAGCGAAGCGACTACGTGGGGTCAGCGGCGAGCAGGATCCGAACCTCGAAGAGGTTCCGGCCTTCACGGGCCGCAACCTCGTTGAGGTTGCAATTTTCCAACGCCCGAAACCCAAGGTAGGCTTCGCTTCGCTTGCCAACCTTGGGCTGGAGGCCGATGCCTCTTCGAGGCATTGGAATTGCCGAATAAGAAAAACTCGTTTCACTCGAACTGCCCGCCGCGCCGTTCGCGCAATTCTCTTTCGAGGCCATCCATGTCAAGCAAAGGGGTTCCCGATTCAACAATTTTCTTTCGAATTTCACGCAGTACACGACCGAGTTCCGTCCTCGGTTGATCGCATGCAAATGGAGTCGTTTTAGAATCAGGAAGGTAGATGGGCTTTGCGTTCATGAAATCGAGATCCTCACCTGAGGATATGATAGAACGCCGGGGGCATGGAGTCCACAAATGCCTTTATTGCTTTGCTTCCTTCGCTCCTCACCGCGCACACCCCGATATTAAAGGAGCCGCCGTTCGGTCTGTGCGCGGGGCAAAGCCGCCACACAGCGGCGTAAACGAGTGCACCATTGTGAAATAGTCCTTAACGGTTGCGAGTTCCTCATGAGTGTCGAACGTTCAGGGCACGGAGCGCACACCTCGCGTCGAGTCCCGCTCGTCCATAATAGTTGAACATTTGAGTTCGCGGGCCAGCATCGCCATGACAGGTGTCCATAGCCGACCTTGGCGAAGGTACCGCGGGTGATAAGTTCGATAGGCGTGTTCAGGCAACTCAGGGTGCTTTAGTCGGGCGAGTTGTCGCACGGGCATATCCAATGACTCGAAGAGCACACCTGGGTAGTAGCGCTCAAGCGTGGCATCGTAATTCGGCCCAGTGACAAAAATGCAGAT
>CAZPIK010000143.1:3839-10013 GCA_964586185.1 uncultured Candidatus Sumerlaeota bacterium | reverse complement strand
GCAACGGCGGCATCGGCGGCTTTCGTGGCCAGTTCCACCGTCATCTCGCTCTTGCCAAGGATGGCCTCGCTCTCTTTTGCCCGCCACGGTTTAGGCGCGACGGCTCCAAGGACGACTTGCCAACCTGCTTCCGACCGCGCGACGGCGGCGGCAACGAGCGGCCAATCGTACGATTGCTTTTCGCGCACGTCGAGATAAGCCGATTGGTTCAGCTTGGTCGGGATGCGGACTTCGACGATCACCTCATCGGCTTCAAGCACGTTTTCCTTCATCGGGTTTTCATCGGGCATGATGAAGAACTCGCCCGCCTTGACGGTGCGTTTTCCCTTCGATCCTTGAATGTCCAGTTCAGCTCCAGCGGCGACGAGCGGCGCGCCAAGGTTGGAAGGATGAACAATGTAAGAAGGTCCTTTGCCGAAGATTGCGTGGTATTGGTTCTCCCCCTCTTTCGCGTAACAAGTATCCCCGCCCTTCTTAAGGCACGGGAACTCGGCATTTCGGAAATACCAGCAGCGCGGACGCTGGCAGAGATTTCCGGCGACCGTCGCGACGTTGCGGATTTGAGGCGTCGCCGCCCGATAGGCCGCCTCTGCAAGCCCCGGAAAATTTTCCTTCACCGCCGGGTCTTTGGCCAACTGCGCCAGCGTCACAAGAGGTCCAATCGCGATCTTTCCGCCGTCCGCTTTGATGTATTTCAAATCCTTCTCGGCGGCCTTCAGGTTCACGAGCCGCTCCGGCGCGATCATGAGTTCCTTCATCTGATCGAGCAGGTCAAGCCCGCCCGCCTTCAGCATCACCTTGCGACCGTAGTCATCCATCGAAGCGTCGGCGGGCAAGGCCTTGACCGCTTCATCCACCGATTTCACGTCGAGCAGTTCAAAGGCTCTCATGCGACGCCTCCTTTTTCTTTCAGCGCGGCCAAGACTCTGGCCGGAGTGATCGGCAGCGTGCGGACGCGCGCGCCGATGGCGTTTGTTACCGCGTTGGCAATGGCTCCCGGCACGCCGATAATCGGCGGCTCGCCGAGCGAACGGACGCCCGTGAATCCATCAGGCACATCCAAGATCGGCACGATTTCCGGCATGTCCACCGGTCCCGCGATTTTGTACCATTCGAGATTCGGATTGACGTGCGCGCCGTTGACCTCGCACATAACGCGATCCTCGAACATCGCAAAGCTGATGCCTTGAATCGTTCCGCCAACGACTTGGCTCTCGGCGATCTTACGATTGACCGGAACGCCGCATTGCTGGACGGTCACGATCTTAATGAGCTTCACGACGCCGGTTTCAACGTCCACTTCGACTTCGGCAAGGCAGACGCCGTCCGATTCGCCTTCGCCGCGATACTTGGGATCGGGTTTGCTCACGACCGCTGAAATGTAATCGGTTCCGATGAGCTTACAGGCGTCCAGCCACGCCAATTTCTTCGAGCCATCGGCGTTTGTGATTTCCGATCCTTTGATCGCGAGCGTTTCCGCGCCGACGCCGAGTTCCTTGGCCGCAAGCGCGAGGATTTCCGCTTTGGCCTGTTCGGCGGATTGAATCACCGCCGGAGCAACCGATCGTGCGCTGATCGAGCCGCCCGAAAATGGACCGACGGGAAAACTGGTTGAGCCGCAAAGCCCATTGATGAATTTGCGATCAAGTCCCATCGCATGCGCGGCGATGTCCACAAGCATGGTCCGGTTGCCCGTTCCGATATCCTGCGTTCCCGACCGCGTCTCGACGTGTCCATCTCGGTAAATCCGCGTCTCCGAACCGGCGTTGAAGAAGAATTTGTTCTCCCACTCCGCCGCGCCGCAACCGAATCCGCGTTTCACGCGACCGGTTCCGCTTCCATCGGGCTTGCGACGTTCCCAGCCGATTTCCTTCGCGGCGATGTCGTATTGTTTGTGGCGCGAGGTTCGCGGGTCGTTCAATTTTCGGAACGCGATGGGATCCATTCCCGCCTTGGCCGCCAGTTCATCAAGCAGACTTTCGAGGGCAAACGTCCCTTGCGGGTAACCCGGCGCGCGCTGCGGTTTGGAAGGGCATTGACTAAGCGCAACATCGGTCTGGCCTTTGCGCGGATCAAGCAGCGTTCCCATATTATAGGTGGGCACTTTGACTCCGCCGCCGCCGCCCGTGACTCCCGCGCCGCCCCACGAGAAGAAGCGTCCGCCGAGGATCGTTCCGCCTTCGTTGATGCCGACCTTATAATATTGAAGCGCACTGGGTCGCATTCCCGTGTCGCGCGATTCATCTTTGCGAGTGTTGACGACCTTGCAGGGGCGTTTAAACTTCTTCGCCATCTGCGCCGCCAGCTTCCCCTCGATGCCGAGCGAAAGCTTGCTTCCAAATCCGCCGCCAACGTAATCGGCGATGACTTCGATGTTCTCCTTCGGGATTTCCAAGTCCTTATCGAGGCCATCTCGATAGGCAAAAACGCCCTGCGTCGAGCCATAAACGCGGGCTTTGCCGTCGGGAAGCAGTTCCACAACCGAACAATGAGTTTCGAGTGGAGCGTGGTGTTGAATGCTCGTTTCATACGTCGCTTCGACGACGTGCTTGGCCGAAGTATAAAGACCGTCGAGCGTTTGTTGATCGCCTGCGGCCAGTTCGGGCAACGTCCCCGCTTCGCGGCGCAGATTCGTTTTCGGCGTGCCATGCGACCATTCGAGCTTCAGTGCCGCAATCGCGTCGGAAATGATGCGAACGTCCTCCGCGCAGACATGGCCGACCGATTGACCCGCGTAAAGTCCGCGACCCTCGGCATCAATCACCACATCAAGCACGCCCTTGATCGCCTTGGCCGCTTCGATATCGGCCTTGACGAGTTTCGATTCCGCATAAGGCGCGCGGAGGAATCTCGCGTGGATCATATTAGGAAGATTCACGTCATAGGTGTATTTGGCCGCACCCGTGACCTTCGCCTTGCCGTCCACGCGCGAGCCGTCGTTTTCCCATGCCACTCGGTTTCGGGTATCGGTTGTCGCCATTGGTTATGCCTCCTTCTTCGAGGCCGTCATCACGGCGGCGAATACGTGCGTGTAGGTTCCGCAACGGCAGATATTGCCGGAGAGTCCGTCCTTAATTTCTTCGAGCGAGGGTTTGGGCGTCTCTTTCAAAAACGCGTGCGCGCGCATGACGAATCCCGGTGTGCAGAACCCGCACTGCTGAGCGTCATGCTCGATGAAACCCTCTTGAACGCGATCAAGAGTTCCATCGGGCTTGGCCAATCCTTCAATGGTCGTGATTTCTTTTCCGCGCGCATCGGCGGCGAGCAACATGCAGGAGCAAACCGATTCTCCGTCAATGATGACCGTGCAGGCTCCGCAAGCGCCTCGGTCGCAGACCTGCTTGGAGCCGGTCATATCGAGCTTGTCGCGGAGCACTTCGAGAAGCGTAAGCCGCGGCTCGGTCTCGACGGTCTTGGCTTGTCCATTAATCTTGAGCGCCAGTTTGGTAACGCCCGGCCCTATCGCGTTGGGGTTGGATGCCGGAACGCCTTGCGCCCTCGCCGTGGTCATCGGAACGGCTGCAATACCCGCCGTAACGCCGACGCCTTGCAAAAACGCGCGACGTGAAAATCCGCTGCCGGGACTCGCGCCAAACGCGGAGGTCTCCGCGTCTGAGTCCTCGTCCCTTTCTTTGGACCTCTTGCTCATCAGAAGTCTCCTTTATTACAGTCGTTAATCATATTCGAGTCACCCGTCGCTGTCATCCGCCATTTCGGAAATAAAATTTGAATCTTTACTCAGCCCTACCCCTACTCTCTATTCCTCTTCTTTCGGCTCACCCTTAAACCGATCCACGCTTCCCCATCGCGCGAGTGGCCAAACGATGGTCGAAAGGACTCCCGTGATCTTATCGCCCGCGACCGTCCCAAAATTAAGACTGTCGTAACTGTCGTTTCGATTGTCGCCAAGTAAGAAAAATTCTCCGGGCGGGACCTTTACCTTTATATCGTCCCAATTAATCCGATTGCCCGTAATGTATTTATTGTACTGCTCCTCGCCGTTGATCTTGAGGATGCCGCCGCGAATCTCGATTACGTCGCCTCCCACGCCAACGATTCGCTTGACGAGCGGAAGAGCCTCGGCGCTTTTGGGATCGTTGAGTGTCACAATATCAAACCGATCGGGTACGGCTCCGGTGTCAATAAAGATGCAATCGCCAATTTGAAGCGCGGGTTCCATCGAGCCGGAGACGACGCGAAAGATGGCGATGACCCCCATCTGTTTCAGGCCGAGAAGCCCTCCGGCGACAAAAAGCAGGATAATTAGGATCGCAATCCTGATTTTTTTTCCGAAGCCCGATGATTCGCCGTAATCCGACATGGACGCATCCTTTCGCGTTATCACCGATGTATTAATGTGGGAGGCGATCTCCGATCGCCGATTCGGCAGTCGGAGACTGCCTCCCACATTAAGAGATCATTCTACACTTACCACGCCTGCGTTTCAAAAACCACCCGCTCGAATTCCCGCGTCGCGGTGTCGTAAACGCAATAGGCGGGTTTTCCCATTAGCCCCAGGAGTTCTCCGGGGTTCAGGACAAGCCGTTCGCCGATTCGCTCAGAGTGAAATTGATGCGTATGTCCGAAGAATGCCGCGTCGCATTGCGAAGACGCCGCAAATCCAATCGCGTATTCTTTGTAATGCGTGAAACCGATCTTGTGCCCTTCCAATTCCACGAAACCGAACTCGCCGTGATGCGTGACGTTCAAGGCGTCCTTTGCCGCGACCTTCTGAGCGAGAAATCGGTCGCCGTCGTTGTTGCCAAAGACCGTGTGGACCGCGCCCTTGAATTTCCCCAGCTCGCGCGTGACGAACGGCGAGATCAGGTCACCACAATGAAAAACCGTCTCAACGCCGCGAACAGTCAACTCCGCAAGCGCATAACGCAGATTCGGAAGATGATCATGACTGTCGCTGATAACGCCAATGAGCATGGTGAAATATCTAACGGCAAAACCCGCCGAGCGCGCGAAGAAAAAAATGCATTACCGCTTTGCGCTCTTGGCGGACTTTGCGTTTAAGTCTTTGATTTCTTTACGTCACCAACATCTTCTTGAACTTATCGGTCTCGTAAGCCTGACCCGCAAATTCGGCGAGAAGGTTGCGATCCTCGTTCGTGACGGCGAGGTCGCCCTTGATCGTCGCGAGATTCTCGTCAATGTCGCTCGGCTTGGAAACGCCGACGTTCAGCATCGAAACGCGTGGATCGGATGCAACCCACCGAATGGCCGCGCCAGGCAGTTTCGCGCGTTTGGCGGCGTCGTATTCGGGCAATAAATTTGTTGCCGCGTGGCTGAAGACATCCGCCCCCATAATCTTCATCGCGACGATGGCCATTCCCAGTTCGTGTGCCTTCGAGAGACACATCTGCCGCCATTCGATGCTGCGATTGGAAAGCACCGAAACCATCCCGCGCCGGAAGTAGCCGTAAGCCAGAAGGACCTGATCGAACCCGCCCGTCGAGATCATCTGATGGACGACGTCGAAGATCACATGCGTCGTGCAACCGATAAACCGAACCATTCCTTCATCGCGCAGTTTCAATAGCTCGGCGTGAATTTTCATCCCGCCTTCAAAACCGATTCGCTCGATCGAAGGACTATGAATCTGCATCGCGTCCACGTAACTCGTGTCCAAATTCTTGAGCGTCGTCTCGACGCTCTGGCGCACCTTGTCGGGAGAGTAAACGGCGACCTTCGACGCGATGAAGCAATTCTCGCGCACGTCCTTTAGAGCCTTGCCCATGATGGATTCGCTCTCGCCATAGACGCGCGCGGTGTCGAAGTACCGCATCCCCGAATCGTAGCCTTTGCGAACCATCGCGATCCGCTCTTCGAGCGGAATGAGTTCCGTCCCATAGGCGCCGATGAATTGCTGGATCATCGCCGAACCGCCATGACCAAGAATCGGCAGGACGTGTCCCGTTTTGCCGAAAGGCCGCGTGGGGATCGAGTTGTTGCCGAGCGTAATTGTCTTGGCGGTAGCGGCTGACGCGACGGTATTTCCAAGCAATGCCGTGCCAGCGATTCCCGCGGCGAGGTTCAGGCCGGTCTTCAAAAATTCGCGCCGAGGCGAGGTAATGGTTTCGGGCTTCATGGCGTTCGCTCCTGATCGGAATAGGATTTGACGCAACCGTCGCTAAGCACGATTCATTCTCGCTAAGCCGTCTCGGA
>CAZPIK010000143.1:0-3829 GCA_964586185.1 uncultured Candidatus Sumerlaeota bacterium | reverse complement strand
GACGCCGCTTGGGCGGAGGAGGTGGTCGAGGAAATCGCGGCCTTTCCGTTTGCGCGTCGCGGCGAGGAGTATTATGATCGGCTCCACTAACGCACGGGGATGGACACGATGCTAGACCTCAAGAAATACCAAAAAATCTCTCGCGACCTTCAGGCCGGGATGGACGTCATGCGCGAAGACATGGCCAAACAGACCGTCGAAGGCGCGGCGGGCGGCGGCGCGGTCAAGGTCGTCATGAACGGCAACCAGGAAGTCGTCAAGATCGCCATCAAACCCGAGGCGGTTGATCCTTCCGACGTCGCGATGATCGAAGATTTGGTGATGGCCGCCGTCAATCAGGCCGTCGAAAAATCGAAGCAATTGCAAGAGTCGAGCCTCAGCCACCTGACGGGCGGTATGAAGCTCCCCAACCTCCCCTTCATGTAATATGGCCGCACTGCCCGAAGCAATTGAACGCCTGATTCATCAATTGACGCGGCTTCCCGGCATCGGGCGTCGCGGAGCCGAGAGGATCGTCACCCACCTCCTCGATCAGCCGCGCGAGCAGATGTCGCAACTCGCCGAAGCGGTCGAGCAGATGAGTCTGGCGATTCGCGAATGTTCGGCGTGCGGACATTGGGCGGAATCGGAACTTTGTCCCATTTGCTCGGATGAGCGACGGCGCAACGGACTCCTTTGCATCGTCGAGCGGTCGCCCGATCTTTATGCCTTCGAGCAATCGGGAGTATTTAGCGGGAGATATCATGTTTTGGGCGGAACCCTTTCTCCGTTGCGTGGAATTTCTCCCGACGATTTGCGCATGGACATGCTCGAACGACGGATCAAGGCGGAGGAAATTCGCGAGGTGATTATTGCGACGAGTCCGACGGTCGAAGGCGATGCGACGGCGATGTATCTCGCTCGGCGATTGGCTCCTTTGGGCGTTGAAGTCGCGCGCATCGGCGTAGGATTGCCGCTCGGAGCAAGCCTCGGTTACGCCGATTCGGGAACGCTCAAGTTGGCGCTCGAAGGGCGTCGCCGGATCGAAAGCTGACGAAAGTGCGACAGAAACACAGTTTACGAATTTGTGATCCGAATGAAGTGAACCGATTTGACTCTGGCAAGACGTGAACTGAGTTGATTCTTTCTTGAAACACCAACGGTGTTTCGTCCCAAAGCCCAGGGTTGGCGCGCGCGTAGCAAGCGCCTACCCTGGGGTAACTCTCCAACCGCAACGCGGTTGCGCCGTGTCACACGATGGAATAAAGGACCCCTTCCGACATGAAAGTCCCCCAAGACAAATTTACCTTGGGCTTTCGCGTCGGACTTCTGCTTCTTTATTCCATTTTTTGGTTTCGCAGCGCGTGGCTTGGCGATGACGCGTACATCACGTTTCGCGTCGTCGAAAATTTTCTCGGCGGCCAGGGTCTCGTCTGGAATGTCGGCGAACGAGCGCAGGCTTATACGCATCCGCTTTGGATGATGATGCTGACGGCGACGACGGCCATACTCCGGCGACCTGATTTCGCGGCGTGGTTTCTTTCAGTAGCCGCGTCACTAGGTGCGGTCTGGATTGTATTGTTTCGTGTCGCGCGTTCGATCGCTTCGGCGGCGTTCGGCATGGCACTCCTTCTCGGCTCGAAGGCGTTCATAGATTACTCGAGTTCGGGACTTGAAAATCCGCTGACCCATTTGCTTCTCGCGATTTGTTTTGTATTCGGAAATGAAGCGCAACCGAGCTTCCGAAGACTCGCGTTTGTTTCATTCTTCAGCGGCTTAATCGCGCTGAACCGCATGGACCTCATCCTCTTAATCGCGCCGCCGATGCTTGCGACGACCCTGCGCTGCGAAACGAAAAAGCGGTGGATCGCACCCGCCATCGCAATCGCGCCGCCCGCATTATGGATTATTTTCTCGCTCTTCTATTACGGATTCCCATTTCCCAATACGGCTTATGCAAAGTTGGGAACCGGACTCGGACGCGGTGAATTAGTCGCGCAAGGATTCGCTTATCTCGTCAATTCTGCAAAATGGGATTGGATTACGTTGCCCGCGCTCGCAATTGGAATTCTCGTTGGACTTTATTCGAATTCGCGCGGCGGTCGTGCGTGGATATTCGGCGTCATTCTTTACCTCGCCTATATAGTCGCGATTGGCGGCGATTTCATGAGCGGGCGATTTCTTGCCGCTCCATTCCTCATCGCCGTGATGACGCTGCTTCGATTGGATTTCGCTTTGCAACGGGCCGTGGCGATTTCGGCGACACTTACGACGCTTACGCTCGGAATGCTCTCTCCTCGTTCGCCAATTCTCAGTGTTTCAGACTATGGTTCGGATCCGCGAATGGAGGTTTTCGATTCACGCGGGATCAGCGACGAACGCGCGGTATATTATCCTTCAATGGGCTTGCTTAAATGGGGAAGACCGAAACTGGATCACCCTTGGACGACCGAAGGCAAAGAGGCTCAGCGGCAACGAATTCCTCTGATCATGGATCCCGCCCACGGTATCGGATTCACGGGTTACTACGCGGGGGCGGAGGTCTTCATCGTGGACCCGCTCGCGCTCTCCGATCCGCTTCTTGCGCAGCTTCCGATGAAGCGCGACAACCAGCACGTCATCATGATTCAAGGGATGAGCGTCGTTTTGAAATGGCGTCCGGGGCATCTCCGACGTGCGATTCCGAAGGGCTACAAAGCATCGCTACGCAGCGGCGAAAACCAAATTGAAGATGCAAGAGTTCGTAAACTCTATGATGCGATAAGAAAAGTCACTCGCGGCGGATTATGGAACTCTGAACGGTTCGCAGAAATTTGGAAACTGAATACCGGAGCCTATCGCGATTGTGTACACGCAGAATATTCAACAGAGTGAGCCACGAAAAGGCGCAAGAGGCGCAAAAAGTAAAATTGTTTTGCGCGTTTTGCGCTTTCTCGCGGCTAAGTACCGGGATGGATATACGTAATTCTTTGCGCTCTTCGCGGTCTTTGCGGTTAAATCTTTATATTCAAATTTTTAGTGAGGCGGCTCGACCGTTGCGTTGACAGGTCGCATCAGTGGAAAAAGAATGACATCGCGGATCGAGACGCTGCCCGTCAGAAGCATCACGAGTCGGTCAATGCCGATGCCGAGGCCGCTGCACGGAGGCAGACCGTGCTCAAGCGCGTGAACGTAATCCATGTCAACCTCGTTCATCGCTTCCTCGTCGCCCGTCGCGCGTCGTCGCACCTGATCCTCGAAACTCGCAAGCTGCTCGGCGGGATCGTTCAGCTCGGTATAGGCGTTGGCCATTTCGAGTCCGCCGCAGAATAACTCATATCGCTCGGCAGTCGCCGGATCGCCCGCGGCGGATTTCGTAAGCGGACAAAGGCTCTTCGGATAATCATAAACAAACGTCGGCTGAATGAGTTTGGATTCGATAAACGTTTCGAAAAGCGCGATCAGAAATTCATCGGCGGAATGCGAAGCTCCAAAAATGCGACCGACCTCTTCACTGTGCTTGGAACCCAGCAACGCACGAACCGATTCCTTTGATTCCATGTTCCAGCACAACCCGGAGTTTTCTGGATCAAGTCCAAACTCGCCCGCAATTGCTTTCAAGATCGGCAAGCGCACGAACGGTTTTGCCAAATCCACGTCGTGACCCATGAAGCTGAACATCGTCACCGATGCCGCTCGTTTAGCCGTCTCGCGGATCAGTTCCTCCGTCAGCGCCATCGTGTCCATGTAATCCCAATTCGCCGTGTAGAGTTCGAGCATCGTGAACTCGGGATTGTGGCGCGTCGAAAGTCCCTCATTGCGGAAGTTGCGGTTGATTTCATAAACCTTTTCAAACCCGCCGACGACGAGC
>CAZPIK010000142.1:0-10152 GCA_964586185.1 uncultured Candidatus Sumerlaeota bacterium | reverse complement strand
CGGAGCGGTGGACCTTTTCGAGGCTTACGCGGTACTGGATGCCGCCGTACCGGAAAACATCATTCTTAAAATTGCCGATCTCGATCACCCGCAATACGTGAAGTTGTTGGCGGACCGCTTTATCGGACCGATGCTGCGCGCCGAGACCGATGGAAAGCGCATCTACCATGCGATCCTCGCCGACTTCATCAAAGGAAATATCCCCAACGACAGAAAAAATGAATTCCATGATCGGGCCATCGCTCACTATCGCGCTCTGATCGCAAGGGAGGGAATACCTGACGAGTTTGCTGCCGTGCGCCTACCCGAGCACATCCATGTGCGACAGGGCGATGAGGCCTTTATAAAATGCGTTGGCTTTGAAGTCTGTCAGATCCTGTCACGACTTGGATGTCTAGATGCTTTCATCAGTCTGCACGAACGTGCATTGGCATTCGCCGCGCCGGGAAGCGCGAAAGCGGCGTTGCTTCACGGCAACCTCGGCAGTGTTTACGGGAAGCGCGGGAATCTTGATCAGGCCGAGGAGCATTACAATAAGGCACTCGCGATACACGAGACGATGGGAAGGAAGGAGGGGATGGCCGCCGATTACAGCAATCTTGGCATCGTTTACGAGAGGCGCGGGGATCTGGTAAAGGCTGAGGAACTTTGCAAGAAGGCGCTTGCGATCCACAAGACGCTGGGCAGGATGGACAGCATCGCCATCAATTACGGTAACCTCGGCAACATTTATTTTGTGCGCAGGGATTTCGACAAGGCCGAGGAGTTCTTCAAAAAGGCGCTTGCGATTGAAAAGGTACTGGGCCGCAAAGAAGGGATAGCCGCGGATTACACCAACATCGGTAATGTTCATGCGTGTCGAGGGAATGTTGTTCAGGCGGAGGAGAATTACAAGCAGTCGCTGACCATTTACGAAAGGTTGGGAAACAAAGAAGAAGCGGCAACCGTATACGCCAATCTCGCTACGCTCGCCACGGCCCGCGTAGACTTTTCCACCGCGCCCCGCCACTGGACTAAGTCGGTCGGTTTTTTCCGTCAACTCGGCGCAATGCCGTTGGTCGAGCAAGTTCAAGGTTGGCTTGATGAACTTCCTAAGGAATGAATGCGATTCTTAATGGTTTGGAATACAGGGACGTTTACTACAAAAACAATTCGTTTTCCCAACACGAACAATCGGCGTTCGTCCGCAGTCATCGTCGGCTAAAACTCTTCTGCTCTTTCCTTTTCTTCCGCTTCGAGTTCTTGGCGTTCTTGGCGTTTAAATCTTACCTGCCCCCAAAAGATTAGTTGGAAATAAGGGTATTTAAGGGGTTGTAAGGGAAGTCACAAACTCGTTTTTCCGTTGTATGGTCACTCCATCGCGCAGGGAAGCGCGACCGCGATGGATACCGCCATTCAATCCCCACCCCCGCTCACCTTGGCTGGCATGGCCGACTTCCTCGAATCGCGCCTCGCCACTCACGTCGCCACCACCCCCGTCCCCGATCCCGCGTCCCCAACCGACCGCGCCGCCGAATCTGAATTTCTAAACACATCAACGATTATCCTTAGCCGCATCATCCTAATGCGCAAACGCCTCGCGACCTTCAATCCCGCCGATCCCGCCGTTTCCGATTTTCGTTCTCGTGATCGTGCTCTTTCCAATCCCCCCGCCCCCGCTCCCAAACTCGCCACCCACTCCGAGGCAGACAGTTTTTATACCAGCTTCTGCAAGCGTCACTCGATGGAAAAGCCCGAAGATCTCCCCGATCTTTTCCGGAAATACTTTCCCATTTCATCCGCCTGGATGTTTCAAAAAGGTCCTGCCCTCTGCGATACTCCGCTCGAATCCGATCAGTCCCTCCCTGACGGTGCGACCGCTTGCACTGACCTCGAACCCACTCCCACTCCTACTCCCACTCCTACTCCCACTCCTACTCCCACTCCCACTCCTACTCCCACTCCCACTCCCACTCCCACTCCTACTCTCGATTCCGATTCCCAATCGCTCGTATCAGTCCCATCCGTCCCATCGGTCCTATCTGTCCCATCTTCAGAGCGCGGCTTCTCCACCCGGCCTCAGCCAGCCTGTTCAATCCACATGATTCCAAAACCACGCGACCACTACGGATAATCGAACATTTGGGGACAGGCACAAATTAAACCTGAACCGTGCATTGTTCAAAACTTACAACCAATCCCGATTCACCTTGGTCGCCGTGGGATTTAGGTACGCCCGTTCCTTGCGGTGATAGGCAACGTTGGCGAGGTGCGGCCCGCAGACAGCCTTATGTCCGATTTCGACCGGCGCGTTGGGCTTCTGCCGCGACTTCATGCAATCGAGGAAATTCTTAACGTGCGAAATGGATTCCAGCCCGCCTTTTTCCTGCACAACCGGTGGCTTCTTGCTCACCTGCATCGAATCGTCGGCGGGATCCCACGTCTCCTCGTAAATCCGCATTCCCTTGTCGTCCAGAACCATCGTTGCCGCATCCCCCATAAACTCGATGGACCACGCGTTCTGGTATGAGGTCGTATAATTGAGCGACCAATTCACGAGGAAACCGGGATAGTGATAAATCGAGGTAAAGACATCGGGGGTCTCGACGAGCGGCACGCCCGTTTCCTTGTTCTTCAAGTTGTAAACCTCGCCGAAGCACTCGGCGTATTCGGGCGTCACGGGATTGAACTCGTCGCTCATGAACCACTGGACGACGTCCATCAGATGCGTTCCTTGATCGGTGATGTTGCCGCCGGAGAACGCCCAGAACCACCGCCAGTGACGGAATTTTTTCGGTTCGTATTTCACTCGGCCACTCGGCTGGCAAAATAGCTTCCACTGATCCTTCGTAAAGTCGCCGCCGTCGAGCGGCGCGTTATTAACGTTGAAGAATCCGTTGTTGCGATGCGCCCAGTTCCATTTGACGCGGACAAAATAAACTTTGCCGAGCTTGTTCATGTGCTGTTTTGAAGCGCGGACGAATGGCGTGCTGCGGCGTTGCATTCCGATCTGGACGATCTGCTTGGTCTTGTTGACTTCCTTGACCATGCGATTGCCTTCTTCGATCGAATGCGACATCGGCTTCTCGCAATAGGAGTCGAGTCCCGCTTTAACTGTCGAGATGAGTTGGACGCCGTGTTGATGCTCGGGCGTCGCGATGAGAATGGCATCCAAGTCTTTTGATTTGTCGAGCAGGTCGCGCCAATCCTCATACTCGGCGACCGAGTTGTCGTTTTTGGTTTTGGCCAGTTTGACCCCTTCATCGCGGTTGGGTTTGAAAACATCGCAGACCGCGCCGAAGACGGCTCCATTGGCGATAAACTCGCGCATGACGCTCCGACCGCGACCGCCGGGACCCATGATCCCCATGACGATTCGCTCGTTCGCGCCGAACGCCGACGCGGGAATGATGTAAGGCGCGGTCACCATCGCCGCTCCCGTCGCACCGATTTTCCTGATGAAATTTCTTCGGTTCATCGCTTGAGTCGTCATCGTCGCTTCTCCCGTTTTAGTTGTCGTCCTAGAGTGCATGGCCGCGCCTCGATTCCTTGTTTGGGGAATGGAGCGGATGGAAGAAAGGGTGCAAAATCGCCCGCGAACTTGCAAGCGCGATGGATGCCGGGGAAGCGCGGCTTGACTTCAAGTTTCCGCGCACCATAATGGGCGAGTTGTTTTTGATCGCGTGGGGCGATGGAGCGGATCTCGCATGGCGCAACGAATCTTAGTCACCGACGACGAACCGGATATCGTCCTTATCATTAAGTCCGCGCTGCAAAGCGAGGGGTTTGAAGTTGAAACGGCGAACACAGGCGCGGAGTGCCTCGAACGGGCCAATGCGAATCCTCCCGATCTCGTGCTGCTCGATTTCATGATGCCGGGAATGACCGGAATCGAGACTCTCCACGCGCTCAAATCGAACGAAAAGACCTCGACCATTCCCGTCATCATGCTCACTGGAGTTTCGGAGAAACAGAAAATCCGCGATGCGATCACGAGCGGCGTTGAGTTTTACATCATGAAGCCGTTCGACTTTGAAGACCTCATCGGCAAGGTGAAGGAAGCTCTGGCGAAAGAGACTTTCTAAAGGAGCCTTCCATTGCCCGGACCTTCCATTCAATTGCATTCCTTGATCCGTCCCGAGCGCGTCGTTGATCTCAAAGCCACGACCAAGAAAGATGCGCTTAAGGAGATGGCGGGACTCTTCGCGGGCGACCCGAACGTTACCGATACCGCCGTACTTCTTGATGCGATTTACAAGCGCGAGGAACTTGTCTCGACGGGCGTTGGACTGGGCGTTGCGATTCCGCACGTCAAAATTCCAGAGGTTAAAGATTACGTCGTCGCCATTGGTCGGAAAGTCGAAGGGATCGAGTTCGATTCGCTCGATGGTCAGCCTGTTCGGTTGATCTTTATGATTGGAGCGTCCGAACATCAGACGCGCGATTTCGTCAAAGTTCTCGCGAGGATTATGCGGCTTTTGAAAAACGGCGCGGTCCGCGTCGGGTTGCTCGAAGCGGCGATGCCTGAAGCGTTTCTCGAAATCATTCGACGGGATGATCAATCGGGCGCGTAAATTCGCCCTCCTTCAAGCGTTACGCCCTTCGAGAATGCCGCGTCACGTACTGACGTAGCACTCCGTCCATGCGCGACTGCCAACCTTCGCCAGTTGATTTGAAATACTTGACGACTTCCGGACTATAGCGAACCGATACGAGCTGTTTTGTGCTCCCAGACTTTGGACGTCCGCGTAATGACTTGATTGGCCGCATTGATTTTAGCTGCTTGGGCGTAAGAGGCTTTGCGTCGGGATCGGCTTTGGCCGCAGCTGTGATGGCCCGGTCTTCTTCCCGCGTCGGCATTAGGATGGTTGGGCGTTTAGATGTTTTCGACATAAAATTTCACCTCGCGACGAGTGGCTCTACGAAGGCTGATGATCCTTCGCGTTCGGCCTCGATCAACGTAAGCCGCGTAATAGAGGATTCTAGTTTTTGGCGCGAGAGCAATCATACGCGTCTCGTTGTAATCGAAGCGTTCGTCAATCCACACCAACGCGGCATCCCAATCGAGCTCGGCAGCCAAAGCGAGCGAGATACCGTGCTTGGTTCGATTCATCGCATCTTTGTCCGGATCGAACTCAAGTCTCATACATTACTGTAGCTACAATAAAGATAAGTGTCAACCTAACGCTATTACGTGTAGTCCGTATGAAAGAGTACTACACCACAATGCTTACAGATAAACTTGTAGAAAGCGGGTTGCCCACCGGGTTGATACGATTGCACAATCTCATTCCACCCCTCAGCCATCCAAGGATTTTCGTATTCGAGTCTGGCACGTTCTTCTGGATCAATTCGCTTTAGGTCCTCGCGATCGGCATCGCCATGAAATTCACAAGCGTCGTCGCAGTGAGAGAGCCACACGTCACCCTGCCACGATTCGTACCCGGGAGTGCGCTCCATTACCTCATTAATTATGGCCGCGGGAATTTTATCATGCGGGGAATAAAAGCCCTCGGCGAAAGTTGCATTGAACTTCCTGGCTGCTTCGCCACTGGCGATACACCACGGACACACATGCTCGATTGCTTTGATGGAGTACACGCTACCTGTGTAGATATATCCGCGTGACTGTTCACACACGGCGCACTGTTGCTCGCTCTGACGGATCATTCCGGTTCGAAGCGGATCAGGGTGGTAGCGGAACTGCGGCAACTGTTCCATGAGAAGGGGAGCGAGGAATAATACGGGTGAACTGGTGGTACTCTAATTCGGCAACATTCGATTTTCAAGTATGGTCATCGCAAAGCCATCCACGGGAAAGAGATCGGGACGCGTCCGCATTGTTGCCTTATCGGTTTGAATAAACGAACGCGCAAACTCGGGCGTGGAAGAAGCGGCCTCGCTCGCCTTGAATGTCGGATTGGAGGCGAGAAATTTTTGAATGACCTCTTCGTTCTCCTCACGCGTCGGACTGCACGTCGCATAGACGAGTCGTCCGCCCGGTTTCAGCCAGCGCGATGCCGATTGCAAAATTTCTATCTGGCGAGATTGTGTTTTCGACATTCCTTCAAGTCGGTTATCCCAACGGATTTCGGGGTGGCGGCGGAGCAGCCCCATCGCGGCGCACGGGGCGTCCACAAGCACGGCGTCAAACAATGTATCGCCACATTCGGATCTGAGCTGAACTTCATCTCGCACGACTCGGATCGCGTGATTCTCTCCATATAGTCGTCCAAGCGCCTCGGATAAAAGTTTTCTGCGCGAACCATCAACTTCAAGCGCAAACAACTCGCCGCGCGCTTCCATCATTTCCCAAATCTGCCCCGTTTTTCCTCCCGGCGCGGCGCAATAATCGAGAACTTTTTCGTCCGGCAATGGAGCAAGTATCATGGCGGGAATTGCGGCGGCAAGGTCCTGAACGGTCAGTAATCCCTCGCGCCATGAGCTTGTTCGCCAAGGCGCAACCGGCGATTCCTCCGTTCGATTCCAGCGCAGCCAACCGAGCGCATCCGCGACGATCTCCGACTCCACGCCTTCGCTTTTTAATCGTGATTGCAACGATTCGGCGGTTGTCTTGAGTCGGTTGGCGCGGAGCCAGACGCGGGTCTCTTCGTCGTTCATCGAACGCAGCAGTGGTTCGAGCGCGTCGGAACCATAAGCCTTTTCCAGAATCGCCGCGATTGAATCGGGGATAGAATAACGAATCGCGGGAGAAAGTCCGCTCGGTGCGATACGGGCCAGCCCTTCTTCAATCGGTTCATTTCCGGTCGGAATGAATTCAAATGTCCGTCGAATGACGGCGTTCATGAATTTGGCCGCTCGCTCGCCGAGCAATTCGCGCGCGTGCTCGACGCTTTGTTCGCCGATGGCGTAATCGGGAACGCCCGACATGAACATCCGTTGATACGCGGCCATTCGGATAATCCACTGGAGTCGTTCATCGGTTTTTCGGCGATCAAACAAGCGGCGTTCGTCGAGGAGCGCATCGAGGAGCCGCAGGTTTTGAAGAACGCCCCGATGGAGTCGTTCGGCAAAAGCCCGTTCGCGCGGCTCAAGATTCTTCCCAGGACTGGGCAATGCTGACGCAGGTTCAGAAAAATCCAAATCGAGCGAACGGGTAGGGCGCCGTTCACGCAACATCGCCAGCGCGGCGCGGCGTGCCGATGAGACTTGCGAACGAGGTGAACTCACCGAGACGAAGGGTCGCCGGGTTCCGCGGGACGCGAAGTTGGTTTAGGTGCTCCAGCAGTTTCGGTTCGAGCGGTTTGCGAAGCACGGATTTGTTGCGCGAGATAAATGACGGGTCCCGAAAGGACGTACGGCGCGGTCATCGCGAAGAGCACGACGTCAATATGCTGCTTAAGGGCGACGAGCATTGCGAGAACGATAACAACGCAAACTAAAAGCTCGAACGAATGTCTCCCGTCAATCCGCAAACTCTTAACGCCATAATAGGGCAATTCACTTACCATCAATGCCGCAATGAGAACCATAGCCGGAGCGAGAAGTTTTTCAGGCGGGAAGATACCGTGGATCGACGGGTGTTCGCTCAAGACCCAAAAAAGGGTGATCGCCCCCGCCGCCGCTCCTGGAATGGGGAGACCGGTGAACGACCGCTTTTCCTCTTTTGCCGATTGCACATTGAACCGCGCGAGACGCAATGCACCGCAAACGACAAACAGGCCGCACGTCGCTTTGGCAATCATCGGAAACTCGGGAGCAATTGAAGTATAGACAAGCGCCGCCGGAGCGACGCCAAACGAAACCAGATCGGCCAGCGAATCGAAATTGACGCCAAACGAACTCTGGGTTCGGGTCAATCGGGCAATGAGCCCATCGAACACGTCTAGAATTCCCGCGATGATGACGAATTGTATCGCCTGGACATAATCGCCTTGATCAAAAATCTCGAACAGGGCCAGAAGTCCGCAAAAAAGACTCCCCGCCGTGAAAAGGTTCGGCAAGATATAAACCTTGCGCGGGGTAGGGGACTTGATTTTGTTTGCCATCGTGAGTTCGTTCGCTGCCGTATCTTATTCCATGAATTTGCATGGATCACAACCGAAAAGCGGACGACTCGACTGAAGTTTTGCAAAATTTACAGTTTCGGAGAATTTCCAATCGGGGAGCAATGTCGGAATCGAGCGATTTAGCCATTTTTTTGACATTTTTCAATTTGTAGTTGACTTTCGCAATCTCACGACCTATACAAACGCCCAAGTGGAGCTATCTTCGCTTCACTTTTATTGCGCCTATTGGTTGCAATGGAGGAACGTGATTCAGTTGGGTCGGCCGCGAAATCGCTAGGTAAGAGCTGGCGATAAGTGGCGGGGGGGATTAGGTTGAACACCTTCAAGTTTGGGGTTTCTTCCGTTTCTGGGGGAAGCCTGCCAGTTGCTGCATTGTCAAATGTGCGCCAATCCGCGTATGTGGGTTCCGGGCGCATTTTGTTTTTTCTGGCCATCGCCCTGACTTGTTTGTTCTCGAGGGTGGCCACAGCGGCGACCACTTTGAGCATTGAAGCAACCTCTTGGAACGTTGTTGGCTTGGACAGCAATAACGTAACTTCGGGTCCCCAAGACTTCCTTGTCGGCTTGCGTGTCACGAATACTGGCTCCGAAACAGCCATAAATCCTCACTCAACCTTTTTCTGGACGTCTTCCAATACCTACATCAATTTGGTTCCCGGAAGCCCCTCAAGTTTTACCTATCCTTCCTTGCTGGCGGGACAGTCCCTTGAGTTTTTCTACAACGTCAGAATTACTCAAGATTCGAACGCTTTCAACACCTCCCGTGGTTTCCAAATGACGGCCTATGCCGATAACGCCGGAACCACCATAACCACGCCTTCGACGCGGGAACTTTACGTCGAAAAATTAGTCTCTCAAAATCGCAACGGGACGACAAGCTTCACGGGACCCTCTTCGGTGGTTTTGGGTAACACTTACCAATACACTGTAGTTGGTAAAACCGCTACGGGCGGCTACGGGCAGTGGTCGGGATTTGTCAATTTCCCGAACACTATTTTTGAAGTTCAGAGCATTGCTGCCTCTTATGCTGTGCCTACTGGGGGGACCAACGATACCATATGGGCGAATGCTTGTGGTTGGGACAGTGATACGGCAAGCGCGAACTACCTCAGCTGTATTGGTCCTTGTACCGATTTTAATAGCGATTCGGTGGGGGATTGCGACGCAGGTGGCAATCCCATCACAACCGTTTATACGGTCAAAATCGTCGGCACGGGAGCAGCTACGCTTCAAAATCTGATTTATGACTTTTCGGGATCTAGCTACCACTATAACAACGACCTCTTGACGGACGTTATTGTTGTTACGGCGATGACGCCAACACCAACGCCAACGGCTTCCGCGTCACCCTCAGCCTCACCTTCGCCCTCGCCATCCGCATCACCTTCCGCATCGCCATCTCCGACGGCATCCGCGTCGCCCTCGGCATCGCGCACGGCATCACCCACGGCGTCGGCTTCGCCTTCGGCATCACCTACATCGTCAGCCTCGCCTTCCGCTTCGCCATCGGCCTCGGCCTCGCCCTCAGCTTCGCCCACGCCGTCGGCCTCGCCTTCAGCTTCGCCCACGGCCTCGGCGTCGCCTTCGGCGTCTCCATCGGCCTCGGCGTCGCCTTCGGCGTCACCCACGCCTTCGGCATCTCCATCAGCCTCGCCCACGGCGTCAGCCTCGGCATCACCATCGGCGTCCCCGTCGGCATCAGCCTCACCTTCTGCCTCACCCACCGCGTCGGCGTCACCCTCGGCATCGCCAACGGAATCGGCCTCGCCGTCGCCAACGGAATCAGCCTCGCCTTCGCCGACAGAGTCGGCCTCGCCGTCACCTACGGCAAGTGCATCTGCGTCGCCGACCTCGAGCGCATCGCCTTCGGCTTCGCCGAGCGCGTCGCCTACAGCGTCCGCGTCACCTTCGGCATCGCCCAGCGCGTCGCCGACCGAATCGGCCTCGCCGTCTCCGACGGAATCCGCTTCGCCTTCGCCGACTTCAAGCGCATCGCCTTCGGCCTCTCCGAGCGCGTCGCCCACGGCGTCAGCGTCACCTTCGGCTTCGCCCAGCGCGTCGCCGACGGAATCGGCATCGCCGTCGCCAACTGAATCGGCCTCACCGTCGCCGACCGCAAGTGCTTCGCCTTCGGCCTCGCCGA
>CAZPIK010000141.1:5533-10153 GCA_964586185.1 uncultured Candidatus Sumerlaeota bacterium | reverse complement strand
AGAATTTATTGCCGGAAATTTCAGGATGAATTAAATCTTCGCGCTTGAGGAAAAATCTTCCCGGAATGTCAGAGGCAAGGGCGAAGGCGTCACCCACGGGAGCGAATCCGCTCGGATCGAGCGTCAAGGGACGGGCATAAACCTGTTCGCGTCCCTGCGTCGGACGACCTGTCTCCATTCCTTGGCTCTTTCCTTTGTCATCCATGAGCGCGACGCGAACGAACGGACGATCCAATCCCGATTGATCGAGAGTCGGCTGAACGGAAAGATGTTCATCCACTTCAATCTTGAGCATCCGCGTGACGATCCCTTCGACAAAATTGGAATCGACTTTGAAAGTCGGATCGGCGGGATCACGCCACATTCCGTTTTCGTCCTTCACCAAATCAACTCGCGAGTTGCCGAACTCAAGCGCAAACCTTCGAACGTCACCCGCGGCAAGCGTGAAAAGCGTTTTGGATCTCAGATCAGAAACCGTTGGACGAAGCTTATCATATATAGACTGCGGCAATGTGAAGATCGTTTTTGGATCGTCGCCGCGCATCGCATAATAAGTTGGAGTTTCTCCGAGTCGCCGGTGACCGATGAGCAACGAAGATTCGATATCCTTGCCCGATTTCACACCCTTGACGAGCAGCGCAATTTCGGGCGCGTCCAAACCAAACGCCGGAAGCGTAAGCGTTGCCGTGTCGAGAAAATCCACCGGGCGGGTCATCTGAACTTCGCTCAGGAGTTGATCAATCCTCTCCGTATCACCCTCGACTTCGAGCGGCCGAGTCAACTTCCATTTCCCTTCGCGTTTCAAGACGGAGACGGTTTCCCCCGAGCGGGTGAGAGTCCATTCCGTCGCGTCTTCCGCGCCGAGCTTTAGCAACCGCTTGTCGCGATAGTCGTAAAGCGGTCGCGCAATCTGCTCACGCAATGCTGCGGCGACGGTGAACGTTTCTTTGGACTCGCCAAGGCGGGCGTAAACTTCGCCGCTGACCGGCGCGTCATCGCCGACGCTGAGTTTAATCGCGCCGGACTTCGTTTCGATCTCGACGGAGAACGGCGGTTTGGCGAGACCGTATTGAGTCTGCTCGGCGTCCGTGGCCTTGCGCGCGTCGGATTTTTCCTGCGAGGCAATGAGTTCCAAAAGCGATTTAACCGTATCGGCATCGGCCTCGGCTTCGATGGGACGAAGAATCCGCCAACCGGTCGCCGTGGGCTTCAATTCGATCTCCGACGCCATTCGCTTCAAGGTAATTCCGGTTACGCTCTCCGCGCCGCCGGGCAGAAGTTTCACCGAAGCCATCCGCGAACGATCTCCCGATTTCAGCCGCGCGCCATCGAGCAAATAAAGCCCAAGCAGCGACACAAAAACGAGACCGGCAAGGAGTGTGCGATTGATTTTCATCTCAACCTTTTCTCCACAATTTCACGTAAGTGATGCCGCCGAAAAAGATGAGCGACGGAAAGGCCATCGTGAGCATGATCAGCACGAGCCGAAGTTGCGCTTCGCCGATGAGCAGCGGAGTCCCCTCGACGATTTTTTCGGGAACGTAAACGAGGTCTTCCTGCTCGACCAACCAATTGACCGTATTCAGCATGAGCCGCGCGGCGGTGTTGTTCGCCGTGATGAATCCATCGTTGACGAGTTCGGAGGTTCCGAATATCGCGACACGAGTTTTGGGACGTCCCGTCTTATCGTCAGGCGGAGTTTCAATCGCCCATCCGGCGGGCATCGCTTCGAGTTTGGCTGGCGATTTAATGCCCGTCGAGCCGACCGTTGTGAACGGAAGCGCCCATGCTTCTTCGCTCGATGCGATGAGCGGCGTCAGCGCGTATTCCTTTATCGAAGGCTCAAGCGGCTTCAAGCTTCTAACGAGCGGCAGAACGATCTGATTCGAGGAAGTCGCGGCGAGCGGTTGCGTCACCGGATGGTTCGGGTTCAGCCACATGATCGGGACTTTAAGAGGATGTCCGTGATGGCGCTTGCCGTTCACATCCACAACTATCTCTTCTTTGTCGTCGAGGCCGAGCCGTCGAAGCATGGAAGTCAGATTGGTAAAATCCACGCTGAGTCCCGTCTCGCGCGGAAGATCCATAAATCCGAGTAGCTTTCCGCCTCCCTCAATATATTTGTAGAGTTGTTCCGCCTCGGTCGGGAGGAAATCGCGCGTCGGTCCGGCGAAGACGACAAGCGTCGTTTCCTTCGGAACAAACCCGCGCTCGACGAGGTTCAGTTCATCAACCTCCATCGCGCGTCCGGCGAGGAAATTTTTGAATGCTCCGACCGAAGCAATTTGTGATTGCGCTTTGGGCGGCGTGTCGAATTCGAGTTCGCCGTGACCGCGCAGAAAATTGACGACAATGCGCGATTGGCGCGTAACCTCGACGATCGCATTGGTGATGGCCGCTTCATTAAACTCTGCAAGCGAAATTCGCTTTTTCGTTTCGCCGTGGCGGATATAAACGGATTGCGGAGGAATGGCGGAATCAAATTTCCGCGAAAAGACAGGGTCGCGGCGGGGATCCACCGCGCTCCATTTTACGCGCGGCGTCGCTGCGGCGTATTGCTGGAGCAATCCGCGATAGGGCTTGTCGTCGGTGTCGAACGCGACGATCTCCACGTCTTTCTTAAGCAATCCCAGATATCGGAGTGTTCCGTCTGAGAGTGTGTGAAGTTTTCGTTTCGTGAGATCGAGTCGCCCGTCGTATCTTGAGGCGAACATATAGAGGATGACGCAAATTCCGAGCGTAAGGGCGGCATAGAACCCCACGCTTAAATAGTGGCGCAAATTTGCCGCCTCGGTCTCGATGAAGATTGTAAGAAAAAGAAGCGAACCGATTCCGGCCATTGCTCCCGCCGTCGCGTCAAAGAAGCCCGCACGAATTGCCCACCCGAACGATCCCAAGATGAGCGCAACGCCCAGTACGGGTATCAGGCGGACAAGACTTTTTGTAGGATTGGCCATCTCGATCACACCTTCCATTTCCGCGCTTCGAGCGTTCGGGCGGCAATGAAGAGGCAGAAGAAAGACGCGAGGGAATAGAACGTAAAGTCTCTAAATGTAATTAAGCCCGAAGTGAAATTCTCCGTGTGGCGCGATGCGGAGAGTTCATCAAGGACATGCTGGATTTCGGGAACGCCGGTCGGGATTTCCGCGAGCATATTCCAGAAGAGCAATCCGACGAGAGTTAAAATCGCAGCGGTGACTTGATTGTCGGTGAGCGCGGAGGCCATAAGCCCGAACGCGGCATAAGCGCAAAAGATCATCAGCAAACCGGCGGCGCAGGCGATGACGACCGGCCACTCCGGAGAAATTCCCGCGCCGCGTCCCAAATACCAGGTCGTGAGCGGATAAAGCGAACTCAGCGCGACTATGAGCGCGCCGACGGTCACAAGCGCAAGGTATTTGCCGATTAAAATGCTCCAATCGCTGATGGGGCACGAAACGAGCAATTCAAATGTCCCGCTTGAACGTTCCGACGCGATAAGCCGCATTGATAGGATCGGAACCGAGAACATGATGATGCCACAGAGGAATTGAAACAGTTGCTGAACGACCGAAACGGTGATGTTGGGAACTTCCTCCGCGGGATTGACCGCCGCCGCGCCGGAATCGTTGACGAAGAGCACAAGCAGATCGTGATAGACCGCGCCCGCAATCAGGAAAAGCAAACCCAAAGCGACGTAGGCGCTTGACGATTGAAAGAAGGCGCGAAGCTCGCGCTTATAGACTGGAAAGAAGCCGGGCATCATGCGTGCTCCCGCTCCGCCGACGAAATAACGCGGAGGAAAACCTCTTCGAGCGAAGCTCCGGTTGTTTCCATTTCCAAGAGTTCGAATCCGGCTTCGATAAGCGCGCGAGAGATTGCGCCACGCGGATCGGCTGAAGGAGCCGGTTTGATGCGTGCGTTAAAGGTTGAGGATGCGCTCGCGATGGCATGGCTCTCGATCTCGACTTCGAGAACCCCCTCAACGCGTGAAAGAATTTCTTTTGCCTTCGCGGAGTCGCCTTTAACAATTGCGGAAATCGCCGAGTCCTTCTGCGCGCCGGAAACGAGTTTTTGCGGCGTTCCCGATGCGACAATTTTTCCGCGCGAAAGAACGGCAACTTTGTCGCAAATCATCGAAACTTCCGGAAGGATGTGCGTTGAGATCAGCACCGTCCGTTTTCCGGCCATGCTTTTTACAAGACGACGAATCTCGGCAATTTGACGCGGATCGAGACCGACGGTCGGCTCGTCGAGAATGAGCGCGGCGGGATCGCCCAAGATCGCTTGAGCCAATCCAACGCGTTGACGAAATCCTTTGGAGAGAGTTCCGATGATCCGATTTGCGACCTCGCCGAGTCCGCATTCTTCGATGGCCAGATTCAGAGTTTTTGCGAAACCGATTTTAGGACAACGTTTGATCTCGCCCATGAATTGCAGATATTCGCGGACAGTCATGGCGAGGTAGAGCGGCGCGTTTTCAGGAAGATAGCCGAGGGCTTGGCGCGCGCGCATCGAATCGGCGGCTACGTCGAATCCGGCGATGAAGGCCCGACCGGATGTCGCCGGTGTATAGCCCGCAAGAATTCGCATCGTCGTGGTTTTGCCCGCGCCATTTGGGCCGAGCAAACCTAGAATCTC
>CAZPIK010000141.1:0-5523 GCA_964586185.1 uncultured Candidatus Sumerlaeota bacterium | reverse complement strand
GAATCTCGCCTCGTGCGACGGAAAACGAAATGCCGTCCAGTACGGTGCGCGAGCCATAATGCTTGGTCAGTTTCTGAACTTCCAAACCGGCGGCGGATACGTATTTCGGCTCGCCGTGTCGTGGCTCCGTATCGGCGGAGGGAGCACTTTGAGTGGAGATCATTCGAATTCCAAGCGGGACGGAAATAAAGTTGGGTGCCGTCCAACCCGTGATTTAAGCCTCGTTGGGAAAAGCTGTCAAGATGTGGAGCGACGCAATCGGGTATGTTGAAGAGTTTGACAGAGTCAGATTGGCGCGCCCGGCAGGACTTGAACCTGCAACCCCCAGCTTAGAAGGCTGGTGCTCTATCCGGTTGAGCTACGGGCGCGGATCACGCCGGATGAAAGTGTAGCAAGCGGTTCATGCGGCCTAAAGGGAAATTGCGATTCGCGTTCATTCGATTGTGAGCGATGGCGCTTTCGTCTCACATGGAACCGCATTTTTACAGGCCACAAATTGCGTTTTTGTGTTGGCGTCGCGCGATGAAAAACCTACTGTATGAGCTTGCTTTGAAAGGAACCAAGGCAATGACCACATCTTCCTCTCCTCTAACCGAACCCGAAATAGATTTTCTCGCCGCCGAAGTCCATCGTCTTGCGCGCAATATTTGGTGGACGTGGAATCCGCGCGCGCAGTCGCTCTTCGAACTCCTTGCGCCGCACACATGGAATGCGTCGGCGCACAACGCCGTCGCCGTCATGAACGCGCTTTCCGAGAGTGAACTTCGCGCGACCCTGCACGATTCGATCATCGGTCCCTTTGCGCGGAGCGTCGTAGATGATTTCGAAAATTATTTGGCCGACAAGAATACTTGGGCGCACTTTCACGCGCCGCAATTCTATACCGCGCCCATCGCTTATTTCAGCGCCGAATTCGGATTACACGAATGCCTGCCGATTTATTCGGGGGGGCTCGGCATTCTTTCCGGCGACCATGTGAAGTCGGCTTCCGATCTCGGCCTTCCGCTAGTCTCCGTCGGGCTGTTCTATCGCAACGGTTATTTCAACCAACGGATTGACGATAACGGTTGGCAGCAGGAGAGCTATCCGAATCTCGATCCCTCGAATCTTCCGATCGAACGGGTGACCGATGAATCAGGTAATCCCATCCTATGCGAATTGACGATGGCGCAATCCACGGTTCTCGTGGGCGCGTGGCGCGTCAATGTCGGACGGAATCCACTTTATCTGCTCGATACCAATCTTCCGGAGAATGAGCCGCACTGGCGCGATATTACTTCGCGCGTTTATGGCGGAGATTCGATGATGCGGATTGGACAGGAATTGGTCTTGGGATTCGGCGGAGCGCGATTGCTCGAATGGCTTGGCGTTAAGCCCTCCATTTATCATATGAACGAGGGACATTCGGCGTTTCTAATACTTGAACTTTTGAAGCGCGGCATTGAGTCGGGATTGACGCTTGCGGAGGCTCAGGCCAAGGCGCGCGAGAAAACAATCTTTACGACGCACACTCCGGTTCCCGCCGGACACGACCGGTTCACGCGCGATCTTCTGAATCACATGGTCAGCCACTGGCCGAGCCATTTGAATTTGACGATGGAGGAATTCATTGGGTTGGGTCGGATCAATCCCGAGGACCCCGATGAACTTTTCTGCATGACGACTTTTGCCCTAAAGCATTCGCGCGCCGCCAACGCCGTGAGCGAACTTAACGGCGAGCTGAGCCGCAAAATGTGGGAGCCACTTACGGAACGCAAAGACACGCCATCTCCGCGCATCGGGCATGTGACCAATGGCGTTCACGTTTTGGGTTGGATGAATCGCATCACGTATGAGTTTTGGGAGAAGACGCTCGGCTCGCAGTGGTTGCGGCATTTAAAGCAGGGCGACTTTTGGGAAAAGGTGGCGGATGAAAATTTTCTTTCCGATCAATCCATATGGGGGTTACGCTGCCGCTTGAAGAGGCAATTGATCGAGCATTTGCGCGAACGGGCGTTCATCTCGCAATGGCGCGGCTCGCACGATCCGCATGCCCGCGACGTTTCGCCATTCAATCCCGATGCGCTGACGATTGGATTCTCGCGTCGGTTTGCCACGTATAAGCGCGCGACACTTCTGTTTCACGATATGGATCGTGCAGAAAGAATTTTTAACGATCCACAAAGACCGGTTCAGATTGTTTTCGCCGGAAAGGCCCACCCGAGGGACGACGCGGCGAAAGGCTATCTCCAGCATATTTTTCATCTTGCTCGCGACCGGCGATTCATGGGGAAGATTTTCGTGATCGAAGGTTACGACATCCAGCTCGCCCGATATATTGTTTCGGGCGTTGATGTGTTGCTCAATAATCCCCGTCGTCCTTTGGAAGCCTGCGGAACGAGCGGGCAGAAACTCGCCGTTCATGGCGGGCTGAATCTTGGAATCATGGATGGATGGTGGCGCGAGGGCTTCGACGGCCACAACGGTTTTGCGATTGGACCGGATGAAAATTTGGATGATCCGGAAAAACAGGACGCGCTCGACGCCAATCATTTATATACAACGCTGGAGCAGGAAGTAATTCCCGAGTATTTCCGGCGTGATACCAGTGGATTACCGCATGATTGGATTCGTCGAATCCGTCGCGCAATGGCGACGCTCATCCCGAAATACACGACCGACCGGATGGTTTCCGAATACGCGGAGAAGTATTACAAGATACGCTAGAGGCGATTGGGATGGGTGTTTATAAAGCCGCTGGTGCTTTGGATTTCATTTCAGCTAAAGGCTTGATGGCGTAAGACGTCGTTGCGCGACCGGCGAGTCTGCCTTGCGACCAAACGTCCACCTCGGAGTACGCATTTCGCTTCGTGGCCCGCAAAATAAACGCTTCGGCGGTCACCAACCCGGCGGGGATCGGTTCCAAAAAAGTCATTTTCATTTCGATGGTCAGAAACGCGCTATCGAATCCGTAGAGTCCCATGAGAGCAAAGCCGATTGCGGTATCTGCCAAACCGAAACTCGCGCCGCCGTGCATGATTTGCGCGGGCTGAAAGAGTTTGGGCGTGCACTCGACTTCGAGTTTTGAATATCCGCGACGCGCGCCAACCAACTTGACGCCAAGATGCCCCGGAAAGAAGTTCCGGGCGAATTCAAATTTCTTAAAGATACTACTTTTCAATTCCGGGTCGAGTTCGGGGAATTCACCGCCGCGTCCGCCGGAGAAGAGCGGAAGCGATTGTATGGGAAGCCGAGGGTCAGGGTTCATATTCTTGGAGGATTAAACGCATTGGATTTCATTTCGGATAAGGGCTTGATGGCGTAGGCCGTTGTTGCGCGTCCGGCGAGTTTGCCTTGCGACCAGACGTCCACTTCGGCGTAGGCGCTTCGCTTTGTGGCACGAAGGATGTGCGCCTCTGCGGTCACCAGTCCCGCAGGGATCGGTTCCAAATAAGTCATTTTCATTTCGATGGTCAGAAACGCGGAATCGAAACCGTAGAGTCCCATGAGGGCGAAAGCGACGGCGGTATCGGCCAGACCAAAACTCGCGCCGCCGTGCATGATCTGGGCGGGCTGAAAGAGTTTGGGAGTGCACTCGACTTCGAGTTTGGAGTATCCGCGACGCGCGTCAACCAACTTGAATCCAAGATGACCCGGAAAAAAGTTCCGCGCAGTTTCAAATTTCGCGAAGATGCCCCTTTTTAATTCCGGGTCGAGTTCGGGGAATTCACCGCCGCGACCGCCCGAAAAGAGCGGAAACGTTTGGACGGGCAGTCGCGGTTCGGGATGCATATGTTGCGATTATTTCTTTCCCATGACGACGGCCATGGTAGCGGGCATGTTGGCTTGAGCGCTCGCGAATTCCTTCGCCCCGGTCAGATCGCAAATTGCCCCGAATTTCTCCGCGACCATTTCCATCGTGGGCATCGCATCGGTGATGTTCACTCCGGCGTTTTCGACCATGGCCGCGCGAGCGAAATGACCTCCACCCGCCGAGAAGATCCCGCCCGTGAACTTGTTCTCCTCGCTGCAAAGGTAGCACGCCATGACCGAGACATATTCCGGATCGAGGTTCTTCATCATCTGTTCGGACATAACGGTTCCCATGAGCCGCGAGGCTGCGATGGGAGCCACGGTGTTTGCGAGGATGTTGTACTTTGCGCCTTCGAGCTTGACCGTGTTCATGAGGCCGACGATGCCCATCTTCGCGGCGGAATAGTTGGTCTGGCCGAAATTTCCCCAGAGTCCCGCCGCCGAGGTCGTGAAAAGCAGCCGTCCGTAATTGTTGTCGCGCATGTGCGGCATCGCGGCGCGCGTCACGAAGAAGCTTCCGTTCAAATGAACCTCAATGACGCGGCGGTAATCGTCGTCGGTCATCTTCGCGATGGATTTATCGCGCAGGATTCCCGCGTTATTGATGACGATATCGAGTTTGCCAAAGGCGCTGACGGCGGACTTAACAATGGCTTCGCCGCCTTCCCAGCTGTCCACCGAATCGTAATTGGGGATCGCCTCGCCGCCCGCCTTCTTGATTTCTTCGACGACCTTTTCGGCCATGGTTTGTCCCGCGCCCGTGCCGTCGGCATTGCCGCCACGGTCATTGACGACGACCTTTGCGCCGCGCGAGGCAAGCATGATCGCGTGCGACCGTCCGAGTCCGCCTCCCGCGCCCGTCACAATGGCAACTCGTCCGTCGAATCGAATCTGGCTCATGATCATCTCCTTCGGTTATTTACCCGGTTTTCCCTAAAATAAAATGGCACGACACGTTACATGAGGCATGGGGCGGACGCCATAAAATTGAAATCGTAATTTTTTTAAGATCGGTTACTTGAGTCTGAACTTCATGTCGTGAAGATCAAGCCCGGGACCGAAGAAATCTTTTTGGACATGGAAGGTTTCAAAGCCCGCGCGTTCGAAGAACTTTGCTGAATACGCGCTTGCGCTCGCGATGATGTGAGTGAGCTGGGGGTATTCGCGGAGCCAACCGAGCCGCGCTTCGAGCATGAAACTTCCGATGCCTTGACGTTGGTGATCCTGATGAACCATTTCCCAACATAGGGACGCGACGCCTCTGTCGGGGTCAATCAGCACTCCGCCGCCGGCGATGATTTTTCCGTCGGCGTTTTCGATAAGGACATAGCGGGTCTCATCGCCATCCACTTTGTCCAGAAAGGCCGCGAAATTTTCTTCTTCGCCCGCTTTGAAATAGCGGGGAGTCAGACTTTTGAAAATTTCAAGGCACGCGGCTTTATCTTGGCGAGTGTAATCGCGGCAAATAATGTTGGAGGTATTGGGCATGAAATCCGCTCCGGGCTAAAGCGCGTCGTGGGCGCGATTGAACCCATCCGAGTGTCATTATCACGCCGGACAATGTAACGCGGCTTGTGCGAATCCGCTAGAAATTCTTGAACTTGGAGCGAAGCCATGCGCTGGTGGACTCGACACCCATCGAGCCGCCGTAAATATTGCCGATGGAGACCGTTCCGTTTGTCGGATCGTAAACGCGGAAGACCGTGCCGACGTAATTGAGGTTGCCAGCCG
>CAZPIK010000140.1:0-10163 GCA_964586185.1 uncultured Candidatus Sumerlaeota bacterium | reverse complement strand
CAAAGTGGCCGAAGGTCGTCTATCCGCCGATCAATTATCAGGACATTATTTATTACTCTGCGCCGAAACAGAAGATTGCGCCGAAGAGTCTCGACGAGATTGATCCGGAGCTTTTGAAGACTTACGAGAAGCTAGGCATTCCGCTCAAGGAGCAGGAGCTTTTGGCGGGCGTGGCCGTGGACGCGGTTTTTGATAGCGTTTCGGTCGCGACGACTTTCAAAGGAAAACTTCAGGAGATGGGAGTCATCTTTTGTTCGTTCTCCGAGGCGGTGCAGGAGCATCCCGAATTGGTGAAAAAGTATTTGGGGACTGTCGTTCCGACGACGGACAATTATTTCGCCGCGCTGAACTCCTCGGTTTTTACCGATGGTTCCTTTTGTTACGTGCCCAAAGGGGTGCGTTGTCCGATGGAGCTTTCGACTTACTTCCGGATCAACGCTTCGAACACGGGTCAGTTCGAGCGGACGCTGATCATCGCCGATGAAGGGGCTTACGTGAGCTACCTCGAAGGTTGCACCGCGCCGAAGCGCGACGAAAATCAATTGCACGCGGCGGTCGTCGAACTCGTCGCGCTCGATAACGCGCAGATCAAGTATTCAACGGTGCAGAATTGGTACCCCGGCGACAAGGAAGGCAAAGGGGGCATTTATAATTTCGTCACGAAGCGCGGCAAATGCGCGGGCAAGAATAGCAAGATTTCATGGACGCAGGTCGAGACGGGATCGGCGATCACATGGAAATATCCGAGTTGTATCTTACAAGGCGAGAATTCCATCGGAGAATTTTATTCCGTCGCGCTCACCAATAATTATCAGCAGGCCGATACGGGGACGAAGATGGTTCACATCGGCAAGAACACGCGCAGCACGATTGTCAGTAAGGGGATTTCGGCTGGACGCGGACAGAATACTTATCGCGGCTTGGTCAAGATCATGAAGAGCGCGACCGGCGCGCGGAATTATTCGCAGTGCGATTCGATGTTGCTCGGCGACCGGTGCGGCGCGCACACGTTCCCTTATATTGAGGTGAAAAATACCAGTTCGCAAGTCGAGCATGAGGCTTCGACGAGCAAGATCGGCGAGGACCAGATTTTTTATTGCAACCAGCGCGGCATCGCAACCGAGGACGCCGTCTCGATGATCGTTAACGGATTCTGCAAAGAGGTCTTCCGCGAATTGCCGATGGAGTTTGCGGTCGAGGCGCAGAAGCTGCTGGGGATTAGTTTGGAAGGAAGCGTGGGATAAGGCTGGGGTTTGATCATGATGCTCAGGACTAAAACTCAACATCCGGTCATTGACTACGAGCTAACGCAAAGCTCCAAGGAGGGAGAGGTCGTGGGCAACGTTTTTGTAAAGGTCAAATTGACCAATCCGATGGATGTTGCAATGGTTCGAGAGGGATTCAAGTCTTCGAATCAGATCCGAATGTGCGAAATACAAGCCTTGGTTGATACCGGGGCGATCAATTGCGTCTTGCCCTCGCAGCTTGTGGACGAATTGGGCTTGGTGCGAGTTCATAAGCAGACCACCCAATACGCCGATGGTCGCGAAGAGGAAGTGGACGTCACCGAGCCAGTTTTGTTCGAAATCATGGGGAGGAAGGTTTACGAAGAATGTCTCGTTTTGGGAGATGAAGTCTTGATCGGGCAAACCGCGCTCGAATCCACTGACCTGTTCGTGGATTGCCGTTCGCGTCAATTGATTCCCAACCCTGCGCATCCGAATCAGCCGGTGATCAAGATTCGTCGGCATCAAACTGGAGGTGCAGCATAGTGGTGACGCTGTTAGATTTTATCTGTTTCTGGATTCCCGGTTGGGTATTCGTGATTTCATGGGCTGTGACACGGCACATGGGAATGGGATTCGTGGGAGCACTAATGAGCGTCGCCGTGGGATTCTGTGCAGGTATTGGATTCTTTTGGGTGATGCGGAGAATGAGAATTCGAGTGATTCCGCCATTGGATTTCGATATGCACCCCGTGGGTTCATCGTTGTGGCTTTCGGGTATGTGCGGAGTGAGCCTACTTTGCGGTTGGCTGTCGATCACATACCACCAATGGGCCGAGCGATGATCATCTCAAACGATAAAGCGGGCTTTTATGCCTATTAAATCATGTTGAATGGGGAAAGATAAATGACCGAACCGATGCTTGAAATCAAAAACCTACGCGCCGGGGTTGAAGGGCGCGAAATCCTGAAAGGGATCAATCTCACCGTGAACGCGGGCGAGGTTCACGCGATCATGGGGCCGAACGGGTCGGGAAAAAGCACGCTCGCGGGGGTGCTTGCCGGACGTGAGGCATATCAAGTTCTCGAAGGGAGCGTGACTTACGAGGGGCATGATCTTCTGGAACTTGCGCCGGAGGAACGCGCGTGCGAAGGGGTTTTTCTCGCGTTCCAATATCCCGTTGAGATTCCGGGCGTCAGCAATACTTATTTCCTAAAGGCCGCGCTCAATTCCGTCCGCAAGCATCGCGGGATGGAGGATTTGGACGCGATGGATTTTCTGAAGCTCGTTCGCGAGAAGATGAAACTCGTGGATATGGATGAGTCGCTGCTCAATCGTCCGGTGAATCAGGGGTTCTCCGGCGGCGAGAAGAAGCGGAACGAAATTTTCCACATGGCCGTGCTCGATCCCAAGCTCGCGATTCTCGACGAGACCGATTCGGGACTTGATATTGACGCGCTGCGGATCGTTTCCAAAGGGGTGAACACGCTACGCGACGGCAAACGGTCGTTTATCGTGGTCACCCATTATCAGCGGCTGCTCAATTACATCGTTCCTGATTTCGTCCACGTTTTGGTGGATGGACAAATCGCGAAATCGGGAGGGAAAGATCTCGCGCTGGAACTCGAGAGCAAGGGCTACCAGTGGATCGAAGATGAAGTCGCGGCGACGGTGAAATAGCGATGGCAACAGCAACACAAAAACCCGATCCGGCAGCGCTTTATTTGGCCGACTACGAGCAGTTCGAAGGAAAGCTTTCGGACGGCGAGGGGCGTGAATGGCTTAGCGAGATGAGTCGCGGAGCGATTCAGAAATTCGGCGAACTTGGGTTCCCGACCACTCGCGATGAATCGTGGCGGCAAACTTCGATTGCGCCGATTCTCCGCATGGCGTTCAAGCCCGCCGACGCGCGCGACCTGACGCCAACCGAGGAGGAACGGCTCAAGGGGCATGTTTTTGTTGGATTCGAGGGGACGCGGCTGGTTTTTATCAACGGTCATTATTGGGAGAAGGAGTCGGTTGCCGGTGAATTGCCCAATGGAGTCATCGTTAAATCACTTTCGCAGGCCGTGAAGGAACACGCAGAACTCGTGAGACGGCATTTGGGAAAATATATCGCCGACGATAAGGACGCGTTCGTCGCACTCAACACCGCGTTTATGCAGGACGGCGCGTTCATCTACATTCCCGAAGGAGTAGAGATTGCCAAGCCGATTCAACTGCGATTCGTGACCTCGGATAGCGAGGAGCCGGAGATCAGTCATCCGCGGAATCTCATCATTGCCGAGCGCGGATCGAAGGCGACGATCATCGAGACGTATCTTGGGCTGGGCGATAAACCTTACTTTACGAATGGTGTCACGGAAGTTGCTCTGAGTGAGGGGGCCGTTCTCGATCACTACAAACTTCAACGGGAGGCGAAGCAGGCTTTTCATTTGGGCGCGATTCAAATTCATCAGGCCGGGGACAGTAATTTTGCCAATCACGTTATTTCACTCGGTTCGGAAATTTCGCGCAGTGACATCCATGCGGTCATTGATGGCGAGAACGCCGTATGCACGTTGAACGGCCTTTATATCGCTTCGGATGACCAGCACATGGATACGCACACCAAACTGGAACACGCGAAACCGCATTGCAAGAGCCACCAACTCTATAAGGGGATTTTGGACGACGAGGCGACGGCGGTATTCAACGGATGGATTTTAGTGAAACAGGATGCGCAGAGGACCGACGCGATACAATCGAACCGCGCGCTTTTGCTCAGCGAATCGGCGACGATCAACACACAGCCGCAACTTGAGATTTACGCGGATGATGTTAAATGCACGCACGGCGCTACGGTGGGAGAACTTGCCAAGGACGCGCTTTTTTATCTGCAATCGCGGGGCATCTCGCGTGAGGAAGCCCGCGATATGCTCACGTATGCTTTTGCGAATGAAATCATTGATGAGATCAAAATCGAATCGGTTCGGGAGCATCTGGAGCATTTGATTTGGGAGCGGTTCCGTCACGACCGGAGATAAAGATGAAGAGTTCCAACCACAGAGACACAGAGTCACAGAGAATTTGGAACTCGGATTTGGACTCATGACAACGGCAACTCACATTTCCAAGGCGTCGCGATCCGCGAAATCGACAATGCTGGATGTTGAGAAACTCCGGCATGATTTTCCGATATTGAGCGAGAAGATTCACGGCAAGCCGCTGGTTTATCTCGATAACGCCGCGACAACGCAAAAGCCGCGCGTCGTGATTGATACGCTTCGAGATTATTACGAGAAAGACAACGCGAACATTCATCGTGGGGTTCATTTGCTGAGCCAACGCGCGACCGATGCCTATGAAAAGTCGCGAGAGAAAATTCGGCGGTTCATTAATGCGGACGCGTCCAAGGAAATCATTTTTACGCGAGGGACGACCGAAGCGATCAACCTTGTCGCTTCTTCATACGGACGGAAGCATGTTGGTGCAGGCGATGAAGTCCTTATTACATGGATGGAGCATCATTCGAACATCGTCCCTTGGCAAATGCTTTGCGAGGAAAAAGGCGCAAAGCTGAAAGTCGCTCCCATCAATGACAAGGGAGAACTTCTGATCGAGGAGTTCGAGAAGCTCGCAACGCAGCGCACGAAGATCATCGCCGTCAGCCACGTTTCCAACGCGCTCGGAACGATCAATCCGGTTAAGGAGATCGTCCGAATTGCGAGGTCGATTGGCGCGGCAGTTTTGATTGATGGCGCGCAGGCGGTCTCGCACATGAAGGTGGACGTGCGCGATCTGGGTGCCGATTTCTACGCCTTTTCCTCTCATAAGATGTTCGGTCCGACGGGCGTTGGCGTTCTATACGGCAAAGCCGATTTGCTGAACGCCATGCCCCCGTATCAAGGTGGCGGCGACATGATCGCGTCGGTCACGTTTGAAAAAACCACTTATAATGCTCTCCCGCACAAATTCGAGGCCGGGACGCCCAACATTGCGGGCGGAATCGGTTTCGGCGCGGCGGTGGATTATTTGGAATCCATCGGCATGGATCGGATCGCGGAGCATGAACAAGACCTTTTGAATTACGGCACGAAGGTGCTCTTGGCGATACCGGGGTTGCGGCTCGTCGGGACATCGGGACATAAAGCCGCCGTTCTTTCGTTCGTACTTGATGGCATTCATCCGCATGACATCGGGACAATTCTTGATCAGGAGGGAATCGCAATCCGGACGGGCCACCATTGCGCGCAGCCGGTGATGGATCGCTTTGGTATTCCGGCGACCGCTCGGGCGTCGTTTGCGCTCTACAATACGCGCGCGGAAATTGATGCGCTGGCTGCGGGCATTCTCAAAGTTATTGAAATGTTTAAGTAACCGCCGCACGGATGTTTGGAATTAACAAATGAATGGCTTGGCCACGGTGGCTGATGGCGTTTTTGTCTTCGGATGAAAATTGTGCAAGGGTTCGGGAGTCGCTTAAGTCGGATGGTGGCGCGTTGTCGTCAGCGGTCGAGGGAATGAAAATCGGATCGTAACCGAATCCGCCCGATCCGCGCGGCGTGGGGGCGATCCAGCCTTCGATTCGGCCTTCGGTAGTTTCCACCCGACCATCGGGATGCGCTAACGCGGCGACGCAGATAAATCGCGCGGTGCGGCGCACGGGAGGAACGTCCTTCATCTCATTTAATACGCGCTCGATCCGTCCTTCGGGTGTGGCGGCGTAGCGGGCAGATCGAACGCCGGGACGACCCTCCAGCGCGTCCACGACGAGGCCGGAATCATCGGCGAGAGCGAGCATACCCGTCGCGCGGGCGTAGTAATGCGCCTTGATGATCGCGTTTTCGAGAAACGTTTCGCCCGGCTCTTCGGGTTCCTTGACGTCTGGAAAATCGGCGGCGGTCGAGAAATCAAATTTCAAATCTGAGATTTGAGAACGCAGAATCGCAGCGATTTCCTCCGCTTTGTGGCGGTTGCCCGTGGCGATGAGGATGGTGTGAGAAGAAGAATTCAAAACAACTTACTCGCGGCCCGTATGTCCGAATCCGCCTTCGCCGCGTCGCGATTCGGGGAGCGCGTCGCATTTACGCCATTCCAGTCGCTCGACCTTGTTGAAAACCATCTGCGCGATACGGTCGCCGCGCTGAATTTCGAACGGCTCATTGCCAAAATTAAATAAAATGACGCCGATCTCGCCGCGGTAATCCTCGTCAATTGTGCCGGGGCTGTTGAGCACGCCGATTCCCTTCTTGAATGCTAGACCAGAACGTGGGCGCACTTGGGCTTCGATTCCGGCGGGCAATGCGATCCGCAATCCCGTTGGAACGAGCGCCCAAGCTCCGGGCGCAATGGTCATCGGGCGATCCGCCGGTACCGCCGCGCGGAGGTCCATTCCCGCCGCTCCTTCGGTTGCGTATTCGGGCAGCGGCAAATCGGCGGCGTAAGAATCGAGCGAAACGAGAACTTGGTTGAGTGCCATCACAGTGTCAGTTAGCTCCATCATCGGATACCAGCGTTCCCGTTTAGCGGGGTGAGAATTGTGGTCCTATAACTGCGTATGTGTTGTCGCGAAGCTGGACGACTGTATTCAGCATGGAATAATTCTGGAATCGTTCCATGTACCAAGCGAGCCGTTGAAGAATGCTGGCTTGATTTGGCTGCCTCAGCGCAAATACAACCGCTCCATGATGGGAAGGATAGAGATGCGGGATCGTGTGGAAAAAATCCCGATCCGTTGTGAGCAGCACCGCGCTATGCGCTTGGGCAAATTCAAAGACCCGCTCATCCTTTCGATCCAATCCGATGGAATCCCGAACGTCAAAGACCGAATGCCCCGCATCCTGAAGCAAACGCGTGGCCGCGCGCGGAAAATTCTCATCCAACGCAAAATTCAACGGGCGACCTCGTACGGGAATTCCTCGTATCGGCAAGCCTCACCCGCGAAAGCCAGCGCGGCGCGGACATCCTCTTCCGTGACGGTGGGATAATCCTGAAGCAGCGTTTCGATTGAGTCACCGCCTGACATCGCGCCCAAGAGGGTGGAAACGAGCACGCGCGTTCCCCGAATCACGGGTTTGCCATGACAAACGTCCGGATCAATTTGAATTCGCGAAGGCTGGGGATCTATTTTTGAGAGCGCATCCATGCCTTAATTATAGTGAGCGGGATCGTGGGATTGCAAGCGCGACGCGGGCGCGACTCACACATCGCAAATCTTCGCCCCTTGGCGGAGCGAGGCGATGGGGTCTTTGTCTTTGCTCGGGATGAACTCCTGCGCGAGGTAGCCCGTGAAACCGGTTTCCATAATCGCCTCGCAAATCCGCCGATAGTTGAGTTCTTGGGTCTCATCAATTTCATGCCGACCTGGGACGCCGCCCGTATGATAATGGCCGATATATTGATAGTTGTCTTGAATCGTCTTGATGACGTCGCCTTCCATGATTTGCATGTGGTAGATATCGTAGAGCAATTTGAACCGCTCCGAGCCGATCCGCTTGCAAAGCTCGACGCCCCACGCGGTATGGTCGCATTGGTAATCGCGGTGATCGCGTTTGCTGTTGAGGAGTTCCATGCAGACGGTGACGCCGAGTTGTTCGGCCAGCGGCATGATCCGCTTCAAGCCTTGTTCGCAATTGACGAGACCATCGGCGTCGGAAATCCCGCGACGATTGCCGGAAAAGACGATCATGTTGGGAAGTCCCGCGGCTTTAACGAGAGGAAGAAGCCGCTCGGAATCGGCAACGAGTTTGTCGTGATCGGCGGGTTTGTTCCATCCGTTGTGGATCGCGCTGGGGCCATTCGCCATCGCGCAGGTAAGGCCGTGTTGTTGAAGAATCGGCCATTCCTTTTCGCCCAATAGCTCGATGGATACAAGACCGATGTCCTTGGCTGCAACGCACATTTCTTCGAGCGACATTTTATCGTAGCACCATTTGCAGACCGATTGTTTGAGGCGTCCCTTCAGCTTGCCTTCTGCTGGAGCCTGCGCATTGGCGCAGTTTGTTAGAGCCGTACCTGCGGCTCCTGCGGCAACGGCCATCATGCCCATCGCTTCGCGTCGTGAAAATTTCGGTTTGTCATTCATGGTTTCATCTCCTGTCTCATTAGTCGCCGCCGACTTCGATCTTTTTTGAAGCGACTCCCGCCACTGCGGAAATCACTTCAATTTCAAGGTTTTGTTTCTTCGGAACGTGAATCGTGAGGCGCACTTCCTCCATGCCGCCGGGCTTGATCGGCTTCAGCATGGTCCGACGCGCGCCGGAGAGAAACGCCTTGTCCTCAAGATCAACAACGAGCCGCGTTGGATTGACTTCGCTAGTGGTTTCGCCGTGCGCGAGTACCGTCGGCAAACCGCCCGTGTTCTCCACTTGAATCTTTAGCTCGAATACCGACTTGCCTAATCGTTCGATTTCGACTTTTCGGATGCCGATTCGTGGGAGCCGCAAGGCCACCGTCGTCAGGAAGTCGGAATCGCGCGCGGTTAATTTCTCCAACAGATCCTGCGGCGGCAGGGACAAGGCGTAAGGTGCAAATCCGCCGATCTCGACTTTTGTGTCTTTAAAATCAGGATGCTGAAACTCGCGCCATGCGACAAACGCGTCGGAGTTATGTTCGGTGAGCCATTTCAAAATCGCCCTGTCGTCTTCGTTGCGCTTGTCGTCTTTTTTGTCCTCCGGTTTCTTTTCCTCGGACTTTTTCTCTTCGGAAGGCTTTTCGCTGTCCGGTTTTGCAGCCTCGTCTTTCTTCTTCTCGCCTTCCGCCTTCTTGTCCATCTCGATCTGCATGAGCGGTGACCATGCGCGGGTTCCGATGGAAAATCGCCCACGATGGAAATACATCCAATCCGAGAATGAACCCGCTGCGATCGAACCTTTTAATTCCTTCTCGATGCCGAGCGACTTGCGGAACGCGTCGCCCAGTTCGCGATAATAAGGAAGGTCATCGGACGCAATCCCCGTCGCTGGTTTGGTTTGTCGAACTCTGCGGCCCGTCGTCGTTCGGGATTCGACGGGGTTGGCCGCGTCATCTTTTCCGGCTTCGGGAGTTTTCAGAAGATGCTCTGTCTCGCCGAACGTAAACACGATTCCAATGTTGGGATGAGAGACGATGAAGTCCGCTAGCGCGCGAGTTTCGGTTTCGCTCACGGGATGCAGTCCCGCATCGGCGGCAAAGTAGGCATAATTGTAGGGAAAGTTGCGGTTGAAATTCACTCCGCCGATGCCGTCCTCATTCCAGACTTCGTCGCCGTCGTCATCGCGACCTTCGGGAAGATAACGCCAAGACCCCTTTTCTCCCTTGGCAGGATCGGCCTTAATCATGAGCCGGGGTTCACCGGGATCGGGGATATACTCCCCTTCCCTGTCTTCAATTCGCATCCAAGAAATCACACCGTCGCCGTTTAAATCATCCGCCGGGTCTTCATCAACAAGACCGTCGTGATCGTCATCGAAGGGCTTATCGTTCGCAGCGGTTTCGACTCGCGGCTTCGCAAAAACATTTTCAGCGGCGTCCGGATTCATTCGCGGGATGACGTAGATGGTCGTCGTATCGAGTAGCGATTTGATTTCTTGATTTGTTTCGTATTGATCTATCAAACTCTCGGCCCAGCTGGTCGTGATTTCACCGCCCGCGAGATCGTTTCCTTCGATACCTGCGACAACAAGCATTGCCGGACGCCGCGCGCGCTCTTCGTCATCCTCTATGCCGAGTTCGAGAATCCATACTTCATGCTTTGACGCTGATTGAGTCAGCGCATTGAGTTGAGAGAGCTTTTTGTTTTTCTTTGCAATACCCTTAAGTCGTTCGTGAAGTTCTTCATGATTCATCGGTTCCGCGGCATGGATGGGCGCAAGGAAAGCTGACGCAAACAGCAAAGCCAAAGCAGTTTTGAGTAGAGTTGCCGACGGCATTTTTTCCGACCGCCTCAGCCGCATCCAACCGCAACCTCCGCAAGG
>CAZPIK010000139.1:0-10202 GCA_964586185.1 uncultured Candidatus Sumerlaeota bacterium | reverse complement strand
GTTGGGATTGGGATGGACGGGATAAACCAAATGGGCGTCCGGGATTTGTTCGACGATGGCTCGCGCGCCTTCGCAAACTTCGCGGAACGGCGCGCCGAAGTTTTCGCGACGATGCGCCGTCATCAAGAGGAGTCGTGCCGAGGGATCGAGCGTGACGGGCAAGGCCATTCCCTTCGACTTTTCCCTCGCCATGTAAAGCGCATCTATCACCGTGTTGCCCGTGACGTGAATGGCTTTCTCCTCGATTCCTTCGCGCAGCAGATTCTTCTGCGCGGACTCGGTCGGAGCAAAATGGAACGTCGCCAACCGACCCGCCAGTGCGCGATTCAACTCTTCGGGAAACGGATAATACCGCTCGCCCGTTCTGAGTCCCGCCTCAACGTGACCGAATGGAATTTTGCGATAATGGCAAGCAAGCGCGGTCATGAAGACGCTCGTCGTGTCCCCCTGCGCGAGGACCAGATCGGGCATTTCTTTGGCGAGAGCTTCATCCAATACTACCGCAAGCCGCGAAGTTAATTCAGGGAGCGTCTGCCCCGGCTTCATAACGTCGAGATCAAGATCGGGAACGATTTCAAAAACCGCGAGAATTTCATCGAGCAGCTTGCGGTGCTGCGCCGTGGCAAGGACGCGGACCTCGGCCCACGGCTCGGCGCGCAGGGCAAGAACAACTGGGGCCATTTTAATGGCTTCGGGTCGGGTCCCGATGGAGCAAAGGATTCTCGCGCGCGGATTCATCGCGACAGCATACGGCATCCCGCGCGGGGAATCCAGCGATGTGGCGGCATTCGCGATCCAGCCGTTGTAACTCCGCTTTCATCAAAATCGTCCATTTGAACTCCTCCAATAGTTTCTCTATAGTTTGATCATCGGAACGCTCTAGCAGTGTTCATGATACCGTCAAGTCGCGGAGCGGAATGATGAAAACAGCAAAAGACGAAGTGCGCGAGTTACTGGACGAACTTCCGGGCGACGCATCAATGGAGGAAATCCAGTACGGCCTCTACGTGCGGCAGAAGATTCAAAGGGGACTTGAGGCGGAACGGGAAGGGCGGACGATTCCACATGAAGAAGTCGTTCGGCGTATGGCTCGATGGATTGCAAATTAAATTGGACTGAGCCAGCTCAGAAAAAGAAAAGAAGAGCAGGTTCGTTCAGCCCATGCCCTTAATGATCCACAGTACCCTCTCCCGAAAAAAGGAGCCGTTCGAGCCGCTTGATCCCGAGAAGAAGCGCGTGACGTTCTACAATTGCGGCCCGACCGTTTACGATCATTTCCACATCGGCAATGCGCGGACGTTCGTCGTGAACGATGTCATCCGCCGCTATCTCTCGCGCCGATACGAGGTGACGTTCGTCCAAAACCTGACCGATATTGACGACAAGATCATCAACCGCGCGAAAAGCGAGAACGCCGAGTTCGACGCCATCCGACTCAAATACATTGACGCTTATTACGAGGACGCGGGGAAGCTCGGTATTCTCCGCGCCGATCATCATCCCCGCGCGACCGAGTTTATCACCTCGATGATCGAGTTGATGAAGCGGCTCGTATCGCGCGGACTCGCTTATCCCTCCGGCGGGAGCCTCTATTTCCGCGTCCGCAAGTTTACCGAATACGGCAAACTCTCCGGGCGCTCCGTGGACGATATGCTCGAAGGAGCGCGCGTCGAGGTGAGTGAGGAAAAAGAGGACGCGCTCGATTTCGTGCTCTGGAAAGCCGCAAAGCCGGGCGAGCCAAAATGGCCGAGTCCTTGGGGCGAGGGGCGTCCGGGCTGGCACATCGAGTGCTCCGCGATGGCGATGGCGATTCTGGGCGAGACGATAGATATCCACGCGGGGGGCTGCGACCTCATGTTCCCGCACCACGAGAACGAGATTGCGCAGAGCGAAGGGGCGACGGGAAAGCCGTTTGCGCGCTATTGGCTCCACAACGGCTTCCTCAACATCGAGAGCGAGAAGATGAGCAAGTCGCTCGGCAACATCATGAAGATTGACGAGGTGCTCGCGCGGCATTCCGTCCCCGCCGTCCGTTTTTTTCTTATGTCCGCGCATTATCGCAGTCCGCTCGATTACGGGGTGGAAGCTCTGGCTGAAGCGGCAGCAGCGGTGGGACGAATCAATGATGGCATCGAAACCGCCGAAAAAATTCTCGCGTTGGATGGAAAATCTGTTACTGAAGCGGAGGAAGCCACGCTCCTCTCTGATCCCGTCGCCCGCGCGTTTATAGAACAATTCGAAGCAGCGATGGACGATGATTTTAATACGCCCCGCGCCTTGGCCGCGCTTCATGACGCCGTTTCCGCAATTCACGAAACCCTGCGGCGCAAACCCTTCGATGCGTCGAAGATACTCCCACTCGTGGCCGCGGCAAAAAATCTCCGCCGTTTTTTTGGACTCGAACCGAAGTCCGATCCCGCTGCCGAAACGAAACTTAACGCGGACGTTCGCGCCATACTCACCGAGATCGAACGGCAAATGACCGAACGGGGACTTCCGACGCTTGCGGGGACTTTCACGGATACTTGGACTGCCGACGCCCTGATCGCGCGACTCATGGATTATCGCTAACTCGCGCGCAAGCAAAAAGCCTACGATCTCGCCGACGCGATTCGTAACCAACTTTCGGCGGCGAGTGTCGCAATTGAGGATCATCCACAAGGGACGATCTGGCGGAAAATTTAAACGAGCGTTTAGTATGATTTGGGGAGTACGAACATGATGAACATTTTCGCTCGCAAAGCGTCCTGCGTTGCCCTCGCGGCGTGTGTGGCCTTCTCTGTTTTTACAATGGGTTGCGGCGAAAAGGAATCGGATGCATCCGGCAAGAAAATCGTTCGACTGCTCGACACCGGGATTGAGCCGGTTAACAGGAAGATGTGGGAAGCGGCCATCGCACGCTTCGAGAAAGCCCATCCCGACGCCAAGGTGGATTACAAGGTCATCAAGGACGACGACTATAGCCAAGGCGGCGCGCTTATCGCCGCCCTACGGAGCAAGAATCCGCCTGATGTTTATTTCGAATGGACGGGGAGTTCGGTCGAGCGCGACGGCGGCAACGGAACTTCGATTGACCTTTCGACCTATATGTCGCCGGAGTTCGAAGCGAGCATTGATCCGCAGTCGTGGGCAGGGACGAAATATCAGGGCAAACCTTATCTGTTGCCGATGTCTTTCGAAATGGCGAACGTGATTTTCTATCGGAAGAAAATGCTTGCGGATCACAGCATCTCGCCTCCGAAAACTTGGGAAGAATTTCTGGAGGCGTGCAAGAAACTCAAGGCCGCCGGAATTCAGCCGATCTTTCATGGCAACCAAGCGGCCTGGCCTGTCGGGAATTGGGCGTCGGAGTTGGCCGTCGTTTATCTTGGGCTTGAACGTTACAAGCAAGCGGGAGAGAAGCCGCCTAAGACGCTTCTTACGGATCCCGGATTCGTCAAGGCCGTCACGCGACTCAAAGAACTTCGCGACATCGGCGCATTCAATTCCGATCTCAACACGATGAACGATAATGAAGGAGTCGCGCATTTCCTCGCGGGGGAAGGCGCGTTCATCTTCAATGGAAGTTGGATGCTTGAACAATTGAAAGAGGGTGGCGACGACGCCACATACGGCGTGCTCGCGCGACCCAAACTTCCCGATGAACCCGAAGGCGCGCGCTACGTCCTCGCCAACAGCACCGGTTACATGATCAATTCGAAGACCGAGCACAAAGAACTCGCATTCGATTTACTGCGACATTTGATGTCACCCGAAGTTCAAAAAATTCGTTCCGAGGGGGGTGTGAATTCCTGCCTGACATCAGCGCAGGCGGACATCACATCGCCTTTGCAAAAGCAGACGCTTGAAGTGTTGCATCAAGGTGGCGAGTGGGTAGCCGCGCCGGATATTTCATGGGATCGTTTCACTGCAGAGCGATTTTACGAAGCGGTGAAGCAAGTGTTGGATGGCGAGGTCACGCCGCTCGCCGCGCTCGAAGCCGCCGCAAAAGATGTCGCCGCGCGGGCAAAATAGGAATAAGAAATTAACGCAAAGACGCAAAGGCGCAAGGACGACCACCGCATGTTCGACGGAGTATCAATAAATGAAGCGATGAATAAAGAAGTCCGAAAAGTGTCGAAGCGCTGGCTCCTTACGATTTTGTGTTTTCCCATTGCGAGAAATGATCATAAGTGCGTGCTCGCATTCCAATACCCTCCTTGCGCCTCTGCGCCTTTGCGTTAAATTCTTCGATTCGAATACTCCGTAATGCCTTTGAACTCTCATCCCGACTCCCTATGCGATTCCTCGTTCCGCGCGATGATCCTTTCCGGCGGCGAGGCTAAGCGTGCGGGGGGAATCAACAAGTCCTTTATGCAGATCGAAGGCCGCGCGATCATCGAGCATCAGCTCGCGCGATTGCGGCCCGTTTTTGCTGAGCGGATTACCATCGTCACGGATCGCGCTTCCGATTTTGCATCGCTTGGAATCGAGTGCGTGCCAGACCGTCCCATCGCCGGATTGCAGGAGGAACGTTCGAGTTTGCGCGGGCTTTATTCCGCGCTCTCGCTCGAAGGGGGCGATTGGCGATTCGTCCTCGCGTGCGATATGCCGTTTCCCGATATGGAAATCGCGGAGGCACAGTGGCGCGCGCTCAAAATGGAAAGTGAGCATCGCGAAGTCCGTGGCGCAACGCTCTACAAAACCAAAGGCCCCGCGCCGAACCACGCGATCTACCGCGCCGATCTCGCGCCGACGATTGAAGCGATCCTGACAGCCCCCGCCGCGCAAAAAGCCGCCAAGCGGCGCGAGCTTTCGATCCGCCGCTGGATTGAATCCACCCCGACGATTCTGACACTCCATCCAACGGACGTCGGATTCGATTACGCGCGAATCGAGCGATGTCTCTCCAACTTCAATTTTGTTGGGGCCGCAGGAACGAGTTCCGATTTACGGACTTGATTCCGAGAACTCGTTCGGCGTATGAGTGGATGGGGAGGCTCATCATGTCCACGCATGTTTACCCGGTCATTATTCGCGAAGGCGAATCGGGCAAATACATCGCCGAGTGCCCGAGCATATCCGGCTGTTTGACCCAGGGGGAAACGCTGGACGACGCGCTTCTGAACATTCGCGAAGCGGTCAGCCTTTGTTTGGAAGAAATGCGAGAGCGCGGAGAAGCATGGCCCGTACCCACATCGGCATTTTTGAGCGAAGTGGCCGTTGAGGCATGAGTCCGCCACTTCCCGTCATCAGCGGGTCGGAAGCCATCAAGGCTTTTGGTAAAATCGGTTATCGCCCCGCCCGGCAAAAGGGAAGTCATGTCCGACTTATTCATCCTGACATGGCTTTGCATTCTCCGCTCACGATTCCAATGCATAAAGAATTGGACGCGGGACTTTTGCGAAGCCTGATTCGCGTTTCCGGTCTATCGGTTGACGAGTTCCTTTCGTTGCTTTAGACGCGTTTCGCCGCCCAATGCGCCAATTTTTCTCGGCCAATTTTTGCGTTGTGGCGAATATCCACCGGAAACGAGTGATGAAATAGAATCGTCCGGATGTTTTGCGTGTGCGGATGCGCCGCGCCGAGAAGGAGCAGTTCGTTTGTAATCTTTTTATGATCCGCCGAACTTTCCGACTTTTCTAATTCCACGCACAGCACAGGTTTTTGTTTCCCCCGTTCACCGATCCCGACGAGCGCGGTTCGGAAAACTTTCGGATGAACATTAAACACTGCCTCGCACGGGATCGTGTACATGTCGCCTGTAGTCGTTGTCACGCGATGGCTTTTGCGTCCGCAAAACCATAAACGCCCGCGTTCATCAAAGCGGCCAAGGTCGCCCATGCGATGATAAATGCCGCCTGCTACATCACGAATCTTTGCAAGCGCGGTGAGATCGGGACGATTGAAATACTCGCGGGTGACGTTGGGTCCTTTTACGACGATCTCGCCGACTTCTCCTTGTGCGACGAGGAGTTCATCAGACCATTTTGCAATCGGCTCATCGGAGATTCGAATGATGCGGACTTCGACTCGCTCCATCGGGAGTCCGACGCAGTATCCGCCACCCATTTCCGCTTCGAATCGAGTCTCGCCAAGAATCTCTCTGCATTCGATGGCAGCGACAGGCAAGGCTTCGGTCGCGCCGTAGGGAGTATAAATTCGTGCATCCGCTTCAAGCATTTTTGAAAAACGTTCCAGCACCGCCGGCGCAACGGGAGCGCCCGCCGAAAAAACTCGTTTCAGCGTCGGCAACTTAATCTTATGCTCGACGCCATACCGACCGACTCGATTCAGCAGCGCGGGCGAGCCGAATGTGTTCGTCACATTCTGATCGCGCACGGCCTCGATGATATTCATCGGATTTACGAGTCCCGGTTTTGTGGCGTCCATTTCGGGAATAACGGCTGTCATCCCGAGCGCGGGATCGAATAGCGCGAAAAGTGGAAACGTCGGCAGGTCAATTTCGCCGGGGCGAATGTCGAATCGCTCGCGTAGGAACTCCACCTGCTCCATGAAATGTCCGTGCGTGTAAACCGCTCCTTTGGGAACGCCGGTGCTTCCGCTAGTGAATAGGATCGCGGCGGTTTCGTCGGGCTGAGTCGGTGCCATTGCGTAAGTATCAGAAACTCCTCGCGCGAGCTTTTCGAGTTCGTATCCGCTCCAGAATAGCTTTCGCCCGACGGTAATCAGCGTCCGCACGCTTTTTTTACCCCAACCCAAAATCGCCCGCGCGGCATGGGCCTTCGGAATTCCAATAAATGCCTCCGGCTCGGCTTCCGCGAGACATTTCCCAAGATTTCGAATTCCGATGCCCGGATCCACCATCACGACAACTGCCCCGATTTTGAAAAGCGCAAACGTCAGCGCAAAAAACTCTATGCTGGGTTTGACCATGAGCGTCGTGCGAACGCCACGACGCACCCCCACGGACTCAAGCGCGTTTGCGTAGCGGTTACACAGGCGGTCAAATTGATCGAACGAGATTCTTTCATACTCGCGCCGACCCGAGGCGTCTCTTCCACGCGGTAAAATGATCGCAGGAACGTTTGGTTGCTTTGCCGCCATTTCCGGCAAATACGCCGCAACATTGGTTAATCGCGCTACCATTTCCATCTTTTCAGCAATCACTCCAGCTTCAAACTTAAGCATCCTAACCTTGCCGCAGCTCAACGTCCACCCAAGCCCGCATATCCTTCGCGCTTGCAACCGACACGCAGAATGCGGATTATGAAACGCTCATTGAAGCAGAATCCCATACCAACGGTTCACGAACCGCTCGGAATCATGGGGGAAAAACTCGGAGGATGATTATGACAATCTTGGCGAAACGTTTGGGAATCTTTGCATTTGGCGCGGCGGTCGCCGTTGCTTCTCTCCTCGATGCAAATTCCGCCCATGCGGAAAAAGCATTAACCAAAGAGGAATGCGAGGCGGGTTGGATCAACCTTTTCGACGGCGAAACCCTTTTCGGCTGGAATCGGATCGGCGATGCCGATTTCCGAGTCGCTTCGGGGAACATTGTTTGCGATAGCGGCAGCGGCGGAATGCTTGCGACGACCAGCCCATTTGCTGATTTTGAACTCATCGTTAAAATGAAAGTAAAAGCCGGAACGGATGAAGGTCTTGTCGTTCGCGGGACGCTCGAAGGTCATCCGAGTGATACGGGCGCGGGCATGATCACGATCGCCGAGCCGAACAAAAGCGAACCGGCATGGCGCGAAATCGCGGTCAAAGCCGAGGGCGCAAACGTCACTGCAACGATTGACGGCAAGGCTGTTGAGGGATTGTCCGTGACCCGCACGAAGGGAATTATCGGACTTCAATTTCGCGGACGGCATTTCGGTAACAACCGACTGCTCGGCAACCTCGAAGTGTCCGACGTAAAGCTCCGCCCGCTCGGTTTGAATTCGATCTTCAACGGCAAGGACCTCACGGAATGGAACATCATTCCCAACCACAAATCGGAATTCAACGTCGTGGATGGCGCGATCAATATCAAGAACGGCAATGGCCAGATCGAGTCGAAGGGTACCTACAAGGATTTTACGCTTCAGCTCGATATTTTCTCCAACGGCAAGAATCTAAACAGTGGCGTTTTCTACCGCGGCCCCGTCGGGATTTTTTGGAAGGGTTATGAATCGCAGGTGCGCAACCATTGGGAACGCGACGACCGCACCAAGCCGGTGGATTATGGCACAGGCGGAAATTACGGCAACCAACCGACCCGAAAAGTCGTTTCGAGCGACGGCGAATGGTTCAAGAAGACGATCGTTTGCGACGGCAACCACACTTCGGTTTGGATCAACGGTTATCAAACGAGTGACTTCACCGACGTGCGCCCGATAGCCAAGGATTCAGACGGCAAGATCGGTTACGTCCCTGCCGCCGGAACGATCCATTTGCAGGGTCACGATCCCACCACCGATCTTTCGTTCAAAAATATCAAGTTGAAGGAACAGTAATAGCGAGACGTGACATCGCAATGTTTAAGAAAGCCGGAGGAGGATTCCTCCGGCTTTCTTTTTTTGAGTCACGGAAAAAAAGGATTGCCGTCGTGCGTCCAATCGAGCGGCGGGGTTTGCATTTCTCCAAAGTTGCAAACTCTGGATAGTCCAGACGATTTAAGCGCGGTGAGAATGTTCTTGGGACAGACCGAGGGATCGGGCGCGACGCCGACGGCCTGAATCCGCAATTGCATTCCCGGATGAGCGGCCAGCGCGGCGGGGAGGTCGTCCCACTTCGCGAGCGGCGAAATGAAAAGCGTTTGGTACCCGGGCGAATCGCGAAGTCCGGCGTCCACTTCGTCGTAAAGTAAAGTCCATCCCGGAAGTCCCCCATTGGAGAGGACGCGGCGACGTCCCGATCCGTCCATCGAATAAATCGCCCGCAGCGATTGAATTTGCGCCGCCGCCGAATCGGGAATCCGAGGGGCAAATCCATCGCGTCGCGCTCGCGCGAGCAGTTCGGAATGCAGCGTGGCCAGAAAATCAGCTCGAAGTTTTGCGTCGCCGCCAATCATGTAAAGCATAACGGGAGAAAGGCAACCACGCTGGTCATAAGCAACGATATCCTCGGCGAGACGCTCGGCGTAACGCGGCAATGATTTCAGCGAAGGTAGCCGCGCGTAGTCCATAACGGCGAAGCTGACGCGTGAACCATAAACTCGCTTGATGCAGCCGGGACGCAAAAGTCGCGTTAGTTCCGCGCTCGTCGCGTCGTCTCCAAATAGAACGAAGGCATCGGCGCGTTCGAGGATTCGCTTGGTTAAATCCTCGCGTTCGCGCGGCCATGAAGCGCAAAGAACTTCCGAAGGAGGCGCGGCCATTGCCTGCACAAAGAGCGGAACAAGAAATGGGTCGTCCGCAGGTGGGCGATATAAAACTTTTTCCGACACCATCATGGCGGCAATGAGCGCGAAGAGGTTCGGTTGCGGAATCGAGCCTCCACCGAACACAACCGTCATGCCGTGGAGTGCGGTTTTGCGCGGCTGAAAATCCTTCGCCCAGAGCGACATGAGCGCATCGGCTCGAATCGGATCAAGCGCAGAGTGAAAGGCCCGTTTCGCTTCACTTGCGCTATATGAATTCGCTTCGGCAATGCGCGGAACGACTTCCGTCTCGCGCCGCAGCAATTCTGCCGTGGCGGCTTCCGCGCGACGGGCGACATTTTCCGCGCGCGCCGTAACCCCTTGTCCCGTGGGTGCGGCACTCAGGAACGAGCCAAGAACCTGATCGAACTTATCCAATTAAACCGTCCATGCGCCGATACGCGCTACTCATCTTGAAAGTCCCAGACGACACCCTGCTCGCGCTGTAGCTTACCCAAGCGCAATTGGAAAAGGAATTGCCTTTGGCGCCATCGAGCCGACGTAGCCCATGGGAGCAATTTCGGCGATGAGACGGACGGCGGAAAGCCCGTGAGCCTCGAAGCGTTCGCGGAGGTAGTCCTTGTAGGGATCGAGTTTGGAGGGACGATCCGGGACGTTCATGTGGAGAGTGTGTTCGCCGCGCAGGATTTTGCGGACGGTGTTTCGCGAGTGGCCGGTGAGCCGGGCAATGTCCCGGATCGAATGGCCTTCGTGCTTGAGTTCTTTGATGTTCATGGATTGATCCACCTTAAGCATTCGCCGCCCTTTCTTTGGGGGCGGCTGATTGGGAATTGAGGGCGGCCCGGATAAAACCGACCGCCCGATTTTTTCGCCCCCTGCTGCTGCGCAGCAG
>CAZPIK010000138.1:1826-10233 GCA_964586185.1 uncultured Candidatus Sumerlaeota bacterium | reverse complement strand
AGGTGCGGCGCGCGCCCACGCCGCAAAGGGCAAACGGCTCGTCACGTCAGCAATCGAGCACAAGTCGGTTTTGGATTCGTTCGCGCGGCTCGAGCAAGAAGGATTTCACGTCACCTATTTGCGCGTGGATTCCAATGGATTGACGCGAGTCGAGGATGTCGAGCGCGCCCTCACGCCAGAGACGACACTCGTCTCGATCATGACCGCGAATAATGAAATCGGAATTGTGAATCCCATCGCGGAGATCGGTTCGCTCTGCAAATCGCGCGGGATACTTTTCCACACCGATGCTGCGCAGGCGGGGGGATACCTTCCGTGTAGCGTCAATGACTCGAGAGCCGATTTGGTTTCGATCTCGGCGCATAAAATGTACGGACCCAAAGGCGTCGGCGCTCTTTTTGTCCGACGGCGCGATCCCCGCGCAAGGTTGGAACCTTTTATGGATGGCGGCGGCCACGAGCGCGGGCTACGCTCGGGAACGCTGAACGTCAGCGGCATCGTGGGTCTCGGCAAGGCCGCGGAAATTGCGCTTGCCGAACGAGAAACTCACGCCGCGCAGTTGACAAATTTGCGCAATCGGTTGCTCTCGCTCGTTCAATCGCAGATTCCTGACGCCGTTGTGAACGGCTCGATGACGAATCGGCTTCCTCATAATCTGAACCTCTCATTTCCCGGCGTGGATGGCGAATCCCTTCTTGCGCAGTTGCGCGATCTAGCCGTTTCATCCGGTTCGGCATGCTCCTCGACTTCGCTCGAACCTTCTTACGTCATCCGCGCGCTCGGACGCGACGATGCGCTCGCGCACGCCTCGATCCGATTCGGATTGCTGCGCACGACGACCGAAACCGAAATAGATTTCGCCGCCGAAAATGTCGTCGCCGCCATTCAATCGCTCCGCTCCGAATCCCCTGCCACACCCGCCTGCCATGCCTTCTGAATCGCTCCTCGAAATCAACACGCGGGTTTGGCTGAAGGAGCAATCCTGGGCGCGCGGGTCGGCCTCTTCTCCCGACTTATCGCGCATTCCCGACGATCAACTCCGCGCATGGACGGATCTCGGTCTCGATTGGATTTGGTTCATGGGGGTTTGGGATCCCTCCCCGCGCAGCCGCGAGATTTGTCTCGGCCACGAAGGACTCATGCGCGAGTTTCACGAGATTCTTCCTTCCGGCGTTCCGCGCGCGGTCGTCGGTTCGCCTTACGCGATTCGGAGTTACACTTTGAACCCCGCGCTCGGCGACGAGGGGACGCTGGATCGCCTGCGGGAAAAGATGGCACGGTTCAATCTTCGGCTCATGCTCGATTTCGTTCCAAACCATACTGCGACCGACCATCCGTGGACCCTATCCCATCCCAAATTTTATATTTGCGGAACTGAGCGCGATCTCGCTGAACGCCCCGGCGATTTTTTTCGTTCGGCGAGCGGTGCGATCCTCGCCCACGGTCGCGATCCCTATTTTCCGCCATGGACCGATACCGCACAAATCAATTACGCGAATGCCGACGCGCAAGCCACGATGATCGAACTACTGCTCGAACTCGCTAAGCATTGTGACGGCCTGCGATGCGACATGGCAATGCTCGTGACGCGCGGAGTATTCGAAAAAACATGGCAGCAGGAACTAAATCTGGGAGCGCCGACTGAATTTTGGGAAACGGCGATTCCGGCCATACGTTGCGCTCATCCGAATTTCCGGATGATGGCCGAGGTTTATTGGGACATGGAATCCGCGCTTCAAAGGATGGGATTCGATTACACTTACGACAAACGGCTTTACGATCATCTTGTTCATGGCGATATCGTGGCCGCGCGCGAGCATCTCCGCCACTGCGCGCCGTCCTTCGCCGCGAGATGCGCTCGCTTTATCGAGAATCACGATGAGCCGCGCGCCGAGGCCGCTTTTGGAATTCGCCATCGCGCCGCCGCGCTTATTTCCGCCGCGCTGCCGGGGCTTATGATCCACCACGAAGGTCAATGGGACGGGAAAAAAATTAGATTGCCCGTTCAGTTGGACGAACGACCGCATGAAACCGAGAACAACGAACTCGCTTGGTGGTATCGGCGACTCACGATGGCGGCCTCACGCGAACCGTTCCGCAACGGCGAATGTCTCGTTCTTCCCGTGCGTGAGGCATGGCCGGGGAATCCGACTCACGCGAACATCCTCGCGATCGGACGAAAGTCAGGCGCTAAAAATGGAGACGCTCATAATCATGGCGACCGATTCGGTCTCGCCGTTGCGAACCTGGGGCCGACGCAATCTCAATGTTACGTGGATTTGCCCGCCAGTGAACTGCACGGAAGCTCGCTCAATTTCCGCGACCTCGTGAACGGCACTCTCTACGAACGCTCTACGGCCGAACTGCGCGAAAAGGGAATGTTCTTCGATCTCACGCCGGGCGAGGGGCATTTGTTTATTGTTGAATCCGGTGGTGTTCATTCCACTGGAACGTGAGCGGCTATCTGTTCGTGCGTTAAGCAACCTATTTCTCTACTCAGACTTTTTCTTCAGATCGGCAAAGTCTTTGCGAACGTCCTCGAAACGCTTGTGGAATTCCTCGGCGTCGCCAAAATCCAGAAAGCGTTGATAGCGGCTGTGCCGTGTCTTGAGGTTGAGCGCGTGTTTGATCGGGCACCAATATTGTTCGGTCCGCCCAGCGATTTCCTGAACGTAGGCGAGCATTCCATTGGCGTATTCACAATAGAGGCAGTTAAGCCGTTGGATCGAGTTAAGGTAGAGGAGGTGACCACGGTCCATCACGAAATAGTCTTGGCGACGCACTTTGGGAATTCCGTAAATCGGGAAGCAAACAAATTGATACACGTTTGCCGCGACGTGCAGGAGTATCGCCGGAACGACGCAAGCCCAAATGACTGGCGCGCTCACAATACACATAAGCCTCGATTCTCGGAGATAACGCACCAAGGACTTGGCAACCTTTCGGTGCTGAGCTTCGATCGCCTTGCTGAAGCGAACCCGAGTTCCTTGAATCTCATAGCCGAATTGCTTTTCCCGCTCATGAATTTCCGCCACGATCTCGCTTTCAAGTTCCTTGATCTTGGCGATCAGCAGGTTCAGTTTGTCATTCATCTTGCTTGGCTCCGTCCGCCCAGTCTCCTCCGACGGTGAGCGGAGTCAAGATGCGATTCGAAATCCTCGCAATCATTGATTCCTTCAGAGTTTATTTCGGCGCATTAAATGTAGGCGCCTGTGCTGCGGTGACCTGATCCTTGATCTCTTCTGCACTTGGGGCGAACCACGATTTGAGGGTTGCATTGCCCAGCCGGGCGGCAACGTATCCGCCCTTTGCGGAATAGACGATATCCAGAATCGCCGAATCAGAAATCTCGAAATTCACCTTCGCCCGAAAGGTATTCATGTCGATGAAGGCCAGCTCGCCTCCATCTTGTGAACGCAGCGCCCTGGAACCGGAAGCAATCAGTGTCCGTCCATCCTCGGTGAAAACCATGGACTCAACCCATCGTGCCGAACGAAGCACCAATTCGCCCGCAGGTTTGCCCGTCGCAGCGTGCCAAAACCGGACGTAATGATCGCGTCCGCCGGTCGCCAGCAACTTGCCATCGGGACTGAACGCAATAGACTGAATTCCATCTTGATGCGATTCCAATGAGTAAAGCAGCGTGCGCTTCGAGGCGTCCCAAACTTTCAATTCGCCGAGGTCGGCCTTTTCGCGGTTGAGCACCTTCAACCCAAAACTATAATTAAAAGAAGCCGTCGCCAACATCGTACCATCCGGAGAAAACGCGACGGCCTGCACCGGATGTTCGTGCCCGGAAAGCGTTCCTGTTTCCGCGCCCGCGGTCGAATCCCAAAAATGGATCAAGTGATCCGTCGCTCCGCCTCCGACGAGAACGCGTCCATCGGGCGAAAAAGCGAGGCTCAAGATTCCGCCTTTTGAGGTCTCGATGGCCGTCGGCGGATCGGCGGACTTCCATTTCCATAGCCAAACAGTTCCGGGCCGAGTTAATTCCCTAATATGCCCCGTGGAAAGAGCGAGAACGTTGCCATCGGGAGAGAACGTTGATGAGCTGAGTGGAGTCGGAAATTCATTCAACGTGGCTGCATAATCGCGCGTCTGCGGATTCCATATACTCACCTGCAGAGTTGCAGATGTTCCTTTATTACGATATGCCACAGCCAGATGCTGATCATCTGGAGCAAGCGCGAGTCCGAGCACGTGGCCGGGAGTTGGGGGAACCTCATCGCGCGCGGACTGCGGCTCCCACTGCCAGACATTTAGACGCGAGCGGGTGGAACCAGCGGCGAGGAATTCCCCACTCGGAGAAAACTTGAGTGAAGTAATTCCTTGATCCAGGACTCGCGGACGGAAATCCTGCCTTTGCGTGGTGGGGTTCCAGAAAAATATTTCGCCGCCGCCCACTCCCGTTATTGGATTGCCCGATCCGGTCACGAGCGCATTGCCGTCCGGCGAATAATCCATCGCAGTGATCCAATCGGAATGGCAGACGAGATCAATCGGCTTTTTGCCCTTTTCCATTTCCCACAGTTTAAGGGTCTTGGAGGAACCGCCTGCAGCGTACGAGCGCCAGCCCGGAGCAACCGCAGCGACCATCCCCGCACCTGGTGCCGGAATGAGTTGCGTCTCAGTCCCCTTCTTCGCGTCCCAAATTCTAACGAACGATTCGGACACATTGATCCCGCGAATGGTTTGGATGCCGGTGAATAGTCGCGCGCCGTCCGGACTCATCGTCATGCTCATTACCGAGCCTTTATCATCTCCCGTTTCGAACTTTTGGTAGAGGTTGCCAGTATCCGTATCCCACACAAAAATTTCGGTCGGACGATTCATCGCGAGCGTGCCGCTGCCTGTTACAAAATGTTTTCCATCGGGAAAGTATGCGGCGGAAATCACCCAGCTTGAGTGACCTTCGAGAACATGAACGGTTTCGCCGTTAGCAGGGTTCCAGATTCGTGCGGTCTTATCCTGACTGGCCGTGGCGAGCCGCGTTCCATCTGGAGAAAAAGCAATCGCCGTGATACCTCCGGTGTGTCCCGCCAGGGTACGGATTTTTTCTCCCGAGGCAACATCGTAAAGCTTTATGAGTCCATCCTGATCGGGATCGTTCGTCACGCTGTTCGCGGCGGCTATCGTACGACCATCGGGCGAGAATGCGACGCGAATCGCGCCCGGAAGTTCGGGATCCTCAATCGTGAATAAAGGCTTGAGCGGATCGCGATGCGCGTCGCCCCAAAGATGAAACCAATCGAAACCGCGCAAATCTTCGCCGCCCGCTTCCGGTAATTGCGCCAGCAGCACTTTCTCCAAACGACTAAATTCGCGATCCTTCCACGCTTCGACGGCGGAGTTCATTTGTTCGACGTGGAGAAGTCGGCGGAATTCCGCGCCTCGCTGTTCGGCAATTGCTCGCGCCGCGTCTGCTTCTTGGCGCGCCTGCTCGGCGGCTTTAAACAATTTCTCTTTTTGATTCGCCTGACGGCGCTGCATATCGGCAAAGCCAATGGCCAGGAGGAGCACGATCAATAGCAATCCGACCGATGCAATAGCTGTCCGGCGTGTCTTGCGAGCGCGGGCTTCGGACTCTTGCATCCGCTGCGCCTCTTCGCGTTGACGAAGCTCCTGCTCTTTACGAAGCCGACGCGCATCGCGATTACGCAAAAGCTCGGCCAGTTCCTTCGCGCTCTGAATCCGACGCGCCGGATCGCCCTCGACGCACGCGGCGATATCCTCGCGGAGCAATTCATCCTGAATACTGCGCTCCCATCCCATCGCAATGGCGTGGCGTAGGTCCCCCGAAACGCACTGATAAAGAAGCACACCGAGGGCGTAAATGTCGCAGAGCGTGGTTGAGCGTTTCCCCTCGAATAGTTCGGGAGCCATGTACATATGCGTTCCCGAACCGGTGGAACTTTTTTCGCTTGCCGCGATTGAGGGGAGTTCCGTTCCCGTGAATCCATGCCCTTTAAGCATGCTCGAGTCGGTCACCAAACCGATCCCAAAATCAGCCAACCTAACTTGGGGAACTCCTCCCAAACCTTTTGAAATGAGGATGTTCGCGGGTTTGATGTCTTTGTGAAGCACCCCCACACTATGAGCGGCGGCGAGAGCCTCGGCGGTCTGGATCACAATCTGAATGCGGGTTTCGAGCGGAACCTTTGTGACTCCCCCTTGCTCTTCGGCCCAATCGAGAAAGCTGCCGCCTTCGGTGTACTCGGCCTCCAGAAAAAACGGAGGCTCTTCGAACTGCCAATCGAGGATTTGCGCGATGTCATTTCGGTCGCCAAGCGCTTCTTTCAAAATTCGGAAGAGCGCTACCTCACGCTTCAGCCCGCGCAGCCGATCCGTTTGAAAGCAGAATTTGAAAACACGCCGGAGCTTCGTGTGTTTCTGGCTGGCCAGCCAGACTTCGCCAAAGCCGCCATCGCCCAGCTTGGATTCGAGCAACCAGTTTTTTCGGTGCGGAATCTCCTGCCCCGGAGCAGGTCGCCAACCAAGCGTCGCTTCTTCATCAAGAGCAACGTTGCGTCTCGCTTTCTCTGAATCTTTGGGAGCTTGCAGAACAGAAAAATCTTTGATCCCGACCTCGCACATCTCGACGGGATCATCAATTCCCTTGCACAAGTAAGTTCCGTGCGCGAGCCACGTCAGCGGTGATCCATCGGGCGCTTCGAGCAACTGTGCTCGCGCCGAATCGAACGCCGAACGGGTGAGCAAGATTTGTCCCCCCTCGGCGAGACTCATCACCCGCGCGGCAGTATCCACGGCCAGCCCGACGTATTTTCCGCCCCCTTCATCCGTTCCGACCCGAACGGCCTCGCCCATGTTCATTCCGATTCGGACCTTCATTTCAGAACCATGCGGAGTTGCGGCCAGTCGTCTTTGAAACGCCAGCGCACACCGAACCGCATCGGAAGGGCGGTCAAACAAAGCGAGAAATCCATCCCCCGCGTTATCCACCTCCTCGCCGCCGAACTCCGGAAGGCACTCGCGGAAAAGCGAATCATGAAGGGCGATGACCTCCGCTCCCTTGATATCGCCCAAACGACGCTTGAGCGCGGTTGATCCAACGAGATCCGTGAACAGGAAAACTTTGACGAACGATGAACTGGATGAAGATTTTCCGGAAGGGGTCGTCATATTTTGAAAATGCCAGTCATAATCAATTGGTCGTAGATCCTAACGAACCACGACCTGTTCGTCGAGGCTTCTGAATGTCGTATCAAACCTTTTGTCATAGCGGCCCGCATGGGATAGGCTGAAGTCTAGGCGCTTGCCATCGGATTCCCGTGAACGCAGCCACTTCCACTTTCATTCTTCCCAAACCCGAAGTGTCGTCCCTTTGGGCGGGGGCGCGGTGGGCGCGGCGAAGTCTCATCCGTCGTCGGCGCGATCAGGCGTCGGGCGAAGAACGCAAACATCTCAACTCCGAACTCAACCAGCGCGAGTTTTGGCATGGCCGCCTGACGCTCGAATCGTTTCCCCGCGTCGTGCAGATCGGCACGAACTGGACCTGCAATCTGAAATGCAACTTCTGCCGTCTCACGATGCCGTGGACGCAGGAAGAGCTGAAGAAAAAACCGGGACGCGAACTTTCGATCAGCGACAAAGTCGAGGAGGTCGTGCAAAAACTTCTTCCTTACGCCGACATGCTGACACTGACCCCGCTCGGTGAGCCGCTGATGTGGAGCGGACTCACGCCACTGCTCGAACTGCATGAGCGCGCCGGATCGAACAATCTTGCCCTTACGACCAACGGAATGCTCCTGACCGATAAAATGGCCGAGAAGCTGGTCCGCGCGGGACTCACCCAACTATTTGTTTCCGTGGATTCCAACGATCCCGATGTTTACGCAAAAATGCGCGTCGGCGGCGATCTGCGCGTCGTCGAGGAAGGCATTCAACGCATCAACGCGTGGAAAGAAAAACTTCGTCGTCCAAATCCCACGCTGATACTCAATTCGACATTCATGGAGCGCAATATCCATCAACTCCCCTCGATGGTCGGCTGGTCGCAACGGCTTGGCTTCTCGGAATTTTCGGTGCAACTCATGGAAATCGAAAACCCAGAACACGAGGCTGAGTTTTTGGGTCATCACGTTGATCTGGCCTATCGGATGGTCACCGATGCGCTCTCGGAGTCCCGCCGATTGGGCATGAGCATCAAGCCGCATCTCGCGCTTCGCAATCTGATTTCTGCCGCCGCCGAGAGCCACGACGTGGAGCATCACGATTTCACCGCCGCCTCGCCGCGAATTCCCGAAGGAAAAAAAATGTACAAGGCGACGGACGTTCACGGATTCAACGGAACAAATGTGCCGTTTGATGGCGAGGCGCTCTCCTCCGACATGGATATGCGAAATAAGACGCTCGTCGAGAAATGCCACTATCCGTGGTATTTCATGCT
>CAZPIK010000138.1:0-1816 GCA_964586185.1 uncultured Candidatus Sumerlaeota bacterium | reverse complement strand
ATGCTGATTGATACCGACGGTGACGTTCGCCCTTGCTGCTGGGCGGGCACGTCGTGGGGCAATCTGAATTCACTTTCGTTCGACGAAGTTTGGAACGGCGAAGGGGCGCAGACGATGCGCCGCCGGTTCATCGCCAACGATATTCCCGAATCGTGTCGCGGCAAACACTGTCGCGTTGATCTTTGATCTAGATCCATGACCTCATCCCGAAAAATCAAGGTGCTGCGCGTGATCACCTGGCTCCCCGTCGGTGGGATCGAGCGCAAGATCGTGGACGTGCTGCCGCGTCTGGATCGCGAACGCTTTGAGGTGTCGCTTGTTTGCACTCGCGAGCGCGGCCCGCTGGCGGATGAACTCGATGCCGCCGGAATTCCGGTCGAGGTCATTCCGTTCCGTTCGCGATGGGATCCGCGCGCGCTTGGTCAACTGCGCGATCTCATGCGCCGACGCGAGATTGATGTCGTTCACAGTCACATGTATCGGAGCAACGTCCCTGCGACGGTTGCTGCGCGGCGAGCGGGGGTTCGACGCGTCTGGTGTCAGATTCATAACGTCGGGACGTGGGAAACGCGACGCCAGCTTTTTATGGATCGCTTTCTTTGTCGCTGGCGCGAAGGAATGATCGCGGTTTCGGAAGAAGTTCAGCGCGAAGCGATGCGCAAGCTGCGATTGCCCGAATCGCGAGTCCGCGTGATTTATAACGGGGTGGATACCGAGCGATTCAGCCGTGAGACCGACGAAGGGCGCAAGAGCCGCGTGGAGATTCGGCAAGCCGAGGGAATTAACGAAGGCGACGTCGTGTTCCTTATGGCCGCGCGGATGGTCGAGCAGAAACGTCCGCAGGATTTCATTGATCTCGCGCAGCATTGTTTCACCGTTGATCGGCGTGGGAAGAAATTTCCGGAAGTTTACTTTTGGATGCTGGGCGACGGCCCGATGCTTGAGGCGATGAAGCAAAAAGCCGCTCAAACGGCCCGACCCGAACGGATCAAGTTTTTCGGACGCCGTGACGACGTTCAACGCTTCATGGCTGCGGCGGACATTTTCATTATGACCTCGACGAAAGAGGGTTTTTCGAATGCTTTGCTCGAAGCAATGGCGTCGGGACTTGTTCCCATTGTCACCGATGTTGGCGGAAATGGCGAAGCCGTGCGCGAATGCTGCGACGGCCGTGTCCTTCCGCCGCTCCAGTTGCATAAGTTCTGCTCGGCGACCGACCGGATTTTAGGGGATGCAAATTTCCGTGCGGAATTGGCCGCGAGCGCGACCCGCCGCGCACGTGAATTTAGCATCGAAGCGATGGTTCGGAATGTTGAAAACCTATATACCATTTCATCGAATTCAAAATAGTCCACCAACAAACACTGACCTAATCGAATTCGAAATCTCAGTGGTGGAATATCAAACTCGCATGACTCATTTCGATAAAATCGAAATGTTCGAATCCTTCTACAAGTGACTTCAAGTTGGCTTGGAATAGCGCATCAAGATCGGTGTTCGTAATATTGCCCGTTGAGATTAGCAGCAATTTCCAAGGTTGCCTGCGCATGATGAAGGAATCCACGAAATCGGAATCCTTCGTTATGACCACGTAATGTTCCTTATTGGGAAATTTCGTTGATCTCGGTATCAGAGGTGCGATTCCCGAGCGGAAGATCGAAGGTATGAATGGCTTCGAAGCGTTTATTTCGAAGTTTGACGGCCAGTTGCTTCGGAAGCTGGGCATCAATAAGGAACTTCATGATAAAGCTGGCTCAATGCGTTTGATCTGGCTAAGCCGCGCGGCATAGCCAAGGGACGCTAAAATATCCTCACG
>CAZPIK010000137.1:0-10244 GCA_964586185.1 uncultured Candidatus Sumerlaeota bacterium | reverse complement strand
TCAATGCCACGTGGGATTTCAAAAACATTGAGCGGGCATGATCCCGGAACGTCCCAAAATGCTCCCAACCCCGTCTTTTGGGAAAATGTCCAAAAGCGAAAGAAAAACGGAATGTAAGTCTAGTGTAAGTCCGATGGCATTCTTTGAGGCGGTTGGAGAGGGGGTGCAAAAAAGCCAAGGACTCCCGCGAAATGCCGGAAGTCCTTGTGATTCAAGCGCGTATGGGTTTTTGATTTGGCGCCCTCGGCGGGAGTTGAACCTGCGACCCCCAGATTAGGAATCTGGTGCTCTATCCAGCTGAGCTACGAGGGCGTAACTCATGAAACACAAAATATCAGGGGTATTCTTGTAAATCAAAGGTGTTGTCAGCTTAATGCCATTTGGCCCACGATCCTCATCGACAGCGCTTGCGTAAATCCTTGGATTGACCTTCCCGCATTACAACCTTACACTTTGTTCTCATAACGCGACGGGTAAGTAATTGCCAAGTACCACATTCGAAGTGAGTGTTCGGTTTTGCCCGTTTGAAGAGTCGAGTTTAAGTCAGGCATTTGTACGCAAAGGTCGATTTCTCATGCGCCTACTACATTCAACATCATTCATTCTGATTGTAATCCTGTTTTCCACTCTCGTCGGCTTGAACATCGCCCGATCAGAACCGGGATCAGGCGCCGCTCTGACGCTTTCGCCAACACGCACTCCGATGCCCACGATCTCTCCCTCTCCGACGCTTTGGCCGACCCCGACATGCACAAACATTCTCTATTACCAAGATTTTGAAAAGGACACCGAGGGCTGGTCCCTCGCCGCGGGTTGGGTGCGAACCGATAAGTGCTACTCGACTCAAAGCGGACATTCGCCCACGTATGCTCTGGGTATGATTAATCCCAGTTCCTGTGCGGGGCGGACGACATATCCGGGTCTTGAAATTCACTCTCCCTACGTTTCCATTCCCCCCTCAGGTGGAAGGGTGTCGCTCAACTATCTCGTCGATACGCGGCTGGAGGCTAAGAATGCCTACCTGTATTTCTCCGTCATAGCGGATACCGGCGATGCGATCATGATTGCCAGCATTACTGAAGGTCAGGGTGTCCCCTTGGTGGACCCTGCGCATCCCCAGAAAAATTGGTGGCGCGTTGAGTGCGATATTTCGCCCTTTGCTGGGCGCCGCGTTATGCTGAGCATTCAATACGTCGCAGTTTTATATTCGCAAACCATTTTTATTGATGACGTTCAGTTCTGCGCTGCGGATGCTCCCACGGCGACCGCCACTCCATCGCGCACGCCGACAGCCTCGCCATCGCGCTCGCCTTCGCCCACGATCTCGCCCTCTCCGACGCCATCCCCGACGTGCGCAAACATCCTCTATTTGCAGGATTTTGAAAAGGACACACAGGGTTGGACGCTTCCCACGGGGTGGGTGCGAACCGAAAAGTGCAACTCGACACAAACAGGGCATTCGCCCATCTATGCGCTGGGTCTTGTGAATCTCGCTAACTGTTCTGGGATGACCCATGCGGAGGCTCATCTGCTGTCGCCTTTTGTTTCCGTTCCGGCCTCGGGTGGAACACTTTCGCTCAACTATTTGGTGGACTTGCCGCCGGATGAGCAAACTGGATTTGTTCCCGTACTGTTCCTCATCGAAGTTGAAAACGGCGAAACGGAAGTATGGGCCAGCAATCGAGACGCAGGCGTGCCCTTGGTGGACGCCGCGCATCCCAGACAAAAATGGTGGCACCTCCATTACGATCTTGCGCCTTTTGCCGGACGACGCATAAGGCTGAACATTCATCATGCGGCAGTCCAATACACACAAAAGATTTTCATTGATGACCTACAGTTCTGTTCTTCTGTGACTCCCACTCCGACAGTCTCTCCATCGCGTACGCCAACACCTTCCCCGACGTGCACAAACGTCCTCTATTTCCAGGATTTTGAAAGGGACACCGAGGGCTGGACGCTGACCTCGGACTGGTTGCGGACCGACGATGGCCATGCAACCAAGCGAGGACATTCGCCCACCCACGCTCTGGGCATGACAGATCGAATGACAGACCCCGCTGAATATATTAATTCCCCCTATGTTTCGATCCCACCTTCGGGAGGAACGCTTTCGCTCAACTATCTGCTTGAGCTACCCACGGATCCTGCGTACTCCGCGGTCTACTTCTTTCTGGAATCAGAGGACGGCGAATTGTCGGTTCCCATTGCCAGCAATCGGGATGAGGGCGTGCCTTTGGTGGATCCTGCGCACCCCATGCGTAATTGGTGGCGCTTCGATTACGATCTTTCACTCTTTGCCGGACGCCGCGCCATGCTTGTCATTGGATACGGTTCGGTTTTATACAGTCAGGATATTTTCATTGATGATGTCCTGTTTTGCGCCCGTCCCTCTCCGACGCCGCCTTGATGACGACCCTGAAATCTGTCGCCGACCTCCTCGTGCAGCCGGAGAGCAGAAGTAGCTTGTCCTTAGGTAGCGGACGCGAATATCTCCCATTCGGTTTTCCATTCGCGATTTAGGAGCAATTCTTCAATCCGATAGGCGTGCAAGAAATCGTGCATGGCCAAATGCCGAAACATGATGAGCACCGAATAGTGGCTGTATTCCGCGTGATCGGCCGTTCGATTCCAGTCCTCGCTCGAAAGTTTTCGGATTCGAGCGACAAGTCGGCGACGATCTCCAACATATCGTAGAAGTGATTCCTCGAAATCCATTTCGAGCAGGAAGCCATCGGGACCCGTTTGATCGGGATGGTAAGGCGTGATTGCGGGATTTGGCGAATTCAGAAACAGATCAAGGCGATCCAGAAAAAGTTGATGAACGGTGGCAAGATGGCATGCGTGTTCGTGCGCCGACCACTTTTTTTCGGAGGGTCGCCGTTTCAATAAGCTGGGAGGAAATTCACGCAGCAGCGGAACAATGACGTCGGGAGCGCGATCAAGCACTTCAATTACGGCCATGGGATTGTTCATGGGTTACTTTGCCTTCCGTTTCAGAATATTCGACGCCGCGAATGGAAATCAATTCCAAGTCAGTTAAGCATGGCTCGAAGCGCCGGTTCGATCATGGGATGTTGAAACTTGAATCCGGCTTCAATCAAGCGACGTGGGAAAACCCGTGAGGAGGCGAGCAGCAGCTCATCCGCCATTTCGCCGAATGCGATTCGCGCGACCACACGAGGCATCGGAAAAATCGTCGGGCGGCCCAAAGCCCGTCCGAGCGCACGGGTGAATTCCGCGTTTGTCACGGGGTTGGGTGAGACGGCGTTGATCGCGTTTTCGACGGACGAATTCTCGAGCGCGAATCGGATGATCCCGACTGCGTCGTCGAGCGTTATCCAACTCATGTATTGCGCACCACAGCTGATTTTTCCTCCCAAGCCAAGCCGGAAGGGGGTGAGCATTTTCACTAAAGCTCCGCCTTTAGGGGAGAGAACTACCCCAAATCGTAAATGAACGACGCGGATTCCCGCCGCGCGAGCCGAATGCGTGGCCCCTTCCCAACGGCGGCAAACCTCGGCGAGGAATCCTTTACCGGACTGGCTCGTCTCATACAATTTCTCGTCGTCGCGGTCGCCGTAGAAACCAATCGCCGACGCGCAAACGAGAACTTTGGGAGGTGACTTAAGGGAGGCCAGCGCGCGACAAAGGTTAGCCGTCCCCTTTTCACGGCTTTCGATGATTTTATGTTTCTGCTCGTTGCTCCACCTTTTCGCGGCGATATTTTCTCCCGCCAAGTGAACGACGGCGTCCGCGCCTTCCAATTCAGATGCGTCCCAAGAGTTGGAGTCAGGATTCCATTCGATTTCATCGGCGTTCTGAGGTTTTGCACGCGCCATTTTAATCACTTGGTGACCCGACGACTTAAGCGAGTTCAGGAGCGCCGAACCGACAAGTCCATTTGATCCGGTAACGAGAACTTTCATGATTCACTCCTTGTGCAATTTCATAGATTCGGTAATTTCTGTATTCAATGAAATTACCTATCAAAAAAAACGATCTAGCCCAGTCCGATGAACTTACGCAGTTTTCCACCCAGCTTGGCCGCTTTAATGGCCATCGGCGTGGGCATCGTTTTGAACTGGTCGTAAAAGCCGCCGAACGTCTCAAAGAAATCGAGCATGGATCGTATGCGAGTCCGCGTGTGCTCATCGGTTGCGCTCGGTTTGGTCGCCGCCGCCGCGCATTCGCGGAGCATTTCGAGGGTCGGATCCCATTCGCGCTTTTTGCGTTCTTCGAGCACGATCCGCAGCATTTCCCAAACGTCGCCCATCGTTTCAAAGTGATCGCGCCGGTCGCCCATGACGTGGATGATCTTAACGATTCCCCAATTCTGCAGTTCGCGCAGGCTGTTGCTGACGTTCGAGCGCGCGACCCCGAGCGTTTCGGCAATGTCTTCTGCCGTCAGGGGCTTTTGGGAGAGATACAGGAGCGCATGGATTTGGGCCACGGTTCGATTGACCCCCCATTTCGTCCCCATTTCCCCCCAGTGGAGGATGAACTTTTGGTTGATGGGATTGAGGGTGGGCATTTCCTTAATTTCCGTTGAGACAGAAATATCAGAATAGATGATCCATGTCAAGTTGGTTGGTGCAATTATTTTTCAGAGGAAAGGAGTCTAAATTCTGAGTCAAGCCGCTTGCCGCTCGCGGGCAGCGATCATTTTGCGGGTGCGGGCGAAGTTGCGGCGCCACGAGAACATCTCACCCTTGCCGAGGAGTTGCAGCAGCGCGCGTTTGGCCCAGCTCACCCCGCCCGCGCGCTGGTTATCCCAATAGAGTTTCGGAACCCATTTGAAATTGATCTCGTAGCAGAGCGTGTAGAGTTCGAGGTGGTCGGCGGAGAGTTTCGGCAAACCGAACCGCTCGCCGCTCTGCGGGTGACCCTGCAGCACCGGTTCGTGAAAAATCGGGAACACGACGGCACGTTGAGTCGCGAGAAATTTGACCAAGTTGATCGTCTGGCGCACGTCATCGGGCGTTTCGCCGGGCAAGCCGAGGATGACGCTAAAGACCGAGAAGAATCCGGTGCGGGTCATGCGATCCGCCGCTCCGCGAACGAGTTCCTCCCAATCTTCCGGGCGATAAGGAGCAATTTTTCCGCGCCCGTTGGCGTAAACCAAATCGCCGTTCGCGCTCTCGATCCCCATGTTGACCCACATGTAATCCACCGGCTCGCCCCACGAAAGGAGCCGTCGCGCTTCCTTCAATTCTGAATCGTCGAGTTGCATCACGGACGAGATATTCGCGTGGTCAATTTGCATGAACGAAATGCCCTTGATCTTCTGCATCTCGGTGAGCAGCCCGTGCAATTTTTCGAAATCGGTGTTGAACCCGACGCCGCCATACCGAAAAAAATCTTCGCTTCCGCTGACGACCGCGCGGCATCCCCCGGCGACGTTCGTCTCGATATCGGCAATGATTTTAGGGATGGGAACGTGATCCATCCGCTTGAAAGCGAGCGTGCAAAAGGGGCAGCCCTTACCGCACCCGCGCGATTGCTCAACGACCCCCATCATCGAAGGCCCCCGCAGCGTCTCTAGATTCTCAATGCAGTTGTGCGTCTCGGAAATAAACGGCGCGACCGATTTCCCTTCGAGAATATCCATGACGAGGCGCGGTCCCAGGTTCTCGAAATAACCTTCAAACACCACGTCAATTCCCTGCGATTCGCGCTCGACTGGATTATGCATCCATTGCCACGCCCCCGCTCCGCCGCCGATAACGGTAAAGGGATGCTTGGCCTTCGCCGCGTTGATCGTCCCCATCATCCGGTTCATCCACTCGCGGGTGTAAAGCTGCCCCTTCCAGAATTGCGTCGTCGTGGTGTTGGTCATCCCGCGCCCGAGTGGATCGCTCGAGCTCACGAGCACGATCTTGACCCACGGACCGAGCAAACGGGGGAGCGACTCGGGCGTCGCGCAAACGACGTCATCGGAAGTCAGGGAAGTTTGGGCAAGCAATGCCGATTCGATTCGGCGGATACCAAGCGCGGCGACTTTGGCGCGTCCCGATTCATCGAACGGCAACGGCGGCGAGAGAAGTGTCCGCATCGCCCACTCGGGAACCTGCGTCGTTTGCATCGTCGCGAAGATGCCTTCGAAGACGACCTTGTAATCGGCGGAAAGCGTGCGATCCGCGACGAGAATGACGGAGGGGTGAAGAGAGGACACTACGGTTGGCCCCCCCCATATAGAATGACATACGAAAGCACACAGATACCAAACACGAGCACCATCGAAAAAGAAACGACGCCCCAAAGTTTGAGATGAGATAACCAACACTCTTGCTGCGATGTAATCAGGTACAAAAGCGCAGCTTCAAATGCAACCCAGGCTACTAATCCCAACCATGTAAGCATGAGTCTTATTCCTAATAATTCGCGAGAAGTAGATTCATATACTTTGAAACTAAAGAACAAACCCTAGGATTTCAAGACCTCTTCAGGAGTCACACGTTTGCGTTCGGTTCGATCAAAGTCTGCGTCAAAGCTGACAATTGCCAAATTGAAAGTCTCGGCTAGTGCGTATTGGTACGCGTCATCAAAATCTAAGCGAAAATCACGGGCGGCTTGCTCCGCTCGATTCATTTCAGAAAGCGGAAGTTGGATGAGATTGACACCTGCAATCTGCACGATGTCATGTACAAACTCTGTGAAGTCGGTATGACGATTCTTCCGGTATAATAGCACTCCAATTGAGTGTACGGAAAAATCTGAAACAGCAAACTGATTTTGAATCGCCAATTCGATTAGACTACGGGAAACCTCAGCTTTTTCCTGTTCTAGGATGAGTTCCAGAAAGATGTTCGTGTCGAGCAAGTACATTCAGGATCCACCAATCCGCCATTTTGAAATCTGATGCTGCAGGGCGACGGAGGTAAATTCGGACTTCATATCCTTTAAAGCACCAGCCCATTTGAACGTTGGGCGTTGTTTGCCACGGTTTGCGCGCGTGCTCACCACGAACGCGACATAGCGTTCAACTTCCAACCTTAAATCAGGTGGAAGGTTTTTTATCATTTCTTCAAGCGTTTGCTTATCCATGATTCCCCTCCAAATTCCCTCTCGCATCCTCCGCCCTCTTCGCCGCCTGTTCCGCCTTGAACCGAATCTCATCCGGCGAGGGGAGTGCCATCATGACCTCCGGCGGGATGTCGAGTTTATCCTGCAACTCTTGAAGGCAGCGGAGACGTTCCTTCAGCGCTTTGCCCTCGTCGCGTTCTTTGGAAAAACGCGATTGCGCGCGGGCGTGGCGGTCGCGGAGCATCGAATAAATATCGCCGCCGAGCAATGCCGACACGTCAATCTTCATTTTCTCGCGCTCGACGTCTTGCGCATTGACCACGTCGCCATTGATCGGGCCGCTGCGATACTTCGGGAACAGGATCGCGACCTCCGGGCAAACGCGCGAGCAGGCGGGGCAGTTCGTTTTGCACTTCTCTTCGTTCTTGACCTGAATCTTTTTCTCCTCGTCCACGCTATACACGTCGAAGAGACAAAAACTCAGGCACTGCATGCAATTGGTGCAGCGGTCGTAATCAATGACGGGGAACCACGGTTTCCACGCGCCCGGCGCGGGAGAATCGGCGCGCGTCTCGCGTCTGAAATCTTCGACGATGGCGAGGGCGGCATCGGCGGTCGCGCCATTTAGGTGATGGAACTTGAGGCGGAAATTTTCTCCATTGCCCGCCGCGCGCGGAATGCGTCCCTCTTCAAATTCGCCCAGCACCAGCAAGTCGCTTTCGTCAGGAGGCGCGACGCTCGATCCGCCCGCGCCGTTTTCCGTTGAGCGCGTGACGGCGTAACCTTTTTTGAGAAGCGTCTTTAGCAAATCGGCCCGGCGCGAAGGTTCCAATGGACGGCTATCGGTTCCTTCGTATAGCACAACGCGGATGGGAGCAACGGAAGCGGTCATGGTTTATTGCTCCCTATGAATGCAGTTCTCGAACCCGCGAACCGAATAAAGCATTCGTGATTGATCTCGCGGAATACGCGTTTGAACTTGTCTGGAAACCCCAACGGGGTTTCGTAACAAAGCCTAGGGTTGGCGCGCGCGAAGCAAGCGCCTACCCTAGGTAACGTGCGTATATTCTTCCAACCGCAACGCGGTTGCGCCATGCCGTTGGGGATCAACACCAAACGGCGCAACCTCGTTGAGGTTGCATGAACAAGCACCTGTGACCCAGGGTAGCCTCGTTTTACTCGGCAACCTTGGGCTTTGGGACGAAACCCCTTTGGGGTTTCTTGGTTTCGCAACACGGGACGGACGACCCGTAATTGTAAATTAAGCATTAGGGAGGAATGGTGAAGGACAGCGGTCATGACACGGCTTCCTTTTCCTCGACCAAAAGCGCGGCCACGGTTTCTTCCGGCATCTCAACACGCATGTTGCGGATTTCGACGCCCTCTTTTGGAAGAGGCGCTCCGGCGGCATGAAACAGCCACTTCACCGCGCGAGGAAAGCAAGCCGCGATTCTGATCTCGCCCCCCTCGGCGGCTAGGCGCTTGAGCGAGGGATCCTTTTTTGCCGACATCTCGCAAAGATCGGCGACAGCGTCGAACGGTTCGCCCGACGCGGCCAATCGTTCGAGCACCTCGTTTTTGACCGCTTCGGGAATCACCTGCGCGTAGGCGCAATGGCAGTAGAGGATGCGTCGGCTCATCAGGAGGTCATCGCCTCCATACGGTGTGTCGGTTGCGGTTTTCCCGGTTTAAATCGTTCCATGTGCTCGATGGTAAGTTTGACACCAAGGCTATTCGCCGATTCGCTGGCAGCTTCCTTGACGGCCTTTTCCAATACTTCCGGCTCGCCTTCGGCACGGAGATTCAGAATCAAATGGCCAACGCCCAACGGATCATTCAGCGACTGACCAAGTTCGGGAACGTAATCGTTGCGCACGAGACTCAGCACGCCTGTCTCGCCGATTTTCGCCGCCGCACCTTCGAGAGGCGAGAGGGTCATTTTGAGATGCGCGATTTCTGCGCCAGCCGCAGCCAGCCGCGCCTGCAACCTTCCGGCCAAATCCTTCAACAAAGCATTGCCGTCGGTCGCGGGATCGCTTTCCACTCGCAACGTGCAATTCAGCCAACCGAGCAAGGCTTCACCTTCTGCATAAATTTCATAATCAACCTGCATGGCCTCGCCTGCTGGAAGTTCCTCGCCGACGATTCGCTCGAACCACATATCCAAGCCGTCGCCCGAGCGCGCGCAAATCTCGATGATCTCGGTTTCCGGAAATTCGCGCGCCAGTGCGGTCATCAAGGCTATTCGCTGCTTCGCATCGAGAAGATCAATCTTATTTACGACGATGAGATCGGCCTCCTCCAATTGCTTGCGATAAATGTAGTTCACCTTGGGAGAAAAGTTTTTCCCCTCAACTAATCCGAGAATGCGCATGGCGCGGATCGGGTCCACCAAAACCGATAGCGGCGAAATGGTGAAATTCTCGCCGTATATGCGTCGGAGCGGATAACTCACCGTCGCGACAAGATCGGTGCAACTTCCCACTGGCTCCGCGATGAAAACATCGGGACGCCCTTCAGCCGTCAGGTGATCCGCAGCCTCAACGAGCGAATTAAATCGGCAACAAAAACAACCGCCTGTAATTTCTTCCACGCGAAATCCCTGTGAGCGGAGATTCGCCGTATCCACGAGCTCCGAACCTTGGTCGTTGACGATGAGGCCGACCTTGCGGCCTTGATCGGTTAGGTGTTGCGCAAGTTTCCCAACGGAAGTGGACTTCCCCGCACCCAGAAAACCGCCGATCATGATATAACGCGCTTTGGACATGCCTCAAACTTCCTTCACGCGTCCAGCATATCCTGCCTATTTCCTAAAATCCATCAACTCACGAATCGCGAGGCGCATGAGTTGTTCGCTTTCCGGCTCGACGTTTGAGGCCGTTGGCTCGTAGCCGCCTTCCGCAAACGCATCCTTGGTGCAGATGTACCCCGGCCCGCCATCGGTATAACCGCCGACGAGGACGAAGGCGTTCGGCGCGGCGAGCACCGCTGCTTCCTGCGCCGCGAATTGATAATCTATAAATGGCTCACCGGGAAGATTTAGAATTCGGACATTGCCGATGGCGAGAGATGTGAGCACTACGGGACGGCCGCTCCGCTGACGTTCAAGCCATGCGAGCGTCACCGCCTCTTTCAAACGATTCTCGGCGGGAGCCGCGGGATCGGCGATGATTTATCGAAGCGCTTCTTCCGAATCTAAAATCGGTTTATACGTTTCA
>CAZPIK010000136.1:0-10319 GCA_964586185.1 uncultured Candidatus Sumerlaeota bacterium | reverse complement strand
AATAATTCCTTGGTTCCGTCGCCCCGTTCGGGGCTTAAATGTTGGGGCGGCCATTCCCCCAGGGTTTCGCTTCGCTTCACCCTTCGCTTTATTACGTCGCCCGCTTCGCGGGCTGAAATCAGCACTCCGGCAAAATGAAACCATCCTGTTGAGATGTGGGTAATGACAAGCTTTCTAGCCCGCCCTCCGTTCAGCCAAAACTTTCGAGAACCGTTGTAATCTGCGCCATCTGCGCAATCTGCGGATCGTATTTTTTCCTCACGGTTCCGTGGATTGCACCCGCACGGGATCCTGATAGCAAACTCCCGCCTCGAGGATCGGAATTTCCCGATTGGTGTATTCAAAGGGACGCCAGACGCGCGATGCCTTGACGATAATTGAAGCGTGGCGTCGTTCTTCCCTAGGCATTTCCAGCACCACATCTTCGGCGACACCACTCTTGAGGGGTCGCACCGCAAGCAAGCGGCCTTCCAACCAAAATGCGAGCGTGATGGGACCTTCCGTCAGGTTTGCCGGATCCTTGGAGATGACGCGTATGGAAATCTTGTCGCCATTGCGTGGGATGGGTATGATCACCTCCGCCCCCGCGACCTTGAATATCCCCGCCTCTGCGTCGTGCATTTTATCAAATTGCCCGTGATATCGGCGCACGTTCAGAAACGCGATCAAAAGAAAAATGGCGACCACGGCGATCCACGCGCCCGCCATTTTTCGACGGGAGATTTCTGACGCGCCGCGAACTGGCATGGAAATAACGAACGCTATGAATATCCAAAAAAGAATTTCAGTTAGCCGGATATAGAAAGTGTACTGAAAAATGCCGTCCACAAGGAGCGCGGTGAGTCCGCCCAGAAGCGCAAGTTGTTCCACGCGCAATGTCCCATCCGGCTCGCGAATTCTGCGGATCAAAATCCCAAACGCCCCGCCGAGCAGCAGAACAAAGAAAGCCGTTCCCACGACGCCTCGCTCGGCGAACAGATGAAGAACAAGATTATGCGCGGCGGTTCGGTCGTCGGCGGCTGCCAAGGGATCATCCGGCGCGATTAGTGTGCGGTGAGCGAAGCTGTAGCTGCCCGTTCCTATCCCGATCATCGGACGAAAAGTTCCAAGCCGCCACGCGCCCGCCCAGATCAATTGCCGATCGCTCATGCGGAACATTTCGGTCGCCCGATTTCGGAGCGCGGGCTGTAGCGCGGCCAACACGATCAAAACCAAAGCCGCGGCAACGGCGACGATCGCGAACTGCTTTAACATTTTTTCGCGCGCGTCTCCCGATTTTCCGAGCCACGCGCCCGCCGCGACGACGCCATATCCCGCCGCGAGAGCCAGCCATGCTCCCCGCTGCATCGTGAGCGCTTGAATCGCGGTAAGAAAAAGTGCGAGCGCAAAACCAGCGGCTCTTTTTGGGGGACTGACTGCAACCCATCCAAACGCCAACGCCGCCGGGGCCACGGCCGCAAGATACTGGCCGAACCATCCCGAATGACCAAAGAGCGATTGCAATCGGCGGTAACCGAAGCGCGCGATATACGGATTTTCGGGACGCCACCATTTGAGCGAAATTACGCCGAAGTAATCGAGCGCACCCATCGCCGAGACAATTAAAAGCGACGCGAACAGCGCGAACCAAAATCGCCATCGCCATTTTTCTTCGATGGGTCTCCGAATGAGCGCGGCGAAAACGGCAATCGAAAGCGCAAGATTCATCCACGCCCGAGCGCCGTAGATGGGTGAAGTCGCATGATGCACGAAGGCATTGTGCAACGAGCGGAATCCGTAGGTCAGAACCTCGCATTTCAGAAATCCCCATTCGGCCATGAGACTCGCGAACGAAGTCGCGAGAAAGCCAACCGCAAGAGCTTGCATGATAAATTGAGACGTGGAACGTGAAGTGTTTTCAGTCGCGACCGAAAACCACTTCGGAAAAGCGCGCTCAAACGCATCACGGACAGCCCATCCCATGAGTCCCATATCGAGAAGGTAAAGTTGATGCACTCCGCCTGGATTGTCTCCAAACAAAGGCAAGGCATGGGCAAGCGAAACCAAATAAACGGGCGGCGAGACAAACGCAGTTAATGCCCAGCCCGCTGAAACAGCCTTGACCCATAAGGGTGAATACGCCCAGAGCGCCCCAAATGCGGCGCACCAAAACAGAACCGCAAAGAACCAAAATCCCCGCCGGATAACGTCGGAAATCGCGATTCTTTGAGCAATAATTGGCATAGAGGGGGATTTAACCGCAAAGCGCGCAATGGACGCAAAGGCTAGTTTTTGCTTTAGTTTTAAGTCGCCCCTACGATAAGTTCAAGTGAGTCAAGCTGCGGAATGCTCAGACCGTCAAAACGAGGGAGAACAGCATTATGGATATGGGTCAGGGTGGCAAACTTGGGGGCGCTCAAATGATGATGATGGAGCCTTTTGGTTCCAAAGGCGCAACTCCCAAAAAAATCCCCATCGGTCAGGGCCGATACGAAATGACCGATCTGCTCCGCGTCACCGCTGAGCACAACGCTTCCGACATGCACCTGGCCGTCGGTCGTCCTCCCGTCCTGCGAATTAACGGCGAACTTGTGGATGTGGATGGTCCCATTCTGACTGGCCAAGAAACCCGCCGACTCATTTATGGCGTGCTCAGCGATTCGCAAAAGCAAAAGTTCGAGGAGCAGAAGGAACTCGACTTCTCGCTCGCCATCACGAACCTCTCCCGTTTCCGCGTCAACGTTCACTTACAGCGCAACACCGTGGCCGCCGCCTTCCGAACCATTTCCAATGACATCAAGAATTTCCAACAGTTGAATCTTCCCGTTCGCGTCATGGAAACACTCGCGCGTCGTCCCAGCGGTTTCGTTCTCGTCACGGGGCCGACCGGTTCGGGCAAATCCACAACGCTCGCCGCCGTGATTGATATGATCAATCAGGAGGAGGCCTGCCACATCATTACCGTGGAAGACCCCATCGAATATATCCATCAGCACAAAAAGGGGATGATTGAGCAACGGGAAGTGGGCGAAGACACGTTCTCATTTGCCTCGGCTCTCAAGTACGCCCTGCGGCAGGATCCCGACATCCTGCTCATCGGTGAAATGCGCGATCTTGAAACGATCTCCGCCGCGCTGACGGCCGCTGAAACGGGCCACTTGGTTTTCTCGACCCTGCATACCTCCAGCGTTGTCCAAACCGTGGATCGTATTATTGACGTTTTCCCTCCGCATCAGCAGGAACAGGTTCGCATTCAGTTGGCGGCCGTGCTCGAAGGGGTGCTCTGCCAAAAGCTCCTTCCCTCATCGCGCGGGAAAGGTCGTGAAATGGCGATGGAGGTCATGATCGCGACCGACGCTATTCGCAACCAAATCCGCGAAGGCGCAACGCACCAGATTTCGACCTCGATCGAAGCTTCGGGAAAAATCGGCATGATCACGATGGATCGCTCGCTGCTTGAACTTTTCCGAAAGGGACGCATTTCTCGCGAGCAGGCTTTGCTGAATGCATTCAAGCCGGATGAAATGGCGCGTCAAATGGCCTTGCCGGGCGGCGCGCTCACCCCGGCACAAAAATGACGTGACGTTATCGGCTTGAATGTTCCATAGGGATTTTTCCATCATGATGATGGTTGAGTATCATCGGGATTTGATTCTCCCGGTTCCTTGTTCCATGGAGGCGATTGAAATCAATGAGTGAAGCCATCACATCTTTTAAACGCGGCGTCAGCGGCATGATCACCGGCGCTCTTATCGGTGTTCCGGTCGGTGCGGCCGTTTTTGCGGCGTTCGGTTCGTTCGTTCCGCAAGTCACTGATTTTGTGAACAGTGTGCAGTATGCGCGATCCATCGGCGATCAAGTGGCGGCGGGCATCACGGAGGATGTCGGTGTAGCCCTTGGCGACGCGGCGGCGGCCGCCATGATCGGCATCGTCGTCGGCCCCATCGTCGGTGGCTTTTTCGGCATCATTTACCGGATTTGGTATTCTGATCTGTAATTCTTGCGCATGGCGGCGCACTCATGAAGCAGTTCGTCGGCATAATCCTTGGAGCCGGACTAGGCGCCTTAATCGGCTTCTACACCCGGCTTTATGGTTATGATGTTGGTTTTCCGGTTGGTCTCGTTTCGACTGAAGTCATTACGGCATGCCTTTTGGGCGGACTCGGCGGAATCATCGGACTCGCCATCGTCGTCAAATACGGCGCAGATGAAGGAATCCCGGAGCCCTTGGTGGAGCGCATGTCCATCGGCGCGTTCGGCGGCGCAACCACCGGTGTTCTAATGGGCGTTCTAACCGCCTCGATTTGCACTTCACTCATTTTTACGGTTTACACATGGAGCTTGGAGGATAGTCAGACCGACAGCTTTGGCGGACCGCTCGGCGCGCTCTTCATCGGAGCGATCACGGGGGTCGTCGTGGGAATCGTTGCAGGGCTTACCATCGGACCGATTGTAGGTATGGTGATCAGCGTGATGACAATCCCGCCGAAAGACACGGGCGGCCCCAAGATCGTCATTAAGGAAGGGGATAACAAACCCAAATCCGTCGCCCCCAAACCCGCACCGAAAGCCGCTCCGACTGAGGCACCGCCAACCAAGACTGCACCAACCAAGACTGCTCCGACCAAGTCGAAATGAATTGGGCTGTTAGATTTTTCAGAATTTCGTCGGAGGGAATTCCATGACACTCTCGCGAAGAACTTTCATCATCATGGGCGCGGCGGCGGCGGCAAGTCCGTCGCTTCGCGCTGAGTTACCGAACGAAAAAATTACCGTCGGCGTCATGGGCGTCCGGGGGCGAGGGCGTTTTCTCGCCGAGTATCTTGCCTCGCGTCCTGATACATCTGTCGCTTGGCTCTGCGACGTTGATGAATCCGTGCTTGCTTCGTGCGCGGATGCCACCCAGAAAATTTCCGGCCACCGCCCGAAGACTACCGGTGATTTCCGTCGCATACTCGAAGACAAGGAAGTCCACGCCCTCTTCAACGCCACGCCCGACCATTGGCACGCGATCCCGACGATTATGGCGTGTCAAGCGGGCAAGGATGTTTATGTCGAAAAGCCCGCTTCGCACAATATTTTCGAAGGGCAACAGATGGTGAAAGCCGCTCGGGAGCATAAACGCGTGGTGCAGCTTGGAACGCAAACCCGCAGCGGTGAATACACCGCCAAGGCGCTCGATTACATTCGCTCCGGCAAACTCGGCAAGGTACATTTCATCCGCGTTCTCAATATGAAGAAGATGGGCGGCATCGGTCATCGCGAGGATGAAGCGGTTCCCAAGGGCGTGGATTACGACATGTGGCTCGGCCCCGCGCCCAAGCGCCCCTTCAATCCCAATCGCTTCCACAACGGCTGGAATTGGTTTTGGGATTACTCCGGCGGCGATCTCATCAACGACGGCATCCACCAGATTGATGTCGCGCGATTGTTTCTCGGAAAAGATTATCCGAAAAGCGTCGTCGCGACGGGCGGAAAATTCGGTTTCAACGATGATCAGGAATGCCCCGACACGATGCAGGTGAGCGTTCAATATGACGACGCCGTCATGTCCATCGAGTCCATCGGCTGGACTCCGTATCAGACGAAAGTTGCGCCCGAAAATCGCGAGTCCACAAGCTACTATCCCGATTGGCCGTTCTGCGGCGAGCGAATTGAAGTCTATGGCGAGAGCGGCGAGATGCTGTTCGGTCGCCACGGCATCGGATGGCAGGTTTACGGCCCGGACGGCAAGGTTATCGCCGACGGCAACGGTCCCGTTCCGCTTATCGAGCACGTCAACAATTTCTACGCCTGCATCAAAAGCCGCAATCGCCCCACCGCCGATATTGAAGAGGGACATCGCAGCACGCTCATCGCCCAACTCGGAAACATTTCATATCGCTTGGGCGGTCGGCGGATCGAATGGAACGCCGAAAACGAAACGATCTCGAACGACGCACAGGCGCAAGAACTCACCCGCCGAGCGCCACGCGAACCGTGGGTGATTGGGTGAACTTCAAGCAAGAAAGTTTCGCACCATATGTCCTTGCAAGCGTATTTTCCGAAATCGCCGGGACGATTGAGCGCGTTTGTACTCGGCTGCCTATTCGGCGTGTCATGTGTCAGTCTTCTTTCGGAGGGATTCGGACACCTACGAATTCTTCTGCCATTGGCGGGACTGAACATCCTTGCCGGCACTCTTACATCTGAAAAATTCGCACGAGTATTTGTTGTCGTTGAGGCATGCTCTATAGTTGGACTTGCCCTCTGTGAAGTTTTTCGAAACTCGAGTTGATGTGTTGTCCGCGCAATCTATCGTTTTCCAAAATCTTGTCGGAAGACCGACCGTAAAACTGGAAGCGGTCGGCGAATCAACGGCATCGCGCCCTACACATAGTCAGCGCCATCGTTACTTGTTGATCGTACGGAAAAAAGCCTTGAGAATGACCACCACCAACGAATTGAAAGGGAACACCCATGAAAAAGGCAGAAGTAAAACAATTTGGAACCCCCGACGAAGTTCGGAAATTTCCCAAAGGTCAGGTCGAACTCGTCAACATCGCCGGAGCGACGGTCGGCCGATGTACGTTCGAACCGGGATGGCGCTGGAGCACTTCCTTGAAGTCCCTCGTCAATACCAAGAGCTGCGAAGCTCCTCATTTTCAATATCACGTTTCCGGCGTGTTGCGCATCCTGATGGACGATGGCTCGGAATTCGATTGTAAGGCGGGCGACGTTTCTTCGCTCCCCTCGGGACACGACGCATGGGTCGTCGGCAATGAACCCGCCGTCGTCGTGGATTTCCAAGGCATGCTTGATTACGCGAAAAAGCGGTAATCTGTCATTGGTTCTGTCTTTTAAAAGTTTTATTCACGTTCGTAGGTCGCTTTGAAAACGAGCGTCTAAGGATCTCGAGCCGGATTCCTTCGGCATCCCGAAGGGATGAGCAGCCATTAGCCGGGGGTTGAGGCCGTCAGGCCGATACCCCCGGAAGAGCGACCCATAATTCCGACCCCGGAGGGCGTCGCAGATTCTGGCACCCACTTCGGGGTGCGAAGTTTTATGCCGTCTTACCGGTGGTGTCGCTACGCTCAACCACCGGCTAATGGCTGCGAACCCTTCGGGTTCACAAAAACCTTTAACCGCTCGTACTCTTTGAGCCGACGTCCGATAGAAGCCAATTTGCTTCAATTAAACGCTTGACTCCGCGCTATATTTTCGTATTTTATTCGCTATTGGAGATTCATCATGCGACGTTCAAAGAAGACCGCTATTTCATTGGATTCCGTGGGCGAGCGCGCGGGTTGGCCTAACTCAATTATCGCCGGATGGAAGCGTCGCGGCATATGCCAATTGCTCTCCGCGCAGGCCGAAGCGTGGGAGGCATGGAAGCAGGGCGGGAACCTCGTCCTATCCGCCCCGACGGGATCGGGCAAGACGATGGTCGCCGAAATGGCCGTCGCGCACGAACTCGCGCTCGGACGGAAGGGGGTCTTGCTCGTCCCGACCCGCGCCCTGGCCGAGGAAAAGTTCGCGGAGTGGAAGAGATGGTTGGAAGGGACGGGATATCGCGTTGTTTGTGCAACTCGCGAGCGACCGGAATTCGATCCGCGAATCGCGTCGGGCGAATTCGACGCTTTGATCGCCGTTTACGAGAAGTTCAACCATCATCTTCTAGCGCGAGGGGAACTTCTTTCGCAGGTGGGCGTCGTTGTCGCGGATGAAATTCAGACGCTGGGCGATCCGGTTCGGGGCGGGACGCTCGATCTTCTCCTGACCCGAATTCTTCATTCGCCGTATGCAGTTCGGCTTATGGCTTTATCGGCGGTTTTGAGCGAGCCGACTTTGGATACGCTCGCGAAATGGTTGAACGCCGAAGTCGTTCGCGATTCGCGGCGACCTTCGGAACTTCGCGAGGGCGTTTTGGAATTGGCGGAAGGACGTTTTCGGTTCCGGACGGAGAAAGGCGGAGAAATCGAAGAGGAATCGTTGGGCACGCCAAAGGAATTCGAATCGCTCACGCGACGGATTTCTCAGCTTGCCGCCGAGCGGTCGGGACCCGCTGATCTTGCTTCAGTTGCGGCTCTCGCGGTCACGTCTTCACTGATCGAGCGCGGCGAACCGGTTTTGCTTTTTGCTCCGACGCGCGATTCGGCGCGAGTGTGGGCGGGGATTCTCGCGGAACTCGGTGGCGAACTTTCGCCTTCGCAGCGCGTGATCGAGCAAATGGACAAAGTCGAACCATGCCGCGCGGCGCGGGAGCTTATGGAGTGCCTCGCGGGTGGGGTTGCCTTTCATCACGCCGACCTGCACGACGCGCATCGGGCGATTCTGGAATCGGGATTCCGCGCGGGAGAAATCCGCGCGATGGTCGCGACGCCAACTCTCGCCATGGGAGTCAACCTTTCCTGTGCAAATGTCGTCCAGTATCCCTGGCGAATTCAATCGGGCTACGGCGGACGCGCGTCGCGAATTCCGTTGGGGCGGTCGCGATTTGCGAATCAAGGGGGGCGTGCCGGACGATTGGGCGGCGATGCAAAGTTTGGTCGCTCCATTGTCGCCGCGACTACTTCGGCTGAGGCTGATCGGCTCTGGAACGAATTAATTTTGGCGTCTCCCGAACCGATTCCAACGCCCTTGCTCACGACCGACGCTTCACTGATCACGCTCGATGGTTTGGCGGAAACATCGGGGCGAACACTCGAAAATCTTCGAGCGTCATTGGCGGAAACTTTTAGCGGGCAGAGTGACCCCGGTTGGTCCGCAAATTTTGGCGCGACGCTTCCGAGCGTACTCGAACGTTGCGCGGGGGAGGGTTGGATCACGCGCGATGAGCAAAGCGGCTTCTGGCGTCTCGCTGAACCGGGAGGAGCGATTCTGCGGACGGGACTTTCACCCGCGACTGCTTCAGGAATCAAAGCAAAGTGGCTGACCAACCGAGAATCTGACTTGAACGAATCGTACGCGCTTCAATTACTCGCGGAAACGTTCGAGGGAAAATGCGCGGCTCAACGACCAAGGAGACTTTGCGGATCGGCGGCCGTTGCGGCGTTGCTCGCCGATGCGATGGAGGGATTAGATGCCGAAGAGATGGAATCCAAGTATCGCGTCGAATGGGGCGCGGTCGCGCGGATGAAGGGCGATTTCCGGTGGCTTGCGCGGGCCGTCGCGTCGTTAACGGTTGCGCTCGGCTGCTCTCCAGAGTATGCGAGAATCATGGGTCATATTGCCGAACGTCTGTCCGATGCTGATTCACTCGTTGATGATGCCCGTCTTACAAGAATCGGCGATCGGAGATCGCCTCCCACATTAGATAAAGCTTTACCAACTACTCCATCTCCATCTCCATCTCCATCTCCATCTGACTTTCGAAGCGAAATGATTGAAATCAATCTCCTCTCGCCGGGGATCATTCGGATTGGCCATCGAGAGATCGCCCTGCCGCCGCTTAGTTTTGAGTTGCTTGCCGCGCTGGCCGAGCGACCGGGAGAGGTCGTCACGCGGCAAGCGCTTTACGCACGGCTCTGGCCCGATGGCGGACCGGAAGAACAGCAACTCGATGGCCACCGCCGGACGATGCTCCGGCGACTCCAGCCCGCTCTAGGCGAACGCGCGGTGAACGTCGCCGAAGTCGTCCGCGGAATCGGATTGCGGCTCAACCTACCCGCGGAGAGCGTCCTGCTCAGACGTTGAAATTCAGCAGAGGAAATTCACGCAAAGGGAAAAGTTGCAGTGAAGCCGAGAGAGTGGAAGAATAAACCGAAAGGGAAACATTCCGATGGGTTTAACCAAAGTCACAGTGAAATTGTCGGGCACGGGTAAAACCAAGGGTAAATTCGAATCGCTTTTCCTTGTGGACACGGGCGCGACCGATTCGATGGCTCCTGCAAACAAACTGGATAAAGCCGGGATTATTCGTGAAGGAAAAATGACCTACGAATTGGCGGATGGGTCCGTTCGTGAGTTTTCCTATGGCCTCGCGCGTATTGAATTCATGGGTGAAATCACCGCCGGGCGCGTGATCTTTGGCGACAACGGTTGCGAACCCCTGCTGGGAGTCACCGCTCTCGAATCGGTTGGAATCATGGTTGATCCCGCGAATCGAACACTTAAGCGACTCCCGGCAATTCCATTGAAGTAAGAACCGAATTATTTCAATTTAAAGGCTATGATCGTCTCGTCTTCAAATGTCGGCGAGCCGAGTGCGGATTCAAGGTCTCGCCGAATCGCGTCGAATTTGGTGTCGGGCATTCCGCCGAATCGAGTTTTGATTTTTTTGTCGAAGAGGTCGGCAGCGGATTCGATGGGTGAGTTGGTTTTCACGGCGGATGAATCTCGGCGATCTTTGTGGAGGATGA
>CAZPIK010000135.1:0-10335 GCA_964586185.1 uncultured Candidatus Sumerlaeota bacterium | reverse complement strand
AAGATTCAACGTCAATGCCATTCATGATTCCGGAGAGTCGCGACGAACGGGATCGCAATACACCTTCAAGTCCGCAGCCATACGTCGCGGTCTGAATTTCCCCCGCGTAACGTCGGCTCACCGTCGAAATCCGGTCGCTGAAAACGATCCCCGCCTTGAGCAGGTTCAGCTTTCCGAAGAACTCAAGCTCCGTGAGGTTGAACGACTCGCGGGGCAATCCCAGCAAGTCCACAAACTCGGGATCGCAAACCCCCTGATACGCCAGATTGTGAATGGTCAGCAGCGTCTTGATCCCCGCAAAATCGGGATCGTCCCTCACCGCGGGAACTCTCTTCAGATACGCGGGAATGAGTCCTGCCTGCCAATCATGCGCGTGAAAGACGTCCGGTTTCCACTTCAGCCCCTTGAGCATCCAAAACGCCGCCATGCAGAAATAACCGAACCGAAGCGGGTTGTCGGCGTACTCGTGCCCGTCCTCCCCATACAGTTCTTCGCGATCAAACAAGTCGTCGCATCGTATCAGATAAACGGTCGCCGGATTATCGGGATCGTTTAGTTTCCAGACCGACGCCGATCTCGCTCCGGCGGGGAGCCAGACCTCGATCCGGTCCATGATTTTTTCAGTGGCAAATAGCTCGGGATCAATTTGCTGGTAGTATGGAATAACGACCCGGACGTCATGACCCAGCCGACACATCGCGCGAGGCAAAGCGCCGAGCACATCACCAAGCCCGCCGGTCTTGATATAGGGAGTAGCCTCAGAGGCGACGCAAAGGATATTCAATGACGGCCTCGCTGAAATAAAACGCGATTTCAATCCCAACGTTGAAAATTTGTGCTATCCGGCAACAATCCCCGCGACCAGATCGCCGACCTGCGAAGTCGAGTACCCCATCTTGCCTGCGGAGAGACTTTTCAACTTGTTCGCGGTCACGTCCATGACGGCTTTCTCGATGGCGTCTGCGGCTTTGTGTTCGCCGAGCGTGTCCATCATCATGCCGCCCGCGCAAATCGCCGCCAGCGGATTGATGACGCCAAGCCCCGTGTATTTCGGAGCGCTGCCACCAATCGGTTCAAACATTGAAACGCCGCCTGGATCGGGGTTGATATTGCCGCCCGCCGCGATCCCCATGCCGCCCTGAATCATCGCGCCGAGGTCGGTGATAATGTCGCCGAACATGTTGTCGGTCACGATCACGTCAAACCATTCGGGGTTCTTGACGAACCACATGCACGTCGCGTCAACGTGAGCGTAATCGCGCTTAATCTTGGGGTAATCCTTCTTGCCGACTTCGTGGAACGTCCGTTCCCAAAGGTCGAAAGCAAACGTCAAAACGTTGGTCTTGCCGACGAGCGTAAGCTGGCTCTTGATCCCCGCGTCGGTTTCCTCTTTCTTGAGACCACGCCATGATTTATCCGCGTGAATACGTTCGGCGTATTTAAAAGCATAACGAATGCAACGCTCGATCCCTTTGCGCGTATTGACCGAAGTCTGAATGGCCACTTCATCAGGCGTATTTTTTTTGAGCGAACCGCCCGTCCCCGCATAAAGCCCTTCTGTGTTCTCGCGAACGACCGTAAAGCAAATATCGTCCGGTCCCTTGTCCTTGATCGGAGTCTCGACGCCCGGATAGAGCTTCACGGGTCGAAGGTTGATGTATTGATCCAATTCGAACCGCGTGCGGAGCAGGATGTTTTTCTCCAAGATTCCCGGTTTCACATCGGGATGGCCAATGGCTCCCAGATAGATCGCGTCGAACTTGCGGAACTCATCAAGCGCGGAATCAGGAAGCGTTTCGCCCGTCCGCTTATAGCGCTCGCCGCCGAAATCGAAATTCTGCGTTTCGAGCTTGAACCCGAATTTTTTCTCCGCCGCGTTCAGAACTTTCATTCCCTCCGCGACCACTTCGGGACCCGTTCCATCGCCCCCCATTACTGCGATCTTATAAGTCTTGGCCATGTTCGTGTTCATCCGTTCGTAAGAGTGAAATTGCCGCGCTGCTCCCTTCAAAAAGGACGCGCAAACCCAAGAGCCTAAGCCTTAGCTCCTCGAATTTCAGCAGAAATCTGATTTGTCCTAGAATTCCAGGTTCCGCCAATGGCGCAATCCCAATGCGAGCGGCCCCGCAATGAAAATTGCCTGAAAGCAAACCATCAGAGGGAATGACATGTAATACATAGTTAGAGCCAAGGGTTCAGTCGGAATTCCCTTGGTGACCCACGCGACGACCCAAGGCATTTCAAGCGCAAGCGTCGCGCCGATGTAAATAAGACTCAGAACGACGTTGATCGTCCCGCCAAGACCATTCGCAATCCGCGCCGGATTGTCCTCTTGAAAATTCGGCATGAGCGAACCCAACCCAATCGCGAGCGCGTTCAATCCCATGGACATGACGAGAATCGTCCCGATGGACATCCATGTGACAAATTTGTCGGTCTCTAGCGAATAGCACGAAATCGCCGTCAGCGGCAGGCTGAGAATAAGCGAGCAGACCCAACACAATCCAAACTTCACCCAGACAAGACGCGTCCGTGGGATCGGCGCAAGGCCTATCACCCACTGCTGTTTTCCTTCGAGGCTGAGCATGGGATAGACGAACCGGGTCGAGAGGATCGCGAGAACGAAACTCGTCGCGCCAATATTGAAAAGACTCGTAAGACTCGTAAACATCGGCGAGTTCGTTCTTAAGCGGCTGAGTTCAGATGCACTCCCCAAGTTCGCCATGTATATGAAAAGCAAACCGAACAGCACCATGAGTTGTCCCCACTGGGCCGGATCGCGCCAAAAAACGGCGAGGTCTTTGACGACAAGCGCCCGTACCGCCGAGGGAAGTCGAAATAGAAACCGATCGAACATCGGATACAATCCGCCATCGCCGCGACGTTGAGTCGTCCCCGAGGATCGCGCCGAACAAAATCCGCGATAATAGAGGGGCTTCACCAGCCAAAAACAAATCTGCAATGCCATGAAAGCGGTGGAGTAAAGCAAGCCGCCCCAAAACACGACCTCGCGAAGATCACCCGCCATGCCGGCGCGCATTCCCCGCGCGAGCCATGTGCTCGGCATCCAAGCGAGATCGCCGATGCCCATGAAACTCATCACCCGCGTAATTTCGCCTTTTTCGCCACGACCGATTCGTAGTCCAACTCCCGCCTGATGACCCGAAATTATGCCGATTAAAATCGTTGTGCCCGCAAGAGCCGCCGCAAGCCAGAACATCCGTTTTGCGGGAAAAAGTCCCGTAATAATGAGGGCAAAACTCGCCCCGATGGCCGCAGGTATCACGATATAAGGAAGTATCAGCAGAAGCGCGGCGGGATAAAAGATCCAAGAACCGTCGGGTATGATGGCGCTCCATCCGAAGTGGGGCTCGGATTCGCCCGTGCCCCCATAGGCTAGAAAAAAAGGAAGCGAGAGAACGGCAAAGGCCCAGGAACTGTAAAGCGTGGACTCCGCAAATTTGCAGAAAAAAAGTTTGCGGTGCGAGATCGGTTGCGCCATGTAAAACTCAACCTCGCGCGAGATATAACTGGTCGTCAGCATGATGATCAGATTGCTGAAAGTCAGCATTGAGGAAAACGCTAGCAAGACCATGCCGACAAGCCTCTTTAGCATCGGCGCGCCGAACGGCTGCTGCTGGGGTTTTAGAAGCCAATTGAACATGAACGAAAAACCGACGAGGCCGCCGATGAAAAGGAAAAGGACAACACCAATTCCCACCGCGACGTGGACGTAGAAATGCTTCTCGATATTCGTCAGGTAATTATAAGCCAGACGCAGCTTGACCCGCGCGAACAGGCGGGTGATCTCGGGCGAAGAATTCGATGATGAATCCGATGTGGGCGCGGGTGCCTGCATGAAGCGAATCCTAAGCGACTTCCTCTTCGGTCAATTGCAGGAAGAGGTCCTCGAGTTTTCCCGATTGCTTCAATTCCCCGCGAAGCTCGTCAATCGTCCCGACGAACGCCAGGTGACCCTTCGCAAGAACGCCAATCCGATCAGCCAGTTCCTCAACGTCCGAAAGCGTATGCGTGGAAAGGAGCACCGTCTTGCCCTTATCGGCCTCCTCGCGCATCAGTTTCTTTACGGTTCGCGAAGATCGAGGATCGAGTCCGACCATCGGTTCGTCAATGATGAGCGCTTCAGGATCGTGCATCAGCTGCGCGGCAAATACGAGCTTTTGTCTCATGCCATGCGAGTAGTTCTCGATGAACTGATCCTGCGCGTCCGTCAGCAAGAAAAGCTTAAAGTAATGTTCCATCCGCTCGCGCTGGATTTCCCGATCAATTCCGAAAAGATCGCCGACGAATCGAAAGAAATCGCGTCCGCTCAACTTCTCGTAGAGATAAGGACGATCCGGAATGTAACCGATCCGACGCTTCGCCTCAATCGCGTGAGTTTGGATGTCATAGCCCGCAATCGAGGCTGAGCCAGAAGTCGGTGTGAGCAGTCCTGTCAGGATTTTGAAGGTCGTCGTCTTGCCAGCGCCATTGGGACCCAAAAGGCAAAACAGCTCACCCGATTTGATCTTCAGGTTGAGATCCACGACGGCGTCTTTGCTGTCGTAGCTTTTGCAGAGATTCACGGTTTCAATCATGCGGTTCCTACCAGCGGATATCCTCGGGATGATTTCGCTCGGCCTGGGCGACCTTATCTTGCGACGGCAAATCTCCGGGCGCAACTTCATAAAGCGCGGCCCAACGATTCCCTTCGGGCGAGCGGAAAAACTCTATCACTTTTCCCTTTGGCGCAAGCGATTCCAAAACTGGCAAAATTACGTTGTGCGCGGTGGCAACAATCCGCCGCGGCTCGGTCTCGCCTTCCTTCGATCGGAGAAAATCGAAATTGGCATAAGGAATTATTTTGGGGCTGGGCTTGCGCGGATCGGGCGAGGATATAAATTGAAACGTCCGATGCTCGGCGATATATCTCGGAACCCAAAACGAAATGTCGGGCGGCGTTTCGGCGGCGGCATTCCCCAATTGTGCGTAAGGTCCCACAAATCCCTCAAACACATCCGTCCGATTCGCCCACTGATAAAAAACCTGCCACGATGTCCAGCCTCCGCCAAGCGCAAGCCATAAGGGAATGACGAACAATGAAAACCGATGAACACCACTATTCGATAGACCCGTCCACTTTGTCCATCCCGTCCAGACCGCCCAAAATCCGATCGAAGTCAGCGTGGCAACCGCTGGCGTCACTACAAGCGTCCGCAGAAAATTCGGCGAATCGGTCTTCGAAAAAATCGTTGCGCAGATACCCAAGCTAACCCAACCCAGAATAATGACAGCAAACACATCGGGTATCTTGTTCGCCCCGTGACGACGCGCGATCCGAAGTAACTCAATAAGAGCGGCCATGATGCCTACAGCGAAAAAAATCCCCTCGACGCGATTCAAGGCCGGAGCATGCGGGATGTTCTGCTTGGCAACGTGATCGCCGCGATAATGGAACATCCCAAGAGCCTGAAAAAAATTCTTTCCGATTTCTTCCAGCGGGTTCTCCCCCTTAAGCGGTGAAACCGCATCCGGTCGCGCAAAAAGATCGGCAGGATTCTGGCGATAATGAGCGAAGAGCGGACTCGCAACGATCATCGCCGTCACCCCGCAAAATAAAGCCGGTCGCCGCAGTTCGACAGTTCTTATCGCATCCCAAAAGACCCAAACGAGCAACAACAAGACGCCCGGAAGCATAAAATACCACGCGAGATAAATATAAAATCCCCCGCCAACAAGCGCGCCTAATGCTGCCGCGCGGTGATACGTCGGATTCTGTTTCACCCACTTCGCCGCAAGAACAATCAACGTAATCCACATCGGCAACATCAAAGTGCGAAATATAAGTCGGCTGAAAATGACGTGCCAACGGAGCGTCGCAAGGACAGCCGCCGCCAGCAGCGCCTCGCGCTCGCCCATATACGATCGAACGCAAACAAAAAGCAGAAAAATGGTGAGAATACCTATGACCGCCGAGGTTGTCCGATAGGCTACAACACTCGGCCCGAACACGCGCGTCACCCCAATCAGAATCGTCTCGTACATAGGCTCACGCGGGAATTCATCAGGATATATGAGTTTCAATCCGCCGCCGTTCGCCGCCTTCACCGCATCTTGCGCGTTTAATGCTTCATCAAACCAAAGGCCATAGGGCACACGATCAAGCGCGTAGAATCGGATGCTGGCCGCGACAATCAATACGAGCGCGAGCATCCATCGTCCGCACAACGAAAGCCAAGGGTCGTTTTCGCTCGTTACCATGCCGAAGATTGAACCGCACACGAAGCGTGTAGTGAAGGATCAAATAGATTGGATTTCAAAATTCTTGAAGCGCCGCAGCCTCCGCCTGTGGTTAACTGATCACACGTTTGCGATCAGGAGACACCCCAATGTATTGCGCTCGATTCAGACGGTATCTGTTATTACTCCTTATCCCGATTTCGATGTTCATCAATTTCGCGCCGCTCACGCCCGCCGAAGAAGAACACGATCACGCCACGGACAACACGCAACCCGAATCGGGGCGCAAGCCGTCCGATGTGCTTGGAGTTGGCGGCGCGATCTGGCTCGAACGTCCGGGTCGCGAAGAAGAAGAGAAACCGGAATTACTCATCTCCCTCATGGGACTCAAGGAGACCGACGTCGTCGCCGATTTGGGTTGCGGTTCGGGTTTCATTACCCGTCGTCTCTCCCCACACGTTCCAAAAGGAAAAGTTCTCGCGACCGATATTCAGCCGGGCATGATCGAAATACTTAAAAAGAACATCGAGAAGGAAAAGCTCACCAACATCGAGCCGATTCTTGGAACACCGACCGACCCTAAACTCCCCAAAGGCGGAGTGGATTGGATTCTCCTCGTGGATGTCTATCACGAATTCCAAGACCCCAAACCGATGCTCGCAAAAATGCGCGAATCGCTTTCTGAAAAAGGAAAAATCGCGCTTGTCGAATATCGGCTCGATGGCGACACGGCCAAACACATTCGCGAGTCCCATCGCATGTCCATCAAGCAAGTTCTCGCCGAATGGAATCCTGCAGGCTTTGAACTGGAAGACATCAGCGAAGAACTTCCCACGCAGCGGCTATTTATTTTTCACAAGCGAAATCTTTGTCCGGACGATAAATAGCATTTATCCAAAATCGAATTCGCCTTGTCCCCGTCGTCGAAATGCGGCGACCGATAGCGCCGGTGGATCTGCCTCATAACCCAATCGCGCGCGGGCAATTTCAAACATGCGTTTGATCTGCTCGGCTTTCGGTCCCTCGCCGCGCATCCGTTTTCCAAATTCCGAATTATAGAGCTTTCCGCCGTGCATTGATCGGAGCGCATGCAGAACTCGCGCTTTGCGAGTTGGAACATGCTCCTGCAACCATGCTTCGAAAAGCTCCTTCACCACAAAAGGAAGTCGAACGAGAATCCAGCCCGCGCCGACCGCACCCGCCTCTCTCGCCGCTTTCAAAATCGCCGGTATTTCATGATCCGTAAGTCCGGGAATAACGGGCGCGACGTTGACGAAAACGGGAACGCCCGCATCCGATAACGTTCGAATCGCGCGAAGTCTTGCCGCGGGTGTCGAAGCGCGCGGTTCCAATGCCCGCTGCAAATCGGCATCGAGCGACGTCACCGAAAGGATTGCCTTTGCCGCTCGGTATTTTGCGAGCTTTGCCAATAAGTCGGCGTCTCGTTCGATCATCGCGCTTTTGCTGATAACCGCAACGGGATGCCGAAACTCCGCAAGGACTTCAAGGCACTGCCGCGTAATGCGAAGTTCCTTTTCAACGGGCTGATAGGGATCGGTGACGCCGGAAATCAGGATCGGTTCGGGAACGTATCGTGGTTTAGAAATTTCCTCCCGCAGGATTTTCGCTGCGTCACGTTTGACAAAAATCTTCGTTTCAAAATCAAGTCCCGCGCCGAGATCGAAATACTCGTGCGAAGGCCGAGCAAAACAATAAGGACATCCGTGCGAACAACCGCGATAAGGATTCAGACTCGCGCCCAGCGGAATATCCGGGCTGTCGTTGCGCGTCAGAACCGTCCGCGCGTGATCCTCAAAATACTCCGTTGGAACCCGATCCGGCGCGTCCTCCGGATCCGCATGAAACGCAACGCCGACAAATCGGTTGGCGGGGTTATAGGACGTTCCGCGTCCTCGTGGCGCGTGGGGATAAATGGATTCGGCCATGTCGGAATCATAGAACACGCATAACGAATATAATACGAAAATATAGAGCCGCAAAAATGCGCAGAATGCGCAGAATGCGCAAATCGGACATACTCTGTTCGACTTACTTTGCGGACTTTGCGGTTAGTTATTTTTGTTCTGTGACGGACGAGATCATTGTTCCCACCTGTGCCGCCGCATTTTCCAGCCATTCCGCCGCATGTGTCATGCATTCTTCAAGCGTAACCGGACGAGGGGCGATACTAAAGCAACCCGCCCAAATTGACTGTTTTCGAGCACCGCGTGAAACCCCAAACCCCGGTTCGACCGATCCGGCAAGTCCGATCACCGGAATCCCCATCGCCGCCGCTCGACGCGCAACAACCGCCGGAGCTTTTCCTCCCAGCGTCTGATGATCCAGCTTTCCCTCCCCCGTGACGATCCAATCGGTGTCTTTGGCGATTTCGTCGAAGCCGATGAGATCGAGAATCATGTCGGCTCCGGGCGCTATCGTCGCTCCGAGAAATCCGACCAATCCCGCGCCGAGTCCTCCCGCCGCACCTGCTCCGGCAAGCCGCGCAAGTCCCGGTTGCTTCCAAATTGAGGCCAGATTCTTAAGTCCTATTTCCAAATGCGGTATCATCGCGGACGTCGCTCCTTTTTGTGGACCGAACACCGCCGCCGCACCGTGCTTTCCGAGTAAGGGATTCTCGACATCACACACTGCAACGATTTCAATGCGCCGCCACTCCTCAAGATTGGACGGAGGAACAATTTTAGCGATCTTCTCAAGTCCCGCGCCGCCATCTGGGACTTCGCGACCCCGCGCATCAAGTAGTTTAAAGCCCAAAGCCTTGGCCATTCCCGCACCGCCATCCACCGTCGCGCTGCCGCCCAACGTTACAATGATCCGTTTTGCGCCGCGACTCCGCGCGATTTCCATCATCTCCCCCAACCCGCGAGTTGTCGTTCGCATCGGGTTTCGTAGTCGCGGCGGAACGAGTGCCAAGCCAGAAGTCTTCGCCATCTCAATCACGCAAGTGGGCTTTGCAGCTTCTTTCAAAAAAAGAAGCGGAGCCATGACCGGCTTGCCAAGCGGACCCGTTACGCGATGCCGCGTCGCGCGACCGCCAAGCGCACGTGCAAGAACTTCCGCCGTCCCATCCCCGCCGTCGGCAACGGGACATTCAATCAATTCGGCACCGGGTAACGCCCGTCGAAATCCACGCTCCATCGCCCTCGCGGCTTCGTGAGCCGTAAGCGATTCCTTAAAAGCATTGGGGGCGAGAATGATTTTCAATCCAAATACTCCATTACAGTGACACAGAGGCACAGAGAACCCAAACGCATAAACATTCCCATTTCCCTCCTACTCCTACTCCTACTCCTACTCCTACTCCTACTCTATCTTTCTCACTTCACTCTTCTCACTTCACTCTTCAACCTCGATACCGCCATAGCCTGAAATCGCTCGTGCGATGATATTTTGCCAGATAAAAGAACGCCACGCCGACCCCCGCGACGTGCGTAATGTGTGATATTCCGTCGCCGACCCGGCCCATCGCCGCAATTTCGATGACAATCAGCAAAGGTAACAAGATTGTGAATTTGAGTCGCAATCCACCCGGAAAATAGGCCATCCGATGGGGGTAATAGGACCACATCGCGAGAAGCACTCCGAACAAAGGTGCCGAAGCGCCAAGTATCGGCGCGCGCTCGCTACCAAACAGGAGCGCAATCACTGCATGAAAAAGTCCCGCGCCGATTCCCGTCGTCAGATAAAATCGCCAGAACCGACTTTCGCCCCATCGCCATTCCAATTCCGGCGCAAAAAACCAGAGCAGCAGCATGTTGTAGATTAAATGTTCCCATTGCAGATGGATGAACATATACGTCACGAACTGATAGAGAAACATGTAGGGAATCGAATAATCGGGATTCTCCGCAAAGAATTCAAAAATGATTCCTTGCACGCTTTCTCGCGGAAAGATTCGCATCGAAAGTCTTACGATTGCAAAAACGACAAGATTAAGAACAAAGATGAAACGCACGGCGGGTGGAAGTGATCGCGCAAGCGCTCGGTTGAGTCCTCGAAGAGGAGCCGTCGCGACCCTCGTGGCTTTCATCATCCCGCGCTTTCCGGCGTGCGAAATGTACTGGGAAAATTATT
>CAZPIK010000134.1:0-10398 GCA_964586185.1 uncultured Candidatus Sumerlaeota bacterium | reverse complement strand
TCCGCGCCAATGGACTCAGCATTATTTACATCAGTCACTTTCTTGAAGAAGTGCAGGAAATCGCAGATCGCTTTACGGTGCTGCGCGATGGCAAGACCGTTGGAACGGGCGAGGTGCGTTCAACTTCTCCATCCGACTGGATTCAGATGATGGTCGGTCGCAAGATTGAAGAGGTCTTTCCTGTTTCGGAACGCACACCCGGAGAAACGGCGCTGAAAGTTTCGTCACTGACGGGCAAAGGCGTTCCTCGCGGTGTGAGTTTCGATTTGCGACGCGGTGAGATTTTCGGCTTAGCCGGACTCGTCGGCGCGGGTCGAACGGAAACCCTCCGCTCTCTTTTCGGACTCGACCCAGCGACAGGCGGCGAAGTCGCGCTCGTCCATTCAGAGGGCGCGGCTTATGTTTTTAAGCCTCATCGCCCGGCGGATCGAGTTCGGCGAGGAATGGGCATGCTGAGCGAAGATCGAAAAAGCGAGGGACTAGCGACGACTCTTTCGGTTGCCGAAAACATGGTCATGGCCTCGCCAAGATCTGTTTCGAAATTCGGATTCATCCGTTCGTCTCAATTGCGCCGCGCCGCGCAGAATTGGATCGGCGAGTTTTCGATTCGCGGAGCGTCGCCCGATCTGCGCGTCGAGCAGCTTTCGGGAGGCAATCAGCAAAAGGTCGCCATCGCGAGATTGCTCCAAATGCAAGCCGACGTCATGTTGCTCGATGAACCGACGCGCGGCATTGATATCGGAAGCAAGGTCGAGATTTATCGCTTGATGGACGAACTTGCGCGTCGCGGCAAATCGCTCCTTTTCGTCAGTTCATATTTGCCTGAACTCATGGGGCTGTGCGATCGGATCGGTGTCATGGCGCGGGGCAGGCTCATTGAAATACGCGATACCAGACAATGGACTGAACACGAAATTATGACGGCGGCCACGCACGGCGGATAAACGTCCGCGAGGTTCATGCCGCCAGCGCTCGCAAAACTTTCGAATATTCTATTCGTATTGCGACCAATCCGACGCCGCGAGAAATCCCTCACCCGCGTTGAAAAACAAAATCGAGTCTACTGTAAACCCGTAATTCGCATCGCCCTTGATATTGAAGCGCTTCCAATTCTGTGTCCCCATATTCACCTGTAGCGGCAGCGCGGTGAGCAGCCGATCATTGAGCCGAACTTCCAATCCGCCCGCGTTATACGTAATCGAAAGCCTTGCACGGAACAAGACAGGAATATCCGTTCCAACAGCGGAAGTCAGGATGACATTGGATTCGGTGATTTTATAAACAAGCAACCGCGAACCGCTTCTCACTGTCCGAGGAATAACAAAACCCAAAATCGTCCCGCTCAGCGTTTCAATCTCGATGATGATTCGATTAGCCGAGAGGTTGGTGGGGTTCAAAAACCGCAGCGTTGCTTCGAATGTCCACGAATCGGAAATGAAATCGGTCTCAGGTGACGTAGATGTAATCTCGGGCGGAAGCGTGACGGACGTTCCGCCGTCTTTCCATTCAAGCCGATCACTCGCGATTTTCCATTTCACGGGCGTATTGGCGTCAACGACGTTCCATCCATTGTCGAAGGTATTGTTTGCGGCAATCGGATCAATCGTCGTCATCGTTGGCGATGTCGTAAACGTCTCAATGTACGGCAACACATTATAGAACTGCACATCGTCGAGCGATCCCGTAAATCGCGATCCGAGCGTCAAATGCGCCTGATCCCAAATGACTGTTCCGAGCGTTCCTGTCGTCGGGCGGCTGGTCTCAAGCAAATTCGTCGGATTCGCATAGAGCGCAAGGTCATCCACAAACCCGTAAAGCGTATCGTTCTTATTAACGAACGTCATTCGCGTATTCCGATTGGGCCACTGGTTAGCCGTAAACACATCCCCATTATACAGGTCGTTGAAGGTCGAATTCTGTCCCATGCTGAAATCCACATTGCCGTCGGTTCGATTCGTGAGCGCCTTCCATCCATAAGTTCCGCTCGGACCACCAACCGAAAGGCTTATCGAGTTCGACGGCGTATTCGTTGCGGTATTCGTCCCATTGACAACCGCCCGAAGAATCCATGAATTCGACGCGAAAATTTGAAAAGCCGAATTCCGAAGATCACCGATCTCGAACGAATTGGTGGAAGTCGTTGTGCGGACAAATTTATTGGATTGAACTCGGAGGTCACCGGTTCCGGATAACGTCACGTTCCAAATCGTCGTCCCGCTATTGTAATTCTGCCCGTTAAACAAGACCGAATCGGGCGCGATGCCGAGATGCTCCTCGAACACGTTAACGCCTTGAGCGCGAACGCCGGAAGTCATAACCCCCAGAAGGACGGCAATCGCGAAAGCCATCCATCGCGCAAAAAAAGCATGGTTCTGGCGGTTGATGAAGCAAGTATTGGGCAGACGAATTTGAATGGCGAACAAGCTCCACTATGGGGAGTATAGGCGCTTGGCCGTATGGGGTCAACTTCGGGCAATTCCTTCCGAAGTTCCACTTTACAGTTTCGTTTTAAGGAGTCAGGTCACGATGGGAATTTTCAAGCGATTGGACCATGTATCCATCGGCGTTAAGGATATGGAAAAAGCAAAGCGCCTCTTCGGGGAGGTCTTCGGCGCGGAACCGCTCCGTGACTTGGGAACCTCACCCGAAGGATTCCAATGGGCGACTTTCAAGATGGGAGGCAAGAAGGTAGAGATCGTATCGCCGACCGTTCCCGGCGAAGGGGGCGTTGGACGCTACATTGATAAATATGGCGAAGGTTACCACCACATTTCCATCAGTGTCACAAATCTAAAGGAAGCCATCGCATATTTCGAAAGCAAGGGAGTGCGCGTTCTACACGCCAATTTCGATTCCCCCAATTGGAAGCACTGCTATCTCCATCCGGCGGATACCTTCGGCGCAATGTTTCAGGTGTTTGAAGAAAACGAGCATACGGAAGGCCACGCACAGTAGCGAACAAATCATTTTCTGAATTTCCATTACTCGAAATTTGTCTATTGGCATATACTTGCTGACGAGGGTTGGTAGTAGCTTTTCCCGTCGCCCAGATGGACATTCTCATGGTCAAAATAGCATCCGACCGACTTTCCGATTACATACGATATTTATTATGCGCGTTTTTGATGTTGCTGACCGTTCCACGCGCCTTCTCGCATGAAGGCATGGGCGCGCAACTCTTCTTGATCTCACAAGAAATCAAATCGCATCCCGGCCGTCCCGAACTCTACCTTCAGCGCGGCGAACTTTATTATCATTCAGGTGAATTCGGAAAATCCCTCACCGACTTTGAACGATCACTTTCGCTATCCCCCGATTTCGAAGGGTCGATTGCGCGATTTCTTCGAGCGCGTTCGCTCTACTCGCTGGGCTGCGCAACGGACGCCATCGAAGAACTTAATCGCTTCATCACCTTGCGTCCCGATCACGCCGAAGCTTATCTTTACCGCGCGCGATGCGAATCAAAGTTGGGATTCAATGACGCGGCTAAAAGCGATTACGACCGCGCCCTTCAATTAACTCCCTCCACGCCGCCCGAGCTTTACATCGAACGCGCCGAGTTTCTGGCTTCTTTATCCAATGCCGACATTGACGAATCTCTGGGAGGCTTGGATCAAGGAATCGCCATTCTTGGTCCCGTCCCAACGCTTCAACTTTGCGCCATCGAAATCGGAGCGCGCAACGGACGATTTGAAGATGCGCTAAAACGTCTCGACACGCTATCAGGGCAGGGAAAGCGCCAAGCGCAATGGCTTGTGCGCCGGGGCGAACTCCTCGCACAAGCTGGAAAAACAAAAGAAGCCCAAAACGCATTTGAAAAGGCTCGCACCGAACTCACTTCGATCAATCCTGCTCGACAATCCAAGGCCGCACTTGAACTCCGCGAACGAATATCAAGAGCGCTGGAGGGCAAAACTCCATGAAGATTCATCGCCACACTTTTTCCAAGTTCTCGCTATGGCTGGCGACAGTGTGCTCACTTTGCGCGTCAGCCAGCGCCATTCACGCAGCGACCCTCGTTCCCTACGGCTCAAATTGGAAATATCTCGTCACGCCCGCCGAACCCGCGCCGCAATCGGGCACTACGTGGAAACAACCCGCTTACGACGACTCCGCATGGACGACTGGAACGGCGGAACTCGGCTATGGCGACGGCGACGAGGCGACGGTCATCGGTTTCGGCGGCAATGCGTCGAACAAATACATCACCACGTATTTTCGCATTTCGTTCAATGTCCCCGATCCAACCATTTATGCCGCTGCATCCTTAAGCCTACAATACGACGACGGCGGGGTTGTCTATTTGAATGGCGCGGAAGTCCCGCGCGCAAGGATCGCCACGATGCCGACCGTGTGGGGAACGCTCGCCGATTCGCCCGCGATCGAAGATCAGACCGCCACCGTTTCGATTAGTCCGCTCTCGCTCGTTGCCGGTACCAATGTCCTCGCCGTTGAGATCCACCAGCAGGCCGTCAATAGCTCCGATATTAGTTTCGATCTTCAACTAACTGCGACCTCCACACCCACTGTCATTCGTGGTCCCTATCTTCAGGATCAAACGACGACATCACTGGTCGTGCGTTGGCGAACCGATTTGACGACGACCAGCCAAGTGCGCTACGGCCCCTCCCCCGGAAGCCTGACGACGTTTGTTGATGATCTCCTAACCACGACCGAACATATCGTCACGCTTACGGGATTGAATCCGAACCAAACCTACTACTATTCCGTCGGCACACCGAATCTTGTTCTCGCCGGCGATGATGCGACCCATTTCTTCACGATGCCACCTCCTATTGGAACGCGTCAGCCCGTCCGGATTTGGGTGCTCGGCGACGCGGGCACTTCTGGAACAACACCCGGCTCGCCCAACGCCAACCAAGTCGCCGTTCGCAATGCCTATTATGCATTTGCCGGAGCTTCGACCACGCATCTCTGGCTCATGCTCGGCGACAACGCTTATAGCATCGGAACCGATGCGCAACATCAGGCCGCAATTTTCGACATTTATCCGACGATGCTTCGCAAATCGTGCCTCTGGTCAACATTTGGGAATCACGAATCCTATTCCGGCGCGAATTCGAACACTCAAACCGGAGCCTATTACGATATTTTTACGTTCCCTAAAGCGGGTGAAGCTGGCGGCCTCGCATCGGGAACCGAAGCCTACTATTCCTTCGATTACGCCAACGTCCATTTCCTTTGTCTGAACTCAATGGACATTAACCGCTCTCCCGTAGCTCCGATGCTCACCTGGGCGCAGGCCGATCTCGCCGCGACCAATCAGGATTGGGTCATCGCCTTTTGGCATCATCCTCCTTACACCAAGGGATCGCACGATTCCGATTTTGAGTTCGAGCTAGTCGAGATGCGACAGAACGCTCTTCCGATTTTGGAAGCGGGCGGTGTTGACCTCGTGCTGACGGGGCACAGCCATTCTTATGAACGTTCGTTCCTCATTGATGGATTTTACGGTATCGGCGCGATTCCCCCTGCGAACGTTAAGAATAACGGCGACGGTCGTCCCGCTGGTAACGGAGCCTATACCAAACCGACCTACGGCATGGGCGCCAACGAGGGAACCGTTTATGCCGTTGCGGGGAGTTCGGGACAGATGAGCGGCGGCCCGCTCAATCATCCCGCCATGTTCATTTCGCTCAATCAACTTGGATCAATGGTGCTCGAAGTGAACGCCAACCGGCTTGACGCGATATTTCTCAATAACTCGGGAGCGCAATCCGACACGTTCACAATCCTAAAAGGGATCACGCCTACTCCGACTCCTAATCGCAGCCGCAACTGGGAAGTATATGAATGAACATGAGAAAACTTCTATCCTTCTCTGGCGCTCGCTTCACTCTTCTCACTTCATACTTCTCACTTTCCCAACAGCATTACCTTGCGCATGCCTAAACGATATCCGGCATGAGAATACATCATGCGGAATTTTGAAATTTCGGGCGTCGTTTCGCTCCACTCGCGGAGCGCCTCCCGTTTCTCGTCCATTGCTTCACTGAACAGTTCTTCGGTTCGACGCACCCATCCTTCCAAAGTGTAAGCCTGAATCTCGCGGTGAGCGGCTTCGACGAACCGTGCTGCGACTTCGGGATTCGAAATGGCCTCAATCACTCCCTCCGCAAGTTTTGTCGGATCGGAAAACGGAACGATCCATCCGCTCGACCCGTTCTTCAGCAGCTCCTCGACCCCCCCTGCAGGAGTCGAAACTACAGGCGTTCGCGCGGCAAAGGCTTCCATCACGATCCGAGGAAGTCCCTCAAGCAATGAGGACAACGCGAGGACATCCGCCGCGCGCAGAATCGCGGGAATATCATTGCGTGAACCGAGAAATCGAATTCGATCCCCGTGCGGCGCGGCGAGTCGCTGCAGTTCGTCGCGTTCCTCTCCTTCCCCGACAACTAAAAATAAAGTTTCCGGACACGCGGCCACAATTTTCGGAACAGCTTGAATGAACGTCGGCAAATCCTTCACTTTGGTCAGTCGCCCAATGTTCGCGACGATAGGTATGCCTTCGGGCATGTTCAAAGCGCGTCGCGCTTCCGCTTTTGTCATCGGCAAATCGAACGCTTTCAGATTGAGCCCATTATAAACAACGCGCGCTTTTTCCTCCGGCCATCCGATGCGCGGCGCCAAATAATCATGAACTGCCTGCGAAACCGAGACGAACCGATCCGTACCCGCCCGAAGCATCCGCTCATGCGCCAGATACTTTGCGTTCCACCGATGATCGTAAGTGTGATGATAATTCGCGATGACGACCGGAACTCCCGCGAGCCGCGCCGCCATTCGACCGATCATGTTGGCGTAAAATGATCGTGTGTTGAGCAGTTCGATTTTTTCCTCACGCAGTTTCTTCGCGAGGTTAAAAATCCCCTGAGTGTCGCCGAGTCCCCTTGTCCGAATGAATTCGACCTTAACGCCTTCGCGTAAAAATTCCTCCTCCATCTCGCGTTGCTTCTTGCCCTTGCGCAATGCCCATACCCGCACGTCAAACCGCGACGAATCCATACGTGGGGCTTTCTGGAGAACTCCCTGCTGGACGCCGCCCCGCGCGAGGCTTTCCAATAGAAATAGGATCTTTCGACGCAACATCAGAAACACTCTTTGAATGTGGGCATATCGTTGAAATAAAGCGGCTGTTCCTTGGCGTTCTTCGCGTCCTTTGGGTTTAACACTATTTCGCGTTCCTATGTCCAATCGAACCGCTCGCCAAGCAGCGACTCCAACGCTCGATTTCTTGGCTCAAAGTATGCCGCCAATTTTTCCCTCGCCTGTTCCGGCATTATCTCGTACTGACTTTGATGGTGCCGCTGGAATTGCGGAATCCGATGCGGTTTCATTCCCAAAAATTGAAACGCGCGATCTACAACCGACTGCCCATCCGATTCCATTGCTTCCGTTTTCAAAACGAGCATTCGTCCGCGCGGAAAATGCCGGAGCCATGCCTCGATCTGCTCGGCGTAATGCCCTCGCCGCTTATAGGAAAATTTTCGAAATGGAAAACTGTAATACCCCGGTTCATGCATCATTCGCTCGAACTCCCCCGCGATCCGTTCCTCTTCACGATCCAGCGCATCCTCGAACGAAAGCGTCTCCAGACCCTTCTTCACTTGGTGATGATAATGCGAATACGCGCGGTCAATCGGATTGCGGAGAATGACGATAATTTTCGCGCGAGGAATCAACTTAGCCGCGCGCGTTGGACAATGCGGATGGGTCAAGTAATACGGCGTCGCCTCGCCCGTGATCAGACGACGCCGAAAAATGCCATTCGCAATGTAATGACCAACATGCGGAAAATGCGCCCGATACCAATTTTCTCCCTGCGCATAATTGAGGTCGAAGTAATGGACTTCTTTCACGTCCGCCGTTGTGATCTGCGGATGCTGAACAAGATACGAATAAAGCGAAGTCGAGCCGCAACGGTGCCCGCCGATGACGAGAAATCCGGGCAAGGGACGCCAACGCGCCGTGCGGAGCCGCCGTTCGCCAAGCTTCTTCTTAATATCGAACCGCTCGGACAGTTCTTCGGGAGTGAGTTCTTCGAGGTCTTTCAAAATATGGATCTGGGAGAGCCGCTTTGTTGAGATTTCTGATTCCTGTTCGTCCCATAGGTCCCATACGTCCTATTGAACACTATACTACCTACCCTCCCGCCATCGCGCCGACAATCAAAAAAGGCTCTTCGCCTTTTGCAATCGCATCAGGCAATGGCGCGTCGGGCGATTCGTGCGACAAGTCTTCCTTACATGCATAAAATCGAATGAACGGCCTGCGCTTTAGAGTTCCATGCTCACGAATCGTCCCGCGCAGCATGGGATAACGTCCCTCGATCTCATCAAGGATGCGACTCGTGGTAACGCAACCATCAACTTCTAATTCCACTTCGCCATTCAGATGCGCAAGCGTCCGTAAGTGCTGAGGCAACCGAACCCGGATCATCCCAACACTTGCACCTCAACCGACAACACGGGCGGAAGATCGCGAACAATCGGCTCCCAGCTATCTCCGCTATTGGACGAACCGTAAACTTGACCGCCCGTCGTGCCGAAGTAAACACCGCATGGATCGAGTGTATCCACCGCCATCGCATTGCGGAGAATGTTCACGTAACAATCTTTTTGCGGAAGCCCATTCGTGAGCGCTTCCCACTCGTTGCCTCCTGTCCGACTACGATAAATGCGGAGCTTACCGTCAGGCGGATAGTGCTCCGAGTCACTTTTGATCGGCACGACGTAAATCGTCTCCGGCTCGTGCGAATGCACCGCAATGGGAAAGCCAAAATCGGTCGGCAAATTGCCGCTGACCTCGCGCCAAACGTCCCCCGCGTCGTCGCTCCGCATGACGTCCCAATGCTTCTGCATAAAAAGAACGTCCGGTCGCGATGGATGCATTGCGATACTATGAACACAATGGCCAACATCCGCGTCGGGATCAGGAAGTTCGAACTGAGCGTGCAGTCCCTTGTTGATCGGTTTCCATGTCGTGCCGCCGTCATCGGTGCGAAATGCACCTGCCGCCGAAATCGCGACGTAAAGCCGCTTGGGGTTTTTGGGATCCTGCAAAATCGTGTGAAGACACATACCGCCCGCGCCCGGTTGCCAAAGATGTCCCTTCGCCGCCCGAAGCCCTGGCAATTCCTTCCATGTCTTGCCGCCATCAGTCGTTTTGAAGATCGCCGCGTCCTCGACCCCGGCGTAAACCGTATCGGGATCGGTCAGCGACGGCGCTAGATTCCAAACCCGCTTGAACTCCCACGGATGCTGCGTCCCGTCGTACCACTTGTGCGTTCCAACCTCACCCTCGTAAACAAATTTGTTGCTCTCCCCCATCGGCATTCCCATCTCATTAACGGTCTGCTCACTGGGCGGAGTTCCGGGCTGTTCCCACGTCTTACCACCATCATTCGAACGCTGAATGATCTGCCCAAACCAACCACTCGTCTGTGAAGCGTAAAGCCGATTCGGATCGGCGGGCGAACCCGTAACGTGAAAAACTTCCCACCCGGCGAAAAGCGGCCCTTGAACCTCCCACTTCCCCCGCTTGGCATCGGAGGTCAATATAAACGCCCCCTTGCGTGTGCCGACCAAAACTCTAACTGCTTTCATAAATCTTCCTTTCACTCCAGCATACTCGCCGCATGTTTCAATGGCAAAACCGTAATGCGCTTATCAAGCCGGAATTCGAATTCGCCCGGATACACGACCCATAGTCGCGAAAGCGGCAGTTCCTCCAGCGCGGTTCTCAAGGAGGGCGTAATCGAGGGACACTTTCAATACCGTTCGGCACGCTCCTTGATGGAGAGAGAATACAACAAGCGAAGTTGAATGCTAACACGATTCTAGCTTGTACTTTGTCCTCGTGTCTGCGCACGATTGGGGCATGAGCGAGTCGAGCGCAAAGCACGGGTGCAAGCCCAAGCCGAAGATCAAATCCCAAGACATCCACAGCGCCAAGTATTTGGATCTCATCTTGGATTTGTTGGCTCCGCTTCATGCGCATAAGCCCGATCCCAAGCGCCAATTGCATTACGACGAATATTGCGCGTGGCTGCTTCTCTATTTTTTCACGCCCGCGCTCACCAGTCTGCGCGGCCTCCAACAGGCCAGCGAACTGAAACTCATCCGGCGCAAACTGAGTCTGCCCCGTTTCAGCCTGGGCAGTTTTTCCGATCCTTGCCCTCAACATGCTCTCGGCCTCGGCTCCGGCGACGTAAGGCAGCGAGCAAGAGAATATATTTTCAACGCAAAGGACGCGAGGGACGCAAAGGACGCAAAGGAAATACAAATTTAGTCGAATTAAATAACCTGTCCCCGAAACTGTCCAATCGTGGCGATCCGTCCTCCCTGATTGCGCGTCTCGACGACGTATTTCTTGACG
>CAZPIK010000133.1:0-10432 GCA_964586185.1 uncultured Candidatus Sumerlaeota bacterium | reverse complement strand
GGACGCCCTGTTCGGCGAGCGCGAGGAGTTTGCCCAATTGTTCGAGCGATTCTTCATTGGCGATTCCGGGACCCTCCTGAAACTCATGATATTGAAGATGAATGCGAACGACGTTGAAACCCATCTTGGCGATCTCGTCGAAATCCCCTTCGACCTTTTCCCACTCTTCCACCCAGTATTCTTCGAGCAACCGTTCCGCGCCGTCATGATCGTAATTAACGCCGATCGGAACAAACGTCTCGCGCGAAATTGAAAACTGAAACGTCCATCCGTCGGGGGCGACTTGAATAAACCCGCGTCCGGGCTGAGCGGTGGCAATGGAACTTGCAGCAAGAAAGAAAAATACAACCACCAAGACACCAAGACACCAAGCGGAAGAAGAAACGAGCGCAGAGGCGCCAAAGCGCAAAAACGCAAAGAGGGTATTATCGCGCAATGGGTTCGTCCCTAAATTCATAATTCCGCGTTCTCTGTGCCTCTTTGTCTCTGTGGTTCAAATTCAAATTGCATCACGCAATGATGTCCTTCACCACATTCCCGAAAACATCCGTCAGCCGGTAATTCCGACCGGAATAACGATAAGTCAACTTCTCGTGATCGAGTCCCATCAGATGCAGCGCGGTCGCGTGGAGATCGTGAACGTGGACGCGATTCTCGGTCGCGTGCCAGCCGAATTCGTCGGTCGAGCCATAAGCGAGACCGCCCTTAACACCGCCGCCCGCCATCCACATCGTGAAACCAAACGGATGATGCTCGCGGCCGTTATCCCCTTCGGCGGTCGGAGTGCGACCAAACTCGCCGCCCCAAATGACGAGGGTTTCGTTCAAGAGTCCGCGCGATTTCAAATCTTTGAGCAGTCCCGCAATCGGCTTGTCGGTCGCCATGCAGTTGTTGGGCAATTCCTCCCGGAGCCCGCCGTGTTGATCCCATAGCTGGCAGCTTTTCCGCTTCGAGGTCTGCGTGTGATAGACCTGCACGCAACGGACTCCGCGCTCGATGAGCCGCCGCGCGAGCAGGCACTGCTTCCCGAAAATTTCCGAGTGAGCTTCGTCCATGCCGTAGAGCTTGCGCGTCGCCTCAGTTTCACCTTCGATTCCAAACGCTTCCGGCGCTTCGGTCTGCATCCGATAAGCCAGCTCGAAAGATTCGATGCGGGCGGAAAGGCGGCTATCCTCTTCGCGACGCGCGGCATGGAGACGATTGAGTTCGTTCAGACGATCCAATTGCTCGCGCTGTTTGTCGGATGAAAATTCCGCGTTCTTCAGATTCGCGATGGGATTTTCCATATCGGCAACGAGCGTCCCCTGATACGCAGCGGGGAGGAAGCTCGAACTCCAAAGCGGCGCGCCTTGAGCCGGTTGCGCGGGACTCAGCACGACAAAACCGGGGAGGCTTTGATTCTCGCTCCCAAGTCCATAAAGCAGCCACGAACCGAGACTGGGACGAGAGAACGCCTGTTCGCCGGTGTTCATCTGGAGACACGCGCCGTTGTGGTTGATGTTGTCGGCGACCATCGAGCGTATGACGCAGAGGTCGTCGGCGCACGAGGCAATGTGCGGAATCAGTTCGCTGAATTCGATTCCCGATTGGCCGTGGCGCGAAAATTTGTACGGCGAGGCGAGAAGATTGCCGGTCTTGCTCCGTTCGAGCTTCGGCTTTTCAAATGGAAGCGGCTTGCCGTTCATCTCGGCAAGTTTGGGCTTGGGATCGTAGAGATCAACGTGGGACGGCCCGCCCGACATGAATAGGAAAATGACGTTCTTGGCTCGCGGCGTAAAATGGGGCGGACGCACGGCAAGCGGATTGCTCGAAGAAGAATCCCCCTCCGCGCGCGCCGAGCGATTCGCTTCCAAATTCGCGATACCGGCCAGCCCCAACATGCCGAAACCATTGCCAAAAAACCTCAAAGCCTGGCGTCGAGAAAAACCGGGGGAGGAATTGGAAAATTGCTGCGACATCTAAAAAACAGCCTTCATTCGAGTATGTTACGGCCAAGCGCGCAACTCAATCCAATTCATATCTGATCCGAAACCGCCCATTCGTTTCCTTGGCGTCTCCAAATGTAAGCAGCTATGATCGCCCGCTTCGATTTTGGATGGGCGATTAAGTCTCGTCCCAAATGAGGCCATCTTATGGCTGAAACCGAAAATAACTTACAACCGGCGCTCAGCAAAGAGCGCCCCGCTATTATCCGCTGGCCGATGCGGCTTGCGGCTTATGCCATTGATTGGGTCGCGATTTTCTTCGTCGCTTATTCGCTCGAACTTTTTGCCCGCCCGCAGCTCATGGCGCTGGGACCGCTCCTCCCGTTTCTCTCCACCTTTGGCGTCTTCTGTTATTTTTGGCTCGGCAATGGCCCGATGGGCGGCGGCGGGACGCTCGGCAAATCTATATTGAACCTTCACGTCGTGGACGCGGAAGGAAAGATGATCGGGTATGGTCCCGCGTTCAAACGCGCGTTGCTTCAATTCCCCGCGATCTTGACAGCGACTTTTGTGCTGTTCCGCGAGGGCTTAGGTTTGCCCTCCGCGTTCGGCATGGGGATCGGGCAACTCTTCACAACGTTCTCCGTCGCCATGCTTTTCACCCATGCCTTTAATTTGGGAACACATCCTTTGCGCCGTTCGTGGCACGAACTTTGGTCGGGTTCTTATGTCACCTCCGATCCGACGCCCTATACGTTTGCCGCTACCATCGGTTCGGAAAAGGATGAAGAATTCCGAACGCGCTTTACCTCGCAACGCAGAACCAGCATCGCATTTTTTTCTATCGTGATGCTCCTCATCCTGAGCCAGTGGTCTATACAATGGATCAAGCCCGCGCTCAGAACCGAAACCGTGCTGATGGATAAGATCGAAGCGGCCGCGCCGATCGAGAAATACCGAATCGCAGGAGTGATCGTTCCCACCCGCGCCGATGAGGAAACTTTTTTGAAAAATGTCGCCCTGACGCTCGCCCATCCGCCGAAGGAAGCCGACGCGCTGACGACCGAAACGCTTCGGGGATACGTTTTCAGGGATGGCCGAACCATTATTGCGCGTTACGTCAAAGCTTACGGCGAAACGACGCGCGATGAACTCACAAGCGAAAAGATTCGCGCCGATATCGAAGCGCTGAGGAATTTTCTCGCGACCGATTTTTCGGGACGCACCGAAGCAACGCCCGCCGATCCCCCAAAGCCCAATCGGCTCGTGGTCGTCTTCGGCGATCCGTTTCGATTCGCGTGGTTTCCGCCCTATCTTCCGGGCAAAACTCTGAACACCTGGTTCGCTATGGGACCTCTGGACGGTCCGCGGGAAAAGTTTCAATACGAGTGGATGGAGCAGAAGGCGGCTCCTCCCACAGCAAAACATGAAACAAAATAATTGAGTCGTCAGGCGGTTTTCGCGCTATCCTTGATTATTAGGTAGGGTCGGCCTTGCTCGTGAGTGGGGGTGTGAAACATGCGACAATGGATTTTCCTTAAACGGGCAGGGCGCATGGCATGGCTCGCGGCCTTCGCGCTGAATATTGGGGGGGCCTCGAACGCGGGTGAGGTCAAACTGAGTTCCGGTTCGATTGACACCGCGTCTGCATTGCCCGCGACAGCGGCCTCCCTCCAGGCGGCGGCCGGACCCAAAGGCGAGGCATTGGCGCTCCTGCAATTCTCAGGGCCGATCCAGCCCGACCAACTCGAAGCCGTGAAACAAGCGGGCGCGGTCGTTCATCATTACATTCCCGATTACGCATATCTTGTAAGCCTGAATCCCAATCGGCTGGCTAGCGTCCAAGCTCTGGCGGGCGTGCAGTGGGTCGGCGATTTGAAACCAGCGCGGAAAATCCATCCCAAGGTCGCAAAGTTGGCGACGCAGGCGGCGGCGACGCTCAAGATCACCGTGCTCAGCGTGGACGAACTTCCCACCACGACGCTCGCGAACAAAAAATTTACCCTTCAGCAAAAACATAAAACGCAAATGGGCTGGCATGATACGCGCCTCACGATTCCCGCCGCCGAACTTCCGAACATCGCGGGAATTTGGAGCGTGTTTCATATCGAGTCGCAACCGAACATCCAGCTCTTTGACGAGCGTAGCGCGCAGACCGAAGCGGGAAATTATGCGCCTCTCGCCACCGCTCCGAGCGGACCCGGTTACGCCGCATGGCTCGCTTCAAAAGGTCTGACCGGCGGCGCAGGAATTACCGTCCATATTCAAGACGACGGATTTGAACAGGGAGACGCCTCGAATCTTCCCGGAACGGCTCATGCCGATTTTCTGGGTCGCATCGTAGGGGTTTTCAATGCAACTTCCGATCCGCTTGGCGATTGCGGCGGCGGACATGGTTCGCTCAATGCGGGTGTCATCATGGGCAACGCAAGCGTTGGAACCACCGACGCGGCGGGCTACTTGCTTGGAATGGGACTCGCGCCGCAAGGTTCGGTTTACGCGACAAAAATTTTCACTAACGCCGGGCCATTCGATATCGGACTCCTTACCTTTACCGATCTTTCGATTGACGGCCAAAATGCCGGCGCGATCATCTCCAGCAACTCGTGGGGATCGCCGACGGGTGGCGATTACGACGCGCTCGCCGCAGAATTCGACGCGCTCGCCCGCGACGCCGATCCGAACGAACCGGGAAACCAACCGATGATCTATTTTTTTTCCGCGGGGAACAGCGGCCCGTTTGGCGGGACCGTCGGTTCCCCCGGAACGTCTAAAAATGTCATCACCGTCGGCGCGAGCGAGAATAGCGACCAAGACGGCACTGACGGCTGCCTCATGCCGGAATCTTCCGCCGATAGCATTCGCGATCTTGGAGATTTCTCGAGCCGCGGCCCGAACCTCGACGGGCGATTTGGCGTAACGCTCGTCGCCGTCGGCACGCACGTCCAAGGACCTGCCTCGACTTCGATCAATTATGCTGGCACGACCGTTTGCGATCCGTTCTGGCCGGATACGCAATTTGATTACGCCCGCTCGACCGGAACCAGCCACGCCTGTCCAGCGGCGGCCGGATCGGGCATGGTCGTTTATGAATTTTTTAACACGCAACTCGCCCCACTTGGACATACCGCAACCCCAAGCCCCGCTATGATGATGGCGGCGATGACGAACACCGCGACGAGCCTCGTCGGTGGCGACGATGGCGCTGGAGGAATCCAAACGCATATCCCCAACGCCATGCAGGGATGGGGACTCATCAACTTAAAAACCCTCGTGGATATGAAGTCCGCGCTTTATTCCTATGATCAAGCGACGCGCTTCACCGCTTCGGGACAAGTTTGGGAAAAGGACGTCATCGTCGTGGACCCCGCGAAGCCCATCAAAGTAACGCTGGCTTGGAGCGACGCTCCGGGCGTTCCAGGCTCGCCCGTCATTTTGGTCAACGATCTCGATCTGAAAGTCATCAAGGGCGCAACGACCTATCAGGGCAACGTCTTTAGCAACGGACTCTCGCAAACCGGCGGAGCGCCGGATCGCCGCAATAATCTTGAAGCCTGCTTCATCCCAAGCCCCACGGGCACCTATAAAATTCGCGTCGAAGCTTTCAACATCGCGGGCGATGGCGTTCCGAATACGGGGGGGCCGCTCGATCAAGATTTCGCGGTTTTCGTCTGGAACGGAACCGACCAAACTTCAGCGGGAACGATCAATCTCGATCAATCGGCTGTTCAATGCGGCGATCTGATGCAGGTCACAGTCAGCGACGCCGATCTCAAGGGAAGTGGAACGGTCAACGTCAGCGTTGCGGCAACGTCCGGCGATGTGGTGCCCATGACGCTCACCGAGACCGCGCCGATTTCCGGAATCTTCACCGACAGCTTAACGGTCGTAGTCGGCGCGCCGAATCCCGATGCGATCCTCCAGGTCGTAAATGGCGATACCATCACGGCAACCTATAACGACGCGGATAGCGGCGCGGGTTCGCCCGCCGTCGCGACCGACACCGCCGTGGTAGATTGCACTCCTCCTGTCATCTTCAACGTCAACATCATAAACATTGGCCCGGATCGCTTCACGGTCACGTTCCAAACCAATGAACCCGCCGATGGGGTGGCCGTGAACGCGCTCACTTGCGGCGGCGTAGGCACTACGCGCACCACCACGCTCGGCACATTCCATTCGATCAACTTCACGGGACTCACGAACTGCACGAAATACGCCGTCCGGCTCGAAGCCTCCGACGCGGCGGGAAACACGACGACCGATAACAATGGCGGCGCATGTTACATCGCGACGACGCTCGACCTTCCGCCGCTTCTATTCTTCGATGATTTCGAGCCGTCCCCGCTTGTGGGTTGGACTCACTCAGCGACGCTCGGCGTGGATAATTGGGCGGTTCGGGCGTACGCGCAGGCGAAGAGTCCGACGCAGGTTTATAGTTATCAACCGGGAACGGTCAACGCCGCCGATGCTTCGCTGGTGACGCCCAGTTTCCAAGGTGGCGGCGAATTTATTTTTTGGCACACATTCGCCTTCGAGACTTTCTTCGATGGCGGCGTCATCGAAATCTCCACTAATGGCGGCGGATCGTGGGTGGATTTGGGACCCAAAATCACGCTCGGCGATTACGATGGAACCGTCACCGGATTTACGGGCAATCCGCTCGGGGATCGCGAAGCATGGACGGGCGGCGGTCTTGGCCTCATGACGCAAGTTCGCGTCAATTTGGATTCGTATCCCGGCACGGTGAAAATAAGATTCCGTTTCGGCTCAGACGTTGCAACGGCCTCCGGCGGATGGCTGATTGACGACATCGAAGTCCGCGAGCCAGCCGCAAATTCCGAACCGTGCGTCATGGATTCGGGCATCGTGCGGATGGATCGCGATCAATATGGTTGCGGGCAATCCGTCGCGCTTGAAGTCCGCGACCTGAACGCTCCCGCAGCGCCGCTGAATGTGGTCGTGACAACAACGGCAGGCGACACCGAAACGGTGACGTTGCTCGATCCAGAACTCGATAAAATCTTCAATGGTTCGCTCTTGATCGGCGCGTTGGCCGAGCCGGTCGTCGCCGAAGACGCGCGGTTGCAGGGTTTCGCCAACGACTCGATCCTCGCCCGCTACACCGACGCCGATGACGGAACGGGTTCGCCGACGCTCGCGACCGACATCGCGCTGCTCGATTGCGTCGTGCCCATCATTTCAAACGTAGCGGTCGCTTCGGTCGGCCCGGAAAATTATACGGTCACGTTCGATACAAACGAGCCGACGACCTCGCGTGTGGTTTCAACCATCGCTTGTTCTTCCATCAATCAAACCGGTAGCGGCGGAATGGCCGTTGCGCATTCCGTGCTCGTCATCCCCGTTGCAGGATGCTCGACGCATCACTTCCGAGTTCACGTGATGGATCCTGCAGGCAATTCGGCGATGGACGATAACGGCGGCGTTTGCTATCCCGTCACGCTCAGCACCAGTATCACCCGATACTTGCAGGACGATTTCGAACCGACCGCGAACGCCGGGGTATGGAGTCACTCAGGCGCGCCGGGTCCCGATAATTGGGCGGTGCGAATTTCTCCGTACGCCCATTCCGCCAGCAATGTTTATAGCTCAACTCCCGGAAGCGATTTTGTCACCGATGTCCGCTTGGTGACTCAATCCGTTCAAGGGGGAGGCGAGCTCTCCTTCTGGCACACCTACGATTTCCAAACCGGATTCGACGGCGGGGTCATTGAAATCTCGACGAATAACGGCGCATCGTGGTTCGACCTCGGCCCCTATATTACGCAGGGCGGGTACACAGGAACGATTAGCACCTGTTGCACCAGTCCCATCGGCGGACGGCAGGCATGGACGGGCGGATTCATCGGCGCGATGACGCAGGTAAAGGCCAGCCTCGCGCTCTTCCCCGGCATGGTGCGAATCCGCTTCCGCATCGTCCACGACGACTTCGTCCCCTCGACGGGATGGCAGATTGACGACGTGGAAATCTACAAGGTCATTTCACCCTGTCCGCAAAACGACACGCGCGATTGGAGTTTGTTTGAGTAGCGTGAAGTCGCGGGATGTTGAGACCGGATTTGCAACTTTTGTATCGGATGCACTCGAATTTGCGAAAAAAATCACGGAGAATGTCTTTTTGGGCTTGAATCTTTTTCTGGAATAAGCCTAAATACCAGCCCCGCGCATCCCATTGGCGGGCTGAGATTATCGAGGCAAAAGGCGCGAACATGGGCACGGCTGCTTATGGACGCGAAGGGGGGTTAAGGGGCTGAGTTTGTGAAATAAAGCGCGAACTTGATCGGTTCGGGCGCGGCGATTTCGAGGGCGAAAACGATGAATGAGCCGGGTTCAGAAAATCAAGATGAGCGGATTTTTCGCAAAGGGGGATTGGCCTTCGGTGTCCCCTCTCTGCTTCTGGCGGGACCGATTGCTGGGTTCCTTCTCGGGTATTGGGCGGTCAAGTTGTTCGATCTCGAGGGAGACGCGGCAAAACGAGCCAAGATCATCGGGATTTTGGTGGGACTAGTTTCAGGAGCCTACGAGGCTTTTAAGGTCATTCGGAAAATTTCCAAGGACTAATTCGGAGCCGGGACTGAGCGAGCAAAATAAAGAATGAATGAGTCAAACATAGCGCCCGTCCCGAACTTTCAGAAGGCCGCAATGCCTTTTCCGGCGGCGCTTAGTTGGAAGTTTTTGGCGCGTACGGGCGTGGTTACTGTGTCCTCGGCGATTCTGATCGGCGGATTTGCGGCGGGTTACCTTGGACTAGAATGGGGTGCGCGATACGCGTTTACCGCTTGCTGGGCGACGGCGTTCTTTGCCGCGACGGCAATGATTTTTCGGCACCTCATGTTCACCGAGCAAAAGTCCAAGGGAATGCTCTTCGCGGGGATCAAAGTCGGTTTGCTGGTTCTCATGTGGTGGGTCAATTTCTTCATGTGGCCTGTTCCGCAGGATGGTTCGCCCGCTCAGCGGATGCAGACCCTGGCGATTTTTGCGGGCGTGACGACCCCGTTTATCGTGCTCGTGTTCAGAGTTTTGGGTTTTGTAATGGAATTTCAGCGCGGTCGCGCGACGGTTCAAAATAATTTAACTTCCACGTCGGGCGGGGTGAATTCATGATCCTTTCCCATCCTAAGATTGATTTCGTGACGACCGATGGCGCGACGCCAATGGCCGCCAAGAATCCGTTTCTATTGGCTCAAGCGGAAGAGCACCACGAAGAAGCCCCTGCTGCGGATGCTCATGCGCCCGCAGATCCCCACGCACCTGCAGATGCTCACGCTGCCGATTCGGCCTCGCATGAATCGCACGATGCTCATGCGGCGTCAGCGGATCACGGTGGCGATCATCATGGCAAGGCGTCTGATGTCTATGAGCTTCCCGATGAGTTTCCGAATATTTATACCGTCGTGGAAAAGATGCTCGTCAAAGACAAGCATCATCATGAAGCGCAATTAAAGGGACCTTTCGCGGTTCACGGTCCGGCGTGGGTCAACCCTGCTTTCGCGATGTTCTATGGCTTCATGTTTCTTATGATCGTGCGCAAGATCATGCGCGGCGCAAGCATCGAAAATCCCTCCCGCGCACAGGTCGCGATTGAAGCGCTGTTCAAGGGGCTTTACGACTTTTTCGCCGATATTTTGGGCAGTGAAGCTAACGCGCGCAAATATGTCCCCTACGTCGGTTCGCTTTGGCTGTTCATCTATCTCAGCAACGTTTGCGGGGTTATCCCCTTGCTCAAAGCTCCGACGGCGCATTTCTGGACGACGATTGGGCTGGGCATCTGCACTTTCTTCTATGTGAATTACAACGGCATCAAAGCGGGCGGACTTGGCCATTATATTTGGCATCTTTGCGGCAGCCCGGAGAATGCGCTCGGTTGGGGCTTTGCGGTGCTTATTTTCCCGCTCGAAGTCGTCGGCACTTTCGTGAAGCCGATTTCGCTCGCGCTCCGGCTTTCGGGAAACATCTTCGGCGAGGATAAGCTGCTGGCCGCGTTCATGGGTCTCGGCGTCCTGATCGTTTCGTTGCTGTTTGGAACGCCGACGCCGCTCTTTGGGATTCCGCTGCATGTGCCGTTCTTGTTTCTTGCGATGTTGACCTGCGCGATTCAGGCCACGGTCTTTTCGCTCCTCGCAACGGTTTATATTGCGATGCTGCTTCCTCACGAGCATCACGACGAGCATGGGCATGAAGGGGACGCTGCGCATCATTAAAAGCGCGCACCTATAAAAGTTTAGCGGCGAATTGCCCACGCGGTTCGCCCTAATTTAGACAGGATAAGGAGAAGAGAGAGATGGAAAATCAAGTTGTGAACTGGGCGCCGGCTTTTGCGGCGGCATCGTTGGGCGTCGCGGCGCTTGGCTCAGCCATGGGCCTTGGCAAGGCCGTCGGCGCGGCCATGGAAGCCATGGGTCGTCAGCCGGAAGCGGCGGGCAAGATCCAGCTGGCCATGATCATCGGCTGCGCGTTCATCGAAGCGCTTACGATCTACGCGCTGG
>CAZPIK010000132.1:0-10535 GCA_964586185.1 uncultured Candidatus Sumerlaeota bacterium | reverse complement strand
CTCTTCGACCGCTTCATTCTCTTCCAACTGCGCAAGCACACTTCCAATCTGAACGCGCGTGAGTTTGAGCCGTCGTATCGGATCCAATTCTTCAAGGATGGATTGTCGGTCATAAGGATCGGCGACCAACGCCGAGGCCAAAAAATCGGCAATGACGCCGGGATGAGGATGGGACGACCAGCAATTCTGAATGACACTGCGTAGCTTTGGAATTCCTCGCGCGACGCGACGGCATTGCTCGTCCAGTTCCTTAAGAATTTCAGCCGCTTCGGTTCGGCGATGATCCATTGGAACGTCGCCCAAGATTTCGACACGCGCAACACGGTGAGAATGACCTTCATATTCCTCGATTAGGCGAACGCGGTGCATACCTTCGACGACAATATTATAGCGACCGTCATCCAACTGAACGTGATCAACGATCTTGCCGACGCCAAAGGTCTTAAAAATCGGCGGCTTGCCAAAATAATCGCGCTGCCAACCATCCCGGAGCAAGGCAACCCCGAGCATCCGATCGCCTTGCAGACAGGAAGCAATCATCGCGCGATAGCGATCCTCAAATATATGAAGGGGCAGGAGCGTTTGCGGAAAAAACGTCAGGTTGGGAAGCGGAAAAACGGGGATGTCGAGGTAGTGGGATGACATGGATTGTTTGAAGGACGGATCATTTTGGGCTGCGTCCCCTCTTGGGGTGAAGTGTAATCCCGGAAGGCAACTTGCGCCAATCAAAACGAACAGGAACCAAGACGATCCTGAATCCGAGCGGTTCGTTATGTGCGGCTTCCGTGTTGCGGATCATGCGGAAGAACCGCGCCGATGGCTTGCGCGATCTCTTCCAAGTGTTTGGCATTGGGTGCGTGCGCGGTTTTGGCAAAATCGCTGAGTCCGCGGATGTGGCGATCCAAGTTTTGCGCTGTGTTGATTCCTTGGGATCGAAGCCGCCTCATAAGCGAAGCGACTTCAATCAGCATCGCAATGTTCCGCCCCGGCTCGACCGGAATCGTGACGTAAGGAATCTTGCAGTTGAAAAGATCGCGGTGCTTCTCCTGAATTCCCAACCGATCGTATTCTTTGCCTGCTTCCCATTTTTCAAGTTCGACGATCAGAGAGAGCGCGCTCTCTTCACGAACCGACTTCACGCCAAAAAGCAGTTCGACGTCAATGATCCCGATGCCGCGTAATTCCATATGGTAACGGAGTTGTGGCGACGGCTCTCCGAATAAACGACCGCGACTCACCCGCCGCATCATGACCACGTCATCGGCGACGAGCAAATGGCCGCGATGGATCATTTCAAGCGCGCATTCGCTCTTGCCGACTCCGCTCTTCCCCTGGATCAAGACGCCCATGCCAAAGACTTCCATCATCACGCCGTGCAGGGGCCAGCGAGGAGCAAGTTTCCGTTCAAGGAATCGCCCAAGCTCCGCTTCGAATGGCGTCGTGATGTGACTCGTGCGGAGAAGCGGAACTTTTTTCTCTTTGAGCGCCTGAACCATTTCGGGAAGAGCTTCGAGAGATCGCGTGATGACAAAACAAGGAATCGGAAATTCGAGCGTGCGTCGCAAACGCTTCAGTCGTTCGACAGAATCGAGACTCTTCAAATACGAGGTTTCAGTAAGACCGATGATTTGCACCCGCTCTTGCGAGAACACTTCATGATAACCGGCTAGCGCAAGTCCCGGACGGCTCTGCTCGAAGGTCGTGATGACGCGATCCATCCCCTCCTCGCCCGAAAGAATTTCCATGTCCCATTGGTCTTTGTTCGCGTCAAACATCTCGCGAACGGTGATGGAATGGGATTTATCGGGTGCGGTTAACATGAAGGTTTCGCGCGTGACTCATGGCGCTCCATTAAACGTTAATCGAGCCGGGAACGATTGACAAGCGCGACGCGTTCCAAGTTTTTCTTGAGACTCTCTCTCGGAATCGGGTATAAAGCCGTGGTTTAAGGTTTCGGGCCCAGCGAAAAGAAGACCCGACCGCGGAAACAAAAAAAAGTTACAACGAAAGGCGCCACGAATGAAACTTGCCCTTGGAATGATCGAAACGAGAGGACTTCTGCCCGCGATTGAGGCCGCCGACGCGAGCCTTAAGGCGGCCAATGTTACCCTCAGCACCATCGAAAAGGTCGGGGGGGGATTGGTCACGATCATGCTCCGGGGCGACGTCGCCGCCGTCAAGGCCGCGACCGACGCGGGAGCCTCCGCCGCGCGCAAGGTTGGCGAACTTCTTTCGGTTCACGTCATCCCCAGCCCGCACGAAAGCCTCGAAGGTCCGATTATCGGGTCGAAGAGCTAAGCGAAAATTCTTAACCGAAATTTACCCCTTTAGGATTCGCATCTCGCGGGTCGAAGGCATTGTCATAACCAACCATGAGCATCAAGATTAACAAACGAGTCGCAGCCGTCGCGGAATCCACCACGCTGGCCATGACGGCGAAAGCCAAGGCGATGAAGGCGCAAGGAATTGACGTCATCGGTTTCGCTGCGGGCGAACCCGATTTCGACACGCCGGAATTCATTCGCAAGCGCGCCATCAACGATATCGAATCGGGTGTCACACGATACACGGAATCATCGGGCACGCTCGAACTCCGCAAGGCGATCTGCGCGAAATTGAAACGGGAGAACAAACTCGATTACGAACCGAATCAAGTGATCGTTTCGTGCGGCGCAAAGCATACGCTCTACAACATTTTCGAAACGCTGCTCGAACCGGGCGATGAAGTCATTATCCCCGCGCCGTATTGGCTCACCTATCCCGAACAGGTTCATTTGTCGGGCGGGAAGTGCGTTTACATTCCCACGGGCGCGGCAGCCGATTACAAGATCACTCCCAAGCAACTTGAAGCTGCAATCACACCGAAAACTGCCGCGTTCATATTCAATTCGCCCTCCAATCCCAGCGGCATGGTTTATACGCCCGACGAAATCCGCGCGCTCGCCAAGGTGCTCGAACCGAATCCGAAAATAGCAATCGTCAGTGATGAAATTTATGAACGGCTCGTTTACGGCGGTATGACACATCTCTCGTTTGCCGCCGCCTCGCCCGCCATGAAAGATCGCACGCTTACCGTTAACGGCATGAGCAAAAGCTACGCGATGACAGGTTGGCGCGTCGGCTATTGCGCCGGACCGCGCGACTTCGTTGACGCGATGGGACGGATGCAAAGCCACTCGACTTCGAACGTCACGGCGTTTTGCCAAGGAGCTTCTGTCGTTGCGCTTAACGAGGGCGCGGCGGAAGTCGAGCGCATGCGTCAATCGTTCGACGAACGTCGCAAAGATATTTTGAAACGTTTCCGCGCGATTCCGGGAGTCAAATGTCCGGAACCCCTCGGCGCGTTTTATGTCTTTGCCGATGTCTCCGCGCTCTATCCCAAAGCGGGCGTCAAGGGTTCTATGGCGTTTTGCGAAAAGCTTTTGAACGAAGCCAAGGTCGTCGCCGTCCCGGGCGAACCGTTCGGCGACGACAATTCAATCCGTCTTTCTTACGCCATTTCGGCCAAGTTGATTGCCGAGGGCTTGGATCGAATTACCGAATTCGTCAAGAAGCTGGGTTAGGTTTGATCACATTTCGAATTTTCTATCTGTGAAAACCGAATTTCTGCGGATGAACTCTCGCATAATCAAAATGAGGCCTATCCCCGATTTGCCTTGAAATTACGTCGTTTTTACCTAGTATACTGGCCTCTGCGATGGACATCATCGCGTATCAAACTTTTCCGGTTGATTGCCGGTACTCTTGGAACTGAAAAAGGAGCGTTGCAGATGAAATCGAAGTTGACGTTGATCCGTATGGGTCGGGTCGCATGTCTTGCCGCCGGATTGGCTTTGGTGGTCGGCTCCACGGGTTGCTCGTGGTTTAAGAAGGGTGACAAAGCCCAGAAAGGGGACATGACCGCCGCCACCGATTATAAAGCGCAGGGAAGTGACAAACCTCTCCCCACGCCCACGAGCCAACCGACAGACGCGCCGCGCCCTGTGGGACTTCGCGAGGCCACACCCCTTATGGTGATTTACTTCGATTACGATCAAGCCGATATTCGTGACGATCAAATGCAACGTTGCGAGCAAAACCTTAAGTACCTTCAGGATCATCCGGACGCTAAGGTTCTTATCGAAGGACACGGCGACGAGCGGGGAACGACTGAATATAACTTTGCTTTGGGCGATCGTCGCGCACGTTCCATCATGAACTATTTCAGCAAAGGTGGCATTGCCGCTGACCGCATTCAAATCTTGAGCAAAGGCGAGGAAGAGCCGGTTAGTCCCGGCCATGATGAAGCCGATTGGGTTCTAAACCGTCGCTGCACCTTCAAGTTCTTTGATTGAGATGAGTTGATCTGCGACTGAAAAAATATACGAGTAAGGAGATGGCCATAATTTTACGATTATGGCCATTTCTGTTTAATTATCGGAAAACCGACCTACGCGGATGGACAGGAACTTTTGAGAACCGCTCTAACTGCGGTTCGCCTCAAATTTGGCAATCTTATCGCTCAATTCCGAGTGCAGAGTATTGTTGCTGGCGAGAAGTCCGCGTCGGTCGTAAACATCCTCTTTATTATAAGTGATCGTTGAGCCGTCGAGTCCGGTAAGGATGCCGCCCGCTTCGGAGAGTATCAATTCGGGCGCGCAAATATCCCACTCGCGACATTTTCCCCGCGCGAGATTAATGTAAGCGTCGGCGTCGCCTCGCGCGATGAGCGCCAGTTTGATGCCGATCGAGCCGATGTGTATGACACTCGCAAATCCAAGCGATTCGACGAGCGCGCTCAAATCCGAACTGCGATGCGAGTTGCTGATGACGACGTTCATCGCGGAAATCGGCGAGCGATTTGAAACGCGCAAGCGGCGTGGTTCGCCTGTTGAGCCGCTCGCGCTGTAAGGTTCCAGCCAACTACCTTGGCCTTTTACTGCCCAATACATTTCGCCCGCGTGGGGACGATAGACCGCCGCCGCGACCGGACGCCAGAAGCCATCGGCCTCGCGTTCGGCAAGGCCGACGTGCATCGCGAAGTTGCCGTTCTTCTGGATGAAATCCTTCGTGCCGTCAATCGGGTCAATAATCCAAACGCGGTCGCACCTCAGCCGATGGCGGTCATCGCCCGTTTCTTCGGTCAGGTAGCCGAACTGGCCTGGGGGATAATTTTTCTTCAATTCCTGCGCGATGATTTTGTCCGCGAGCTTATCGGCTTCGGTGCTCGGCCCTTCGGCGGTTTGTTCGACATGGCTTCCGGTTTCGTAGAGGGGCGCGATCTGCCGCCAAGCCTCCGCCGCCGCATCGCAGGCCGCTCGCCGTGCATTTTGCCAATCCGTTAATGACATTTACTATTCCTCCGCGCGTCGGATCTGTTTCGGACTCGGTCCAATCGGTGAGTTTATTCGGGAACCACTTCAAAAGGCAAACGTGGATACTGGAAGCTGATCACGAAGCCCGCCGTTGTTTAAACGGTTAAAACTTCGCTCACTACCCCGCTTTGCGTTCATCCCGCACTTTGCGGTAAAGTCTTTCTTTTGGGATGGGAATTCCGCGTGATCAAACAACAGCTCCGATCCGACATTATCCTTCGACGCGATTCCACCGATCCCGCATGGCGCGCCAGTGCATCTACGCAAATCGCCGATCATGCCGAAGCGGTCATCAATCGCTTTTCCCCTTCTCGTGTTTCAATTTTTGTCGGTCGCGGCTCGGAGGTAAATACCGAACCACTGATTCGAAAAATCCTCGCGACGCAAAAGGCCTTCCTCGCGCCGCGCGTCGTGAGTGACGGAATCTTGATGCTGCATACGGCAAGCGACTATCCTGAAGGTTTCACTAAAGGAAGCTTCGGAATCCTCGAACCCGATCCTGCCGTCTATGCAACCGCCACTGTCCTCGCAGACCGCGATCTCGTCTTCGTTCCGGGATTGATCTTCTCCCGCATTGGAGCCCGTATTGGATATGGCGGTGGATATTACGACCGACTTCTCGCCGCATCTCCACATACTATTAAGATCGGTTTGGGATTTTCGTTTCAGCTAATGGATGAACTCCCCGAAGAAACTCACGATATGCGGCTGAATGGCCTTATAACCGAAAACGGATTCATGGAATTTGGAATGAAATCCTAATGCGTGATAGATCCCGCCGAGTTTCCCCTCCCCTTCTTGCGCCCGAGGACGATCCGGAATTGTATCCGGCTTCATGGCGACCCATCGAAGCTACAACTTCTCCACGACCGCCGATGGATTGGACAACGATATTTGGACGCCGCGCACCGATCGTTCTCGAAATCGGAACCGGCAACGGAACTTTTATGTCTGCCGAATCGGCGCGGCATCCCGAAACCAATTTCGTCGGCATCGAGCGTTCGCGCGAATTCTTTCTTAAATTTAAGAAGCTGATGATCCGCGAAAGAAGAAGCAACGTCCGCTGCATCTGTGCTGACGCCGAAGAAGTCCTCCCGCTGCTCTTCGGCGATTCGAGTCTCGATTCGGTCATCTGCATTTTCAGCGACCCTTGGCCCAAACGGCGACATCGGAACCGACGTGTTTATCGCCCCGAATTTCTGGAGCAGATCGAGCGGGTCGTCCGTCCGGACGGAACGCTGCGATTCAAATCCGATGTCGGCTGGTATTTTAATCTAACTGTGAATCTCATCCGTCGGCGCGATCAATGGAAAATCATCGAAGCGCGCCCCTATCTGGATGAGGATACGAGTGAAGCTTCAAATTTAAATCCCCCCACGAATTTCGAGCGTAAAGCCCGCGTCGTCGGACGCGAAATCTGGGGCTTTACTGCAGAAAGGACCCACCATGGCCATCAAGCAAGTTAGCGTTCAAGAGGTCAAAGACGCCTTGGATCGGAAGGAACAATTTCGGTTGCTCGACGTGCGCGAGGATTTTGAAGTCCAGATCGCAAGCATCCCCGGATCGGAGCAGTTGACGCAAGAACTCGGCGAGGAACTGCTCGCGCGCGGCGACAAATCCGCCCGATACATTTTCATGTGCCACCACGGCGTGCGGAGCCTTTCGGCGGCGGCTTACTTCGCCCAGCAGGGATTCGCCGACGTCGCCTCAATGAGCGGCGGCATTCACGCATGGGCGCATGAGATTGATCCAAAAACGCCGACCTATTAATCCAATGTGGGAGGCAGTCTCCGACTGCCGAATCGGCGATCGGAGATCGCCTCCCACATTGAACTCAAGCTTTATGAAATTAAAGGCGTACTATTTTCTGCCAAAGACCGAAGCCTCAAGCATCATGCAAAGCGCGTGATAGATCGGCAGATGACGCTCCTGAATCTCCTGCGTGTTGCGTCCCGGCGCGATAATGGGAACATCGCAGAGCGGTTTCATTCTCCCGCCGTCGCGTCCGAGCAAGCCAATCGTCGGCATTCCGATACCTCTCGCGACCCGCAATGCGTGGATCACGTTCGGCGAATTGCCCGAAGTCGAAATCGCCCAGAGGATGTCACCCTTCCGACCCAATCCCCATGTCAATTGGGCATAGACATAATCGGGATCGGAATCGTTGCAGAAAGCCGAAACGATTCCCCCTTGATCGGGAAGCGAGATCGCGGGAATGGCTCCTTCGAGCCGATCCGCAAGGTCACCGCCCGTCTTGCCAAATGGCCGCCTCTGCGCGGGGGTGAGCTTGCGCGGCGAGCACAATGACTTCAGCAATTCGCCCGCAATGTGCGAGCAATCCGACGCGCTTCCGCCGTTGCCGCAAAGGAGGATTTTTCCGCCGCCGCGAACGGATCGAAGCATAGCCGCGTGCGCCGCGACGATGCTATCCCGACACGGCGCAAGATCGGGATACCGCGCGATCAGGTCGGTTAGAATTGGATCGTTGTTTGTCGGACTTAAACGTTTCGTTTTCATTGTGCCGCAAACTTGACACGAATTGGATATTCGTGCAAGCCGTTAGGACCCTTTCACCAACTTAAGCACAAATTCAATCGCCTGTTCGCGAGTTTTAATTCGGCCTTCGATTTGTTCGTCCATGACCGAATCGAGAATTTCGCTAAATGCGGGGCCGGGTTTCATTCCAAGTTCGATCAGGTCGTGGCCGCCGATGAGCGGTTCGGGCAGCAAACGCTCGCCGTGCTCCTGTGCGAGTAGCGCGCGCTGTTCGACGCAATAATCGTAGGAGGAAAGGTCACCGCAGCTTCCGAGCGAATCGGCGCGGTGGAGTTCCAAATGGAGATGAAAATCGGGGCGACCGATGAAGCGCTTGAGCGTCGTCTGGCGCATTTTTGGCGCGTCCATAAAATCCATATGATGCTCGACGAGCGCGCGCACCGATTGAGTGATCGCCGCGCTAAACTTGAGCCGCCGACAGATCGCATCGGCCATGGACGCGCCCAAAAATTGATGTCCGATAAACCGGATTCGTTCCCCTTCGACGGTGCGGGTGGCCGGTTTGGCGATGTCGTGCAGGAGCGCGGCCAAGGCGAGTTCCGGTTCGGGATCACGCGGCAATTGATCGAGCACTTTGGCGGTGTGAATGAACACGTCCCCTTCGGGATGCTTGTCCTTCCCCTGCTCGACTCCCTTTAGCGATTCGACTTCGGCGACAACGTGCGGCCATAACCCAAGTTCGTCCATTAGTTTCATCGCGTTGCCGGGATTGGGACCGGTCAGGATTTTCACAAGTTCCTCGCCTACGCGCTCGCGGCTGATTTGATCGAGATTCGCTTTCTTCGCGATAATCGCCTTGCGGGTATTGAGTTCGATTTCAAGATCGAACCGAACCGCAAAACGAACCGCGCGCATTAGCCGCAGGGCATCCTCATCGAAACGCTGTCTCGCGGGTCCGACGGTCTTCAAAATGCGCCGCCGCAGATCGAGCGCGCCCGCGTGGAGGTCAATCAGCTTCGTGGAAATCGGATCGTAATAGAGCGCGTTGATTGTGAAATCGCGTCGCTTGGAATCTTCTTCGAGCGTGCCGTATTTCACGTCAACGGGACGGCGGAAATCTTCATAAGCGCCGTCCGCGCGGAACGTCGCCACTTCGACGGCGATGCCATTTGAGACGACCAAAACCACGCCGAACTGTACGCCGACTTCGCGTGTATGATCAAACAACGCCGTGACTTCCTGGGGCTTGGCGGATGTTGCCACGTCGGCGTCGTGCGGTTGAATTCCGAGCAACCAATCCCGAACGCAACCGCCAACCAGACAGGCCTGAAATCCCGCCGATTGAAGTTTCGCGATGACCTCGCGCGCGGCAAGCACCCACGCCGTCTCGGGAAAAGGAGGAAGCGTGGGAAGGCCGGACATAATCAACCCTGATACAGAATGAATTCCGAGAAGAGATCGCGAATCGGTTCCCAGCCAAGATAAAGAATCGCTCCGGCGAGCGATAGCCAAGGACCAAACGGAAGGTGATGGCGGATCGTCCCAACCGCGCCGGGCGAAGTCAGCGCCCGCGTGACAACGAGCGACTCCGCGCCAGAAAGGTCGTGTTCGCGGATATGATTTTCGCATCGCGCGGCATCGGCGGGAAGTGACGCAACAGCGGCGGCCATGGGCGCGCCCGAAGCGAGTTTCCCCAACACCAAACTGAAAATACCCGCAAACGATCCGAAAAGACAGGCGAGCAGGAAAACGAACAAGATGTTGATCGGCCCGACGAACGCGCCGAGCATCGCCGCGAGCTTGATGTCGCCCCAGCCCATTGCCTCTTTGCGAAAAATTATTGCGCCCATGAATCCAGTGAACCAGAGCATGAAGAATCCCGCTGCCGCGCCCGAAACTGAATTCGCAAGAGGCAGCACGCGGCGAGGAACTTCAAAGAAAAGCATCGGCTCGGAAAGCGGATTATGCTGCGCAAGCCCCAAGGGATAAATCGCGGCCAAGACAACACCGAGAGCCGCTCCGCCCATGCTGATGCGATCGGGAATCATCCAGTGATCGAAATCCGTGAACGTCGCGATCAGGAGCATGGAAAGAAAAATAATCGCCGGAATAAACCCGGGACTGTAATTCGATTCGGGATTGCAGTACCGCGCAAACGCACCGACAAACATGAATGCGGTGAAGAGTTCGATAAGGAAATAGCGCATCGAAAAGGGCGCGCCGCAATAACCGCACTTCCCGCGAAGAAACCAATAACTGAGAAGCGGAATGTTGTGATACCAGCGAATCGGCTCGCCGCATTGATAGCAATGCGAGGGAGGCAACGAAAGCGGCACGCCCATCGGGATCCGGTAAATGCACACGTTAAAAAAGGAGCCGAACACCGAGCCGAATACAAAAGCGATCCCGACATGAAACGGAAAAAAATCCGGGGAGAAGAATGAATCGGACATGGAACTTGTCGAAGGCGATTAAGATTTCCGGGCGACCCGGACCATCGCGGGACGGATGAGTTTGCCCTTCACGCTATAACCATCCTGTAGAACTTCAACGACGGTATTCTCAGGCTGATCGCTTTCGGCATCCACGGCAACGGCGTCATGAAAATTCGGGTCGAACGTCTTGCCGACGGTCTCGATGATTTCCAGCCCGGAATCTTTCAGTAGTTGGAGAAAATGATCGTGA
>CAZPIK010000131.1:0-10540 GCA_964586185.1 uncultured Candidatus Sumerlaeota bacterium | reverse complement strand
GCTCGACACTCAGGAAGCGAGTCTTGGCCCGCGCATTGCGAAGATGCTCGATTCCGCCTCGACGAATACCGGGACGATGATCGTCGGGACTCCACTTTACATGGCTCCCGAACAAATTGACGGAAGACCGATTGACCAGCGCGCCGACATCTATGCCCTGGGTATCATGCTTTACGAATTTATCACGGGATCGCCCCCCTTCCACGAGGGGAACATCGAGTACCAACACTTACACAAGCCAGTGCCTGAAATCACTGCATCCGTGAGTCCAAAGTTGAAACGGATCATCATGAAGTGTATCGAAAAAGATCCTAATATGCGTTACCAATCCGTTGACGATCTCGTTTCCGATCTCGAATCGCCGGAATGAAATTGTTCTAAGATTCTTCTTCTTTTTCGTGCACCGTCTCGGCGACGAGTTTTTCCTGAACTTCGCCCGGGACGCGTTCGTAATGATCGAATTCGGTTTCAAAAACTCCAGCGCCGTGCGTGATCGAGCGAAGATCGCGGCTATAAGTAAACATTTCGGACATCGGAACGAGCGCCTCAATCTTTTGTTTCTTGCCGACAGCCGACATGCCGAGGATTCTTCCGCGCTTTCCATTCAAATTTCCCATGACGTCACCCATGAACGCCTCGGGAATAAGGATCGTCGTCTTCAGAATCGGCTCCAAAATTATGGGGTTACACTTTGGGATAACATTCTTAAACGCGAGCGAAGCGGCGACCTTGAAAGCCATTTCCGAAGAGTCCACATCGTGATATGAACCGTCGTAGCAAACGGCCTTGAAGTTGACCGTCTTGTTCTTCGAGAGCACTCCCTTTTCCAACGCTTCGTTCAATCCCTTTTCAATGGCGGGAGAATACTTGGTCGGAATGACGCCACCGACCACCGCCCACTCAAATTGGAAACCAGAACCTTCGGGCAGCGGTTCGAAGCGAATCCAGCAGTCGCCATACTGTCCGCGTCCGCCCGATTGCTTTTTGTATTTGCCCTGACCCTCGCCTTTGCGCGTGATTGTTTCACGATAGGGAACCTTTGGAATCTGCAACTCGACATCAACGTTCGCCGTCGCTTTCAGATGATGCACCGCGATATCGAGGTGGCCATCGCCCATACCTTCCAAGATGGATTGGTGAACTTCGGAATCGCGATAAAGACGGAGTGTCGGGTCTTGCTCCATGAGTTTATGGAATCCGAGGCCGATCTTGTCCTCGTCGGTTTTTCCTTTGGCAACGACGGCCATTCGCACCGTCGGCTTCGGATAGTTCGTTGGGATAAATTGTATTCCGGCGTCGCCATCGGCAAGCGTATCGTTAGTGTGAGTTGCATCAAGTTTGGCGATGGCTCCCAAATCTCCCGCCGCGAGCGAATCCACGTTCGTTGCTTTTTTTCCAGAGAGCGCGAGGACATGGCTTACCCGCTGCGATTTTCCGTTCTTCTGATTGAGAAGCGAGGTTTCGCTTTTTGCTTTTCCGCGCATAACCTTGAAAAAGCTGAGATGTCCTGCGTAAGGATCGGAAACAGTTTTAAATACATAGAGGAGCGTTCCGCCTTCCGGTATCGCGGTCATTTTCTCCGTTTCTTCCGCGCCACTCCTCTTGAATTCAAGACCCGAGCCGTGCGAGGGATCGGGGAACTCTTCGGTAATCAAGGAGAGCAGCGAAGCAAGTCCGATCATTTGCGTCGCGCTGCCGCACACGACAGGCAGAAAGCGTCCTTCGGCGATTCCCTCGGAAAGCCCTCGCGCAATTTCTTCGTCGGAAAGCTTCTCTTCTTCGAGAAATTTCATTGTCAGCTCATCGTCCCCTTCGGCGGCAGCTTCGACGAGTTTCGCTCGCGCTTTTGCGGCGGCTTCGGCCATGTCGGCGGGAATTTCCGAGAACGTAACTTTGCGATCCTTCTCCTCGACCATTTTCATTTTCATGAGGTCAATGACACCGCGGAACTGTCCCTCGCGCCCTACCGGAAGGGTCAGCGCAACGGCGCGCGTAGCAAAAGTCGCCTCGAGATCGGTAAGCAGATGCGACAAATCCGCGCGTTCTTTGTCCATCTTGTTGGCGAAAACCGCCCGTGCCTTAAGGCCATATTCGTCCGCGCATTCCATTACGAATTCCGCGCCGGTCTCTACGTGATCCACTGTGGCGTCGGTAACCAGGATCATCGCATCAGCCGCGCGTATACCGTTCTTGATGTCCCCGACGAAATCTCGCCGACCGGGCAGATCGAGAAAATTGATTTTCACCGATCCGCTTTCGACCGGAACAAGCGATGCGCCAATCGAATGCTGCCGGCGGATTTCTTCCGGATCATAATCCGAAACAGTCGTACCCTGCGCGACCGTGCCGAGTCGCTCGGACTGTTTCTGAAAATAAAGAAGCGCCTCGATGAGCGTAGTCTTGCCCGTCCCGGAGTGACCAGCAAGCGCGACGTTTCGGATATTCGGTGTGTCGAAAGTTTTCAAGGTTGAAAAACTCCTTCCCCAATCCGCGAATCAAAAATTCTGTCAAAGCAAAAAGCGACGATGAATGATAGTTTCCACGGCGCGGGTGGGCAAGGAGTTTTGGGCAAGGGCCGCTCCTTGGTCTTGGTCACGTGTTTTATGGCTTCAAATCTTGTTCAGCTCAATCCTTCTCCAAAAGATAAATCGTGGATTGTCAAAGCGTGGGAAAGCAAGAATCTTGGGATCGCCGTCACGACGCTGCTATTGATTCTCGCGCATCTTTACGTGCGATATGGAACGGCTTCTCCTTCTCCGAATTGGGTCCACGTTCCTCTTTATATGTCGCTGGTAATGGGCGGGATTCCGCTCGTTGGAGAACTTATTTATAAACTCTTAAAGCGTGAATTCGGTTCCGATCTGCTTGCCGGAATTTCCATCGTTACGTCGGTCCTTCTGGGCGAATACCTCGCCGGGTGCCTTGTCGTTCTCATGCTTTCGGGCGGAGAAGCGCTCGAAGCCTACGCCGTGCGAAGCGCATCATCAGTTTTGAATGCGTTGGCCAAACGAATGCCCTCCATCGCACATCGGCGCATCAATTCCGGTTCGACTGAGGATATCACGCTCGACAAGATTGCCATCGGCGATCGCTTGATCGTCCATCCACATGAAATTTGTCCCGTGGATGGCAACGTGGTCGAGGGTCATGGCTCCATGGACGAATCGTATCTGACGGGCGAACCCTATCAAATGTCCAAGACTCCGGGTTCGACGGTTATCTCGGGCGCGATCAACGGTGAATCAGCGCTCGAAATCGAAGCGACGCGTTTGGCCGTGGATTCACGCTATGCCAAAATCATGAAAGTCATGCAGGAATCCGAGCAGAAGCGTCCACACTTGCGGCGACTCGGCGATCAACTCGGTGCGGTCTATACACCGCTCGCGCTGGTCGTCGCGCTTGCAGCTTGGGCGATGAGCGGCGATGCCGTACGATTTCTCGCCGTGCTTGTCGTCGCAACCCCATGCCCACTACTGATCGCAATTCCGGTCGCAATTATCGGCTCGATCTCTCTTTCGGCGCGACGCGGCATCGTCATCAAGAATCCCGCCGTACTCGAACAGATTGGTCAATGCCGCACGATGATTTTCGATAAGACCGGAACTTTAACCTACGGCAAACCGATCCTCACCGAACAAGTACAGGTGGAGGGTTCGGATCCCAAGTTGACCCTGCGCCAGCTTGCGAGCTTGGAAAAATATTCTAAACATCCACTGGCCGTTGCGGTTCTCGAAGCGGCCAAAGATCAAAATCTAACTCTCGCTGAGGCGACTCGAATCAGTGAACCGCCGGGCGAGGGTTTATACGGCGAAGTCGAGGGGCACGTCATTGAGGTCATCAGCAGAAAACGGCTAAACACGCGTAAGCCTCCGCATTACGAAAACGTCGCGAACCCATCGCCCGGACTCGAATGCATCGTTCTCGTGGATGGCGCATACATTGCGACGTTCCGATTTCGGGACGAACCGCGTAAAGAGGGGCACTCCTTCATCACGCATCTTAGTCCCAAACATCGTGTCGAAAAAATCATGATTGTGACGGGCGACCGCGAGTCCGAGGCGTTGCACTTGGCCGGGCGCGTGGGCATCACCCATGTTCACGCGGCAAAAAGTCCCGAGGAAAAGTTAGCGATTGTCCGTCATGAGACTGCGCAGGCGAAAACGGCATACATGGGCGATGGAGTCAACGATTCCCCAGCGCTCACCGCCGCGACAGTCGGGATTGCGTTTGGAGGCCACAGCGACATCACCGCCGAAGCCGCGGACGCCGTTATCATGGAAGGCTCGCTCGGCAAAGTTGACGAATTCCTTCACATCGGTTCGCGCATGCGATCCATCGCGATGCAAAGCGCAGTCGGCGGAATCGCTTTGAGCCTTCTTGGAATGACATTTGCTGCGTTTGGATTATTGCCACCCGTCAGCGGCGCGCTTTTTCAGGAAATTATTGACGTGATCGCCGTGCTAAACGCCTTGCGCGCTGCAATGCCGCCCAAGGCGCTCACCGACTTTCAGCATTAAGTAGGTCGGGCTTATAGCCCGATAGTTGGCTCAAAAAAGGCCGCCCTACGCGAATTCCCCAATTTGCGCAGCCGTCTTTTCGCGCGTTTGTCGGTCGGCTTCCAATATTGCTTCCAAGTTAGGAGCGGAGATTGAAGTGTGCGATTGCAAAGCCGCGTCAATCGTCTCGGCGATTTGGTGGTATTTGATCTTTCCGTCCAAAAATCCCTGAACGGCAATTTCATTGGCGGCGTTGAGGGCGACGGGATAGGTTCCGCCACGACGCGCTGATTCGTAGGCGTATCCCAAACAAGGAAATGCCTCGCGGTCGTAGTCCTCGAAGGTCAAGGCGGCAAGTCGGCTGAAATCAAGCGGCGCAAATCGCACATTCGGAAGCCGCGTTGGGTACGAAAGCACGTTCGCGATAGGGAAATACATGTCGGTTACGCCCAATTGAGCGAGCATCGAGCCATCCGCAAACTCCACCATCGAGTGAACAACGCTCTGCGGATGAACAATGACTTCAATTCGATCCACCGGCGCGCCGAAGAGATGGCTCCCCTCGATGACTTCGAACCCCTTGTTCATAAGCGTCGCCGAATCAATCGTGATCTTTCGTCCCATCGTCCAGGTCGGATGCTTGAGCGCTTGTTCGAGCGTCGCCGATTTCAGCCGCTCGCGATTCCAACCCCGGAAGGGACCGCCCGACGCGGTAAGAATAATCCTGCGGAGCGGCGCGGACTCGTGGCCTTGAAGGCACTGAAAGATCGCGTTGTGTTCGCTGTCTATCGGCAAGATCGCGACGCCTCGCTCCCGAGCACGCTTCATCGTGAGTTCGCCCGCCATGACGAGGACTTCTTTGTTGGCAAGAGCAACGGTCTTCCCCATCTCGATGGTTTTGAGCGTCGGCAATAGTCCCGCCGCGCCGACGAGCGCCAGAACAACGAGATCGGGTTCGCAAGATTCCAAAAGTTCGAGCAAACCCTTTTCGCCTTTGAATATCCGCGTCCCGGATGGAGTTGATCCCGCAAAATCCGAACCCGTAAGACACGCGCCGACCGGTCGGAATTCCTCGATTTGTCGGGCCAATTCGTCCGCCGATCCGCGCGCCGAAAGCCCGACGACTCGATACCGATCGGGATGGTCGCGGATCACCTGAAGCGTGGTCTTTCCGATGGAACCGGTCGAGCCGAGGATGCAAACGCGCTTGCGGGAATCGCTCATGGGGCAAAGGTATAGCCGAAAGCCGCGCCGTGCGAAAGTGCGGATTGGAAATTGAGGATCATTAGTCGGAACTCGCTGCTTGCCGATGCAACCGAGTTGGATCACAATAAAGCGGATGGCCGTGCGGAGTTTTCGTCCGTTTGAGTCGCCATTCCAGCCGCCGCATGAGTACTCCCACTTACGACGTCATCGTCATCGGCTCCGGTCCCGGAGGCGAAGGAGCCGCCATGCAAGCCGTCAAGAGCGGCAAAAGGGTCGCGCTCGTCGAGAAATTCAATCTCGTCGGCGGAAGCTGCACTCACCTCGGCACGATCCCCAGTAAGGCTTTGCGTTTTGCGATTTTCCGCGCGACCGAGATCGCGAGTCATCCGCTCGTTCGCGAGGCGGGGATTGAGCCGCACTTCACCTTTGCTCAATTGCTCAAATCGGGAAAATCGGTCATCGCCCGCCAGACCGAGATGCGTCGAGGATTTTATGAACGCAACGAAATTCCGATCATTCATGGTCGCGCGCGGTTTGTGAGTCCCAATCAAATCGAGGTCGAAAACGGCGACGGTCAGAAAACACGACTGAGTGCGAGCGCGTTTGTCATCGCGACCGGTTCGCGTCCCTACCGTCCGCCCGATGTGGATTTCCATCATCCGCGCATTTTCGACAGCGATACGGTCTTAAATCTTCAAACGACGCCGCATTCGATCACGATCTATGGCGCGGGAGTCGTAGGTTGCGAATACGCCTCGATGTTCAGAAACTTGGGGCTCAAAGTAAACCTCATCAACATGCGGGAGAAGCTGCTAGATTTTCTGGACGACGAGATCATTGATGCGCTCAGTTACCATTTGCGGGATCGCGGAGTGCTGGTTCGGCATGGCGAGACGTGCCAAAGAGTTGAGCCTCGCGAGGATGGCGTCGTCCTGCACTTGCAATCCGGCAAGCAATTGAAAACCGATATTCTCCTTTGGGCGAACGGTCGGACGGGAAACACCGACGGGATGGGACTTGAAAATCTAGGTGTCGTTCCGAACTCGCGCGGCCAAATTGACGTGAATGAAAATTTTCAGACCGTCTCGCCGCGTGTTTACGCCGTCGGCGACGTTGTCGGCAAGCCCTCACTCGCGAGCGCGGCGTATGTGCAGGGACGGTTCGCGGTCATCCACCTGCTGACTGGTAAATCGGAGCGGTCGCTCGTGGATGACATCCCAACCGGCATTTATACTTCACCCGAAATCAGTTCGATCGGAAAAACCGAAAGCGAACTCACCCACACAAAAGTCCCCTACGAAATCGGTCACGCTCAGTTCAAGCATCTGGCTCGCGCGCAGATCACCGAGCAGACCGTCGGAATGCTGAAAATTCTCTTTCATCGCGAAACTCTGGAAGTGCTGGGCATCCATTGCTTCGGGCAAAACGCTTCCGAAATCATCCACATCGGCCAAGCGATCATGGCGCAACCGGGCAAGGCCAACTCGCTAACTTATTTTATGAATACGACGTTCAATTATCCGACGATGGCCGAAGCCTATCGCGTCGCGGCGTTGAACGGTTACAATCGTTTATTTTGATTCGGCGCGTGAGGCGCGAACATCATGCCTCTCGGATTCTTCGCTCCACTTTTTCTCGCCGGGGTTTCGCTCATTGCGATTCCGTGGATCATCCATCGCATCCGAAGGCCGGAACGCGAGCCGCTGAAATTCAGCAGCCTCATGTTCATGCCCAAGGCGTCGAAGGAAGTCATCGAACGCCAGAAACTTCAGCATTGGTTGCTCATGCTTTTGCGGATGGCCGCGTTTCTTTTTCTTGCGTTGGCTTTTTCGAGACCTTTTTGGCGTCTCGCGGCAAATCCAGATCAAATCAGTTCGCGCGGAGCGAGACGCCTCATCCTCCTCGACGTATCTGCGAGCATGGAAGCCAAAGATATTTTTAGTGGGGCTGTTTCCGCCGCGCGAGATGCTGTAAGGAAGGCCGATATCGGCGACGAACTGGGTCTTGTCGTTTTTGCGGAACGTCCCGAAGTTCTTGTTCCTTTGGAGGACGATTCCAATGAACACCGTGAACGAATCGAACGGGGATTGAAGGATATCAAATCTCGTTCATCAGGCACGGACGGGGTTGCGGCCTTGAATCTCGCTCAGGATTTGCTGACGGCGGGTGAGGAGGAAAACGCGGAATCAAGCCGACGACTCATCATCCACTTGATCTCGGATTTTCAACGGAGCGGATTGGCGCCACCGGACGCGAACTTCCGATTAAGCCCTCGCGTGCAACTCGAAACAACCGACGTTGGGATTAATGGCATCGCCAATCGCTCCATCGCCGATCTTAAACTGAAAAGAACGACAGAAGAGGTCTGGCGCGTTCAAGCAAAGATTAAAAATTGGACGATGAAGGGCGAACATGAATCGGCGAGCATCGAATTCGGCACGGAAACCGGTGCGAAAGATAATACCATTGTTGCGATCCGAGCGGGCGATGCGGCCATCGTAAGTTTCACTCCTCCCAAGCCGCAAGACGCCGGGTTCAAGGGTTTCGCCAAGCTGCCCGATGACGACTACCCATTCGACAACCGTCGCGACTTCGCATGGAGTCCCCCCCGCAAACGCCGTCTGCTCGTAGTAGAAAGCGCGGTCTCGGACGCGACCCTTCCTCCTTCCTATTATGTCTCCCGCGCATTGGGAGCCGATACCGATGATCCTTGGGAAATCGTGACCGCTACACCTCAAAACACTCCGGGACTTCTGACCGCCGAAGCAACCCGCCCTGATGCGGCCTTATTTGCAGGCGGACGCGATTGGGATGCGGCACTTGCCGCTGCCGCTGGACAATATCTCCGCTCGGGCGGCAGAGCGCTCGTGCTGGCCGATGCATCTGCGACTTCGAATTCCGCTTATGTGCAATTCCTTGTGTCGCTCGATGCGCGTATCGTTGAAAGCGCCGCCGCCAGTTCTCACGTAAAGCCTTACGAACTCCTCTCGTGGCTCGATTTCTCCCACCCAATTTTTAAGCCGTTCGAAGGAGCGAAGCACAACGATTTTTCGCAGATTCGCTTCAAGCAAACGTTGCCGCTCGAAGCAAGCGAACGCGCCGTTGTGCTCGCGAGATTCGAGCCAGCCAAATCAGGCGACGGACGCCCTGCGATCTTTGAAGTCACCACCGAATCGGGACGCGCGGTCGTCTGGGCGTTCTCGTTCGATCCCGCCTCAACCAATCTCGCGAAAAGCGTCAAGTTCGTGCCGCTCGTCGTCGAGACGCTTGGTCACTTGACCCGTTCGCAAACCGGCTCAGAATCCGGAGTCGCTCAAATACCTCCACAGGAATCGGATCCGTCGCGCATTTCACCCGAAGAGTTTTCGCTGAAAATGACCGCGCCAAATCCCAGTGTCGCTGAGGCCGATTCATCCCAAAAGAGTGAATCCGATCCGAAAAACCGATCTACTCCGCTCTGGCGTGGACTGCTTGCCGTCATGGGTTTAGCGCTCCTGATTGAAAGTTGGTATGCCCCGCGTCTGTTGCGGTAAGATAACGATTATGCAGAGTTCACTCCAGCTCCCCCCGGAATTGCGCAAAAGGATCGAAGAGATTGCGCGTCAACAGCGGCTCTTGCGCGTAATGTCCGCCGCCGTTCAGTGGTTCGGATGGACACTTGCGCTGACACTTGCCACTACACTCGGCATGGCCTTTGAGACCTCTTTTCGAGAATGGGGACCTTGGATTTTTCTTGCGCTCGAATTCTTCCTAACGATTGCAGTCGCTACTCGTTTCTTAATGGAACCAATTACTGCGAGGCAAATTGCCCGTTGGATAGATGAACTTCACCCGGAACTTGAGGATCGCGTTTTGAGTGCGGTCTTGCTGAGCGGAAAAGATGCCTCAAACACCGCCGGTACATCGCTTTGGATGATCGAGCAGTGCGTCGAAGAAACGCGTGCCGCTGCCGTTGCTATCCCCTGGCGTCCGATGGCCGATCTTAAGAGTCTTGCGCGACCTTTAGCGGTCCTCGCACTTTGTGCAATGGGGACTATAACGCTCATCATCACCTGTCGCGAATTATGGCTACCGAATTTTGTTTGGGTGGGTGGAAAACTCGGCCTCATGGAGTCCAACGTGAGTTTCACCGTCGAGCCGGGCGACGCCCTCGTTCGCATGGGAGAAAGCCAGACCATCGTTGTTAAGACCGAACGCGCGGGCGAGGCCGTCGGTATCGAATGGCGCGACGAATCGGACGAATGGGTCTCGGCTCCGATGAACGCGGGCGTATCGAACCGCGTCCACATTCATGAATTTTCAGATGTTCGCCACGACATTCGCTACCGCGCGCGCGTGGGACGTGAAGTGTCGCGAGAGTATCGGATCGAAGCTTGGATTCCCCCGAACGTCGAAGCCGTCAATCTCGCGTATCACTATCCGGAGTATCTGAATCGTCCCGACCGCGAAGTCCCAAACGGCGGAAATATCGCGGCGGTCGAAGGGACGCGCGTTGAACTTGAAATTGAATCGAACAAGATCGTCGAATCGGCACAAATCGTATTCAAGAGCGGAGAAACGATCCCTCTTCGCAAATCAGGCGAGACGGTTTGGCTGGGCGAAATCGTCCTCGAACGCGATGACAAATACAAAATCGAATTGACCGATCGCGCGGGACGCAAAAACGAATATGCGCCGTGGCGTGATGTCGCCTCACTTCCGGATAAACCGCCCGTGGTCAAGCTTCGGTTTCCGCGCGGCGACGCCAATGCGACTTCGCTCGATGAAGTACCCTTCGACTTCGAGGTCAGCGACGATTTTGGGCTCGCTGATTTTGGCCTGCAACTCGACGTAAATGG
>CAZPIK010000130.1:10326-10546 GCA_964586185.1 uncultured Candidatus Sumerlaeota bacterium | reverse complement strand
CGAAGATTTTCAAACATATCCTCCTCCTGAGCCTTTCGCTCCTCATGGCCTTTCCGCTTTTTTGGATGGTCGTCTCGAGCATGAAGACCACGACGGCGATTCAATCGGACCCGATGGCGTTGCCGGAGACGTGGTCGCTGAAGCCGTTCGCCGACGCGTGGACTCAAGGAGAATTCGGGCGGCATTTCGGCAACAGCATCATCGTCAGCCTCGCGTCGGT
>CAZPIK010000130.1:0-10316 GCA_964586185.1 uncultured Candidatus Sumerlaeota bacterium | reverse complement strand
TCGTCGGTTCGATGGCGGGGTTTGCGCTGGCTCGATTTAAGCTCCCCGGCGCGTCGCTGCTGCTCGGCATTTTCGTCATCGGACTTCTTTTGCCCGTCGAAGGAATTCTGATTCCGTTGCATCGGCTCAACGAGCAACTCGGAATCGAGCGATCGAGGTTCGCGCTCATTTTTCCTTACGTCGCGATCGAGCTTCCGGTTTCGGTGTTTCTGTTTCGCACGTTTTATCTCCAAATCCCGCGCGAGATCGAAGAATCGGCGCGGATGGACGGCTGCAACGCGTGGCAACTTTATTGGCGGATTTTTTTCCCGATGGGACGGCAAGTCATCGGCGTGGTCGGCATTCTGGCGTTTCTGGCGGTGTGGAATGAATTTCTTCTGGCCAATTTCCTCATGACAAACGAGCCGGAATTGCAGACAATGCCCTCGGCATTCAACGCGTTTTACGGGCGGCACAAGGCGAACTACCAGCTGATCTTTGCTGGACTTTCGGTTTTCGTCGTTCCCGCCGTGGTGTTTTATCTCGTGATGAGCCGCGCCATCGCGAACTCCGTGACCGCTGGCGCGCTTAAGGGATGATTCTTTGAATCCCACAGGACCCATGCCCCGTTCGCTGGCTCTTGCCGTCGCGCTCATCGCCGCCGCAATGCTCCTCGTCGAGATTTTTGTCACGCGGATTTTTTCGGTTCTTTTTTTCTATCATTATTCCTCGTTCGCCATCGCGCTCATTATGTCGGGGCTAACGCTCGGCGGATTGGCCGTTTCGGGCTGGAACGCGAAGGGAATGGCGGAGGAGGATTTTCGTAAACGCTCGGTGGGACTCTGCCTCTTTTTCGCGGCGGCCTTAACGGTGGCGGTTTTCGTGGCGACGGCGCTTGTGAAGCAGAATCTTTATCAGGAACCGAAGATTTCGACGGTTGTCTGTCTTGCGCTGTTGTTCCTGCCGGGACTCATTGGCGCGGGCGCATTCCTCGCGGTGGCGTTTGCGCGGGGTGCCGCTTGGATCAACCGTCTTTACGCGGCCGATCTTATCGCCGCCGCCGCCGCATGTTTAGGCGCGATCTATCTCATGCGGAATCTTGAAGGAGCCGCCACTTTACTGACGCCCGTTCTGCTGGCCTCGCTCGCTGCGGTTGTGCTTACGGGCGGTCTTATCAAACTGCGCGTGGTCTCGCTCGCGATGGTGGCGCTCTCGGCGGTCGGAATTTTCGCCAACTATTACACACACGGCAAATTTCTAAAACTTGCGGTCGGGCAGAACGTGGTGTTCGAGCATTGGAATGAACATAGTCGCATCTTGGTTCTGCAATTTGAAATTCCGGGCCGAAAGGCCTATCAGATCGTCATTGATAAGACGGCGGCAACGACCGTGTGGGAATTGCCTCACCGAAGAGAGGGAAATCCGATCCCCGTTCAAAGTTGGTGGAACCAATCGGTCAATCACATTGGCTACCGGTTGGGTCGAGAACTCAACGAGACCGCGATCATCGGGGTCGGCGGCGGAGTGGATATCCTTGCGGCGTTGGCTTCCGGAGCCAAGCATGTGGACGGCTACGAACTAAACCGCATTATCGTTGACCTTCACCGCAATCCCACTCTCCTCGAGTTCAACGGCATCGGAAACTATCCGGAGGTTTCGCTCATTCACTCCGAGGCGCGAGTGGGCATTAAACATTCGGGAAAAAAGTATGACGTCATCCAAGCCTCGATGATTGACACCTGGGCCGCGACCGCCGGAGGGGGATTTGTTCTTTCGGAAAACGGACTCTATACGGTCGAAGGTTGGGAAACGTTTCTGAACGCATTGACTGATCATGGAGTCCTGACCATGACGCGGTGGTACATCCGGGACGTTCCAGCCGAAGTTCAACGCTTGGTCTCACTTGCCTGCGAAGCCTTGCATCGAATCGGCATCGAAGATGCTCGGAACCATATCATTCTTGCCAGCGAACGAACGGCCGAAGAGGCCCAAGCGGCGATGGATGGTCTAAACTCAACCATTATCGTCTCCAAGAAACCGTTTACCGCGGAGGAAATCGGCCGACTGCGGGCGATCACACAGCGCGAAAAAATGCACTTTCTTGCCGTTCCCGACACGGCCTCGACCGATCCGGTCATCGCCGGATTGCTCGATCCGACGACGCGAAGAGCCGTGATCGCCAACCATTTCTTCGATATGTCCGCGCCGACCGATATGCGTCCTTATTTCTTCCTATTGCTTCGACCGGGCAACGCGCTCAAATTCCCTGAGTCGCTGGGCGCGATTTTGGAAATCACGATTAATGGAACGCGAGTGCTCATGATTCTATTCGTTACTTCGCTTGCATTCGCGCTCTGGGTGCTTGCGCTCGCCAGATTCTCGCTCCCCTCCGCCCACGCCACGCCTCAGTCGCGCGCGCTATATCGTTGGATGACCCTCTATTTCATGGGAATCGGATTCGGGTACATCTTTGTGCAGTTGGGAATGCATCAGCGGCTCATCCTTATTCTCGGACAACCGACGCTCGCTTTTTCGGTTGTGCTGTTTTCCATGCTGCTCGGAACGGGATTGGGATCGGCTTGTTCATCTCGCGCATTCAAAGATGAACGATTTACTCCGGCTTGGATGTGCATCATCATAGTCATTGCCGTGCTCATGGGTTCGATGTCCTTGTTCCCGCTGCTCGATAACATAGGCGGCGCGTTTCTCCGCTCCGGCATTATCTCCCTTATGATGGGGATCACGGGATTCGCGCTCGGGTTTGCGTTTCCGCTTGGCGTGCGTCTGGCTGCGCCGACGGGTGAATGGGCGATTCAGAGACTATGGGCGGTCAACGGCGCGGCGACCATTGCCGGGTCGTCGTTTGCTTCAATCGTCGGCGTGACCATGGGCGCGCGCGCCGTTCTTGCCGTCGGTTTGATCTTTTACCTTTTTGTGATGTTATGCGGTCAACGCGCGGAAACTCTTTCGAAAAATCTCAGTTCACCCACAGAAGAGAAATAAGGGGTTGCGGTTGTTCCCGGATGACCGGGGCCACTATTTCTTGGTGGTAGTCGTTGCCGAACTTTTTTTCGGGGAAGTTTTCTTGGTCGAGCTTTTTGTGGCTTTCTTTTTTTCCTGCGGGACTTCTTTGACGATGCTCTTCACGGCGGGTTTTTCCGGTTCGGAGGGAATCCAGCCAAACACGATCTTGGCCGAAATCCAACCTTCGTCTCCGTCGCGGTGCTTGACTTTAAGCCAGCCATCCTTTTCCTCAAGCACGCGAAGGATGACCCCCTTTTGCGTCGTGAAGACAATCGGATGCTCGGTGCTTCCCGCTTCGCGGACGTTGCTGTCGTCTTTCTTGGTAATCACGCACGGCTCGAAGGCGACCAGCTTGGCCGAAATCCATCCTCGGTCGCCATCCACGTCAATAACCTTCAGCCAACCTTCAGCGCCGTCCTGAACTTCAAGCGGATAATCGCGGTTGAACTTCATGATCACGTCGTAGGAATCGGCGGGGCCTTGCCGCACGTTCGCTTCATCCGCCGCGACGGTGACGAATCGCGAGCGCGTAAGATACTTTGCCAGAACCCAACCTGCGTTGCCGCTTTTCGCGACGACCTCCGCCCAATCGCCCTTGCGCGACTTGACCTCGACCATGTCGCATTTATTCAGCGATTCAATCGCCTTGGCTTTTGAATCTTCCTTTTCGCGGAGCGTAAGTGTGTTGGCCGTGACGAGCGCGGTTTCGGCGGTCGCTAGCGCGACGCCGATAAAAATAAAAAGTCCGCCCGTAAGAAGGGCGGACAGTTTTGTGAAAAATAAATGCGGCATCGAGAAAACCCTCGCCGCGCTTTAGTCGTTCGAAGCAACGACGTGGATGTATCGGCGGTCGTGGCTGGGCTTATACTCCACGCGCCCCGGAACCTTGGCATAAAGCGTAAAGTCGCGTCCCTGGCCGACGTTCTCGCCCGCCCAGAACTGATTGCCGCATTGGCGAACCAAAATCGAACCGCCCGTCACGACCTGTCCCGAAAAAACCTTCGCGCCACGCCGTTGAGCATTGCTATCGCGCCCGTTCCTCGATGAGCCTACCCCTTTTTTATGAGCCATTGCCGTTCATCCTTCCTCTTCGAAAATCCCTATGCGCCGATGGATTGAATCCGAATCTCCGTGAAATCCTGCCGATGTCCCTTGCGGAGGTGATACCCCTTGCGGCGGCGATACTTATAGGTGATGACCTTTGCCCCGCGACCGTGGCGGACGACCTTGGCCTTGACCTTGACCCGCCCGAGCGTCGGCTTATCCAGCACGACCTGCCCCTTGTGTTCGAGCATGACGACATCGGCCAATTCGACTTCCTGACCGATCTCAGCTTCGATCTTCTCGACGCGGAGGTTTTGCCCCTCGGCGACCCGGTATTGTTTTCCGCCCGTGCGGACAACGGCGTATGACATGGCAGTAAGGCTCCTCTTCCAGCCGACAAAAGCCCCGTCTTATATCACGCTGGCCCGGCTATGACAAGTCTGAAATTGCAAAAACATTCGAACGGTGGATCAAGACCGAACCCTGATCTTCTTTAACCGCTTCTTAGCTTCTTTCCAAGGGATCATTCGGTCTCGACCCGCCTTGATATTAGCTCGAACACGCTTGGCAGCAGCGGCATCGCGCCGATCCTCTTCGGCTGTAGTTGTGGCGTCAAGATGCGGCATGCGGTCATTTTCGGCAATGCATTGGATCGGGGCAAGGAGAATCCTTCATACGTGAGTGTTTACTAAAGGAGTTTTGCTTCCTCCCAGACAAACAGTATGATGCTTGTCCCGATCCGGTTGGGATCAGAAGGAGGCATTGGGCATGGCTGGCGAATTCGAGGGTAAAGTGGCGTTCATTACGGGCGCGGCGCATGGGCAGGGGAGGGCGGTTGCGCTCGCTTTGGCGGCAGAAGGGGCGCAAATCGTCGGATTCGATGTCGCCAAGCAGATTGACTATCCCGGATATAAACTCGGCTCGATGGCCGATTTGGAATCGCTGAAAAGCGACGCCGAAAAAGCGGGCGGCAAGGCGCTCGTCTTTGCGGGGGACGTGCGCGACGACGCGGCGATCACCAAGGCCGTGAACGAAACGAAGGCCGCGTTCGGGCGGATTGACATCCTCTTCAACAACGCCGGAATTTGTTTTTACGGCGCGTCGCACGAACTGACCGAAGAAGCGTGGGACGCGATGCTCGACATCAACCTGAAGGGTTCGTGGATGGTCGGGCGGCGCGTGATCCCGATCATGATCGCGCAAAAATCGGGCGTCATCATTAACAACGCCTCCATTGCCAGTTTTCGCGGAATGAACCGCCTCTCGCATTACGCCGCGTCAAAGTGGGGACTAACCGGCCTGACCAAATCGTGGGCTATCGAACTCGCGCCGCATGGCATCCGCGCTCTCTCGATTCATCCGACCGGCGTCAACACTCCGATGAACGACGGCCTCGCCGCGCTCGAAGGAAAGACGCCGAAAGAAATCGCCGAAGCCTCGGCGGGGAACTTACTGCCTGTGCCGTGGATCGAACCCGACGACGTGGCGCAGGCGGTTCTGTATTTAGCCTCCGACCGCGCCCGATACGTCACCGGCTCGCAGTTCGTCCTCGATGCGGGGTTGCTCACGCGGTAGGCATGTTTGTACGCTCATTTGTTGAATTTCTCGACGCACAAATGCAACCTAAGCTGTACTTGATATGAACCCTGAAAATTTTCGTCAATACCTGATCTATTTCGCCATGTTATGGATTCCTTTGAGTCTTGGTTCGTGGTTGTGGATACGTAGTCGTCCAACCCCGGAATCGAAATGGCTTTGGCAACGTCGGAATATTGTCGGTTCGGGCATTTTGTTTTGTTTATTTGTTAGCTTCATGTTGATCATGATGAAGCAATATCTGCTCTTATTGATCATGCCACCAATGTTTGGGCTTATCACGTTTGTAAGTTTTCGCTGTACATTCTTCTGTCATGTGTGTGGAAAAGCGTCATATTCGCAAGACTGGTTTTCTTCCACATATCATTGTCCGAAGTGCGGGACAAAATTGCGGGATTAGCAGGAAGCGCCGCGGGAGGCGGAGTTTAGATGAACTTACCCCGCGCGATGAGAGGCTTGCGTTCTGACCCCTTGGCGCGTTGAATAGAGCCAGCCGGGAGAAGATAAAATGTCACGAATCACCTTAAATCCCGAAGTCATGGGCGGAAAGCCTTGCATACGCGGCCTTAGGGTCACGGTCGGAACCATCGTCGGTTTGCTCGCCGCCGGACGCACCGAAACCGAAATCCTTGCGGCTTATCCCTATCTTGAACCTGAAGACATTCGTGAATCCCTCTCGTATGCCGCATGGCGCGTCGAGGAAATCGAAGCGCCCATTGGCGCGGAATGAGCCTCAGCATCGTGATTGACATGAATCTTTCGCCCGCGTGGGTTGATGTTCTCGCGCGGCAGGGGTGGAAGTCGGTCCACTGGTCCACCATTGGCGATCCCAAGGCTCCCGATGAGGAATTGGTGAGTTGGGCGATCCAGAATCAACATGCGGTTTTCACGCACGATCTTGATTTTGGAAGACTGATTGCACTCAGTCGTAACGCCCGACCGAGCATTATCCAAATCAGGGCGCAGGACATTTTGCCTGATCGTCTTGGTAAGACTGTCGTCGAAGCTATTCAGCGATTTGAATCGCTCTTGGAAACTGGCGCGTTGCTTACAATTGATCCGACAAAGGCCCGGGCGCGAGCGCTTCCTTTGCGCTAAGAATTTGGAGGGGTGGAAATCAGATGAATCTCTGCGTCGGTATGAATTGCGGTCTCAGTTCTTGTTGACTTGAACCGAAGCCCGCGTTGCGGCGACATCACGCGCAAGTTCTTCGCGTTCGCGTGGCGAGAGGAGCGGATCGCGCGGAGCGAGTTGTTCGGCGCGACGAGCGGCGGCCAGCGCATCATCCCGACGATCCATTCGCGCCGATGCGACCATCGTCATTCTCCAGTAATTCGCGGGCGAACTGGGCGGCGTCGGATTGATCCACATCCCCTCCCAAAGCCGCTCCGTCGCAAGCGAAAAATCGCCGCGACGAAACGCGATCTCCCCCGCAAGCCGCCGCGCCGCCGATTGGCTCGGATACGTTTCGAGCATTCGCTCAAGCAGCCGATCCAGCTCACCGCCGGGCGCGATCTCCCCCGCGTCTTTCAACTTCGACGCGAGTAGATACTGCGACTGCGTATTGTTTGGGTCCGCGGCCAGCGACGCGCGGGCAAGATTCATCGCTTCGGCTTTTGCTCCCGCCCGCGCGGCCTGCAATGCGCGACCGGCACGCATCTTTGAAACAAAGACGCGCGTTTCAGAAACGGCGTTCCACGCCAGTGCGGAAGAAATTAACGCAAAGACGCAAAGGCGCAAAGGCGCAGAGATGAAACTGGAGCCTGACAAGGATTTTGCTTCGGTATTTGAATTCGCATTCATCCCGTGCACCCCCTTCATCCCTGTCAATTTTCAAAGCCCGCACTGCGCGTAAATGTCATCCACGTGCTTCAGATACGAAGCGGGATCCATAAGTTGTTCCAACTCTTCGCGCGTGAACTTCGCCGTGAATCTTGCGTCGGCCATCAGATGATCGGCGAGCGGAACGCGATCTTCCCACGTCTTCATCGCGTTATCTTGCACGATGAGGTAAGCCTCCTCGCGCACAACTCCTTTATCAATCAGCGCAAGCAGAACTTTCTGCGAGTAAAGCAATCCGCCGGTCTTGGCGAGATTTTCTTTCATCCGGTCGCGCTTCGGTTGCGCGCCATCCAAAATTCGATTGATCTGATGTAGCATGTAATGAAGCAGTTCCATCGAATCGGGAATGATGACCCGCTCGGCGGAGGAGTGGCTGATATCGCGTTCATGCCAAAGCGGGACATCTTCAAAAGCCACGAGCATATTGCCGCGCAGGAGCCGCGCAAGTCCGCAAAGCTGCTCGCAACCGACCGGATTGCGCTTGTGCGGCATCGCGGAGGAACCCTTCTGACCTTTGCGGAATGGCTCTTCGAATTCATAAATATCCGTGCGCTGGAGGTTGCGGACTTCCGTTGCAATTTTTTCGATCGTCGCCCCGGCGAGCGCAAGCGCGGCCAAAAGTTCAGCGTGGCGATCGCGCTGAAGCACCTGCGTCGAAACTGGCGCGGGCTTAAGCCCCAATTTTTCGCAAACGTATCGCTCGATGAAGGGTCCCGTGTGCGCGTAAGTTCCGACCGCTCCAGAAATTTTTCCGACGGCGATGGTCTCCTTCGCGCGCAAAAGCCGCTCGCGGTTGCGTTGCATTTCCATGAGCCAAATCAGGAACTTTAGACCCAGCGAAGTTGGCTCGGCGTGAATGCCGTGAGTCCGGCCAATCATGATCTCGCGCTTATAGGCCAGCGCCTTTTCGGAAAGGGTCGCGAGCAGCGTGTCGAGCTTCGCGAGAATCAAATCCATCCCTTTAACCATTCGCAAACTGAGCGCGGTATCCACAACATCGGAAGAGGTAAGTCCAAGATGAACGAAACGCGATGACTCGCCGATGTGATTCGCAAGACAGGTCGTGAACGCGATCACGTCGTGATGAACGGTCTTTTCAATCTCGTCAATTTCCGCGACGGTGAACGCGGCTTTATCTTTGATGTTCTTGAGATCGGCGGCGGGAATCTCGCCCTTTTCCGCCCACGCCTCGCAGGCGAGAATTTCAACTTCAAGCCAACTTTGGAACTTGGCTTCCTCGCTCCAAAGCGCGCGCATTTCGGGGAGTGTATAACGGTCAATCATGATTCGATGGACCGCTAATTAAAAATATTCGAATACATTTTCCGAAGATAGCCAATGGCTTCGTCGGAAGGCTCGATCAGGTTTGTGAATCGTCCCATCCGGTCGTCCAGTTTTTCGTCAATTCCCTTGACCACTTCATCAAGCGTCGGCGGCACAGCAAGAGGTTCGGGCGGCGGCGGGATTTCTTCCTTTGGAGGTAGGCCCTCGCCGAGCGCCATTTGCGTTTCTTTGAGCGGTTTACGCTTGGAGTCGTCCGAAAAAATCGTGCTGGCCACGGCACGGAAGAAAAGCTCGCGCGAGGCTTCATCCTGAACGGGCGCGCGGAAGTTCGCAACGACCGCTCCCGCAAGTCCCACATCCTGCGCGCGACGCAATTGCGCCATCGCGTCAATCGAAAGATTTTGATAACCCGCCGTCGCGCACAAAATCTCGACGCCGGTTTGTTTCACCTGCATCGCGGCGAAGGCATTCCAACGGTCGAACTGCGGTCCGCCGCCTTCCGCCTCGGCGTGATAATTCTTAAGCACAACCAAATCCACGCTCTTTTCCTTCATCCAAAAGGGCCAATCCTGCATGAGCGCTGTGTATTCCACGCTCGCGGAAAAATTATCGAAAGCGGGTGGATTCTCCGCCGATGCAAACACCGCAAAAATCATTTCGGGTCGCGCCTTCTTGGCCGCCGCCGACATGCGCGAAACACACGCGTTGATCGCGCCGCGTCGAATTTCTCCCCATGCCGCGTTGTTCGGCGCGGGCGCATCCTTTGATTCGGTTTGCGAGCGCCACGCGTCCAGCAATGACGGATGATATCCCCAATCGCCTGCCGTGCCGGGATACCGAAGGTCATCCACAAGAATCCCATCCACCGGATACTTGCTCGCAAGCTCCGCGACGACCGATTCCAAATGCCCTTGAACCTCATCTAATCCCGGTTCCAAGTATTGATTCCCCTCGGCGTCCTGTTTCTTGAATTTTGAATCCATGGAGAGCCAATCGGGATTTTGCTTCGCGACGTTGTTCGCGTCGGTCGGACGATCCACATTCGCGACGCGGAAAGGAATAATCCACGCGAAGACCCGGCGCGGACGTTTGGTATCGGATTTGATCGCTTTCAGAAAACGTCCGAGCGGATCGAACGATTCCTTCTCGCTAATCCGTTCGGATACGCCATAAGCGCGCGGAACAATCTGCGAAGCGTAATAAGCGTCGCCATATGCGCGAACTTGAATGTAAATGTCGTCGAAAGGCGAACGCTTCAGTTCCTCGACCATCCGATCCAGCTTTGCCGCGTCGCGGTAAGTTCCGCCGGAGGGTTCGATCAGGATGCCACTTAGAAATTGGGGACCGTCCGAGGAGCTTTTTTCCTTGGGCGGGGTGACGCCCTGAGCCGTGGCCCAAACTGCGCACGCGATCCATACAAAAATCCAAACGGTGCGCGAAAGAGCGCGTCCGAACGGAAGAAAAGTGGTTTTGAACATCACGGCCGCTCTTGCTCCCTAAAATCGCAAAATCCCGGTCTCACCATTAGCCCCGTCCCATGCGGAAAA
>CAZPIK010000129.1:0-10560 GCA_964586185.1 uncultured Candidatus Sumerlaeota bacterium | reverse complement strand
AGGTGGTCTCTTACCCATTGCCGTTCACATCGCCGCCGAGACGATTCAGGCAATGAGCGCTAAATTCCCGAATATCCTCGTCCGACCATGCTTCACTGTAATCAACGACCGCTTGCGGAGGTATGCTTTCCAAGAGCAATGACGCAAGTTCCAGTCGCTGCGGTGCTGGTAGATTTTTGAGGGCTTGGGAGTAGATTTCTGAAACGGCTTGGGTCATCACCTGAGCTTAACCTCTACGCATAAATAGAATGACACAGTTGACGATATAGTTCAATTTGACACTGCGTTTTCTCCATCCTTGCACGGGACGCTCAGTCCCTCTAGGATACGGCAGTGTGCATGAACGCACACACTTAAAAGCAAGGATTGTTCATGTCCATCGTCATCACACTACCTGACGGAAGCACCAAGACCTGCGAAGCGGGCGTTACGCCGTTGCAAATCGCCGAGGGGATCGGTCCGCGATTAGCCAAGGCTGCCATTGGAGCAAAGGTGGATGGCGAACTGCGCGACCTCAATCGCCCGATCCAATCCGATGCGGCATTGGAATTGATCACGGCCAAGGTTGAAAACCCGGATGCGCTCTTTCTCGTTCGTCATTCGACGGCGCATGTTATGGCCGAGGCGATCCAGCGGCTCTGGCCGAAAACCGGACTCGCTTATGGTCCGCCCGTGGACAACGGATTTTATTACGACATAGATTGTCCCCACGCCATCAGCGAGGAGGATTTTCCCGCGATCGAGGCCGAAATGGCGAAGATCGTCGCGGAGGATCGTCCTTTCACGCGTTATGAAATGTCACGCTCCGAGGCGCTTTCCAAGCTCGGCGACGACCTCTACAAAACCGACAACGTCAACCGCGCCGAGGGCGACGTCATGAGCTTTTATGCGACGGGCGCGCCGGGAACAAATTGGGAAGACCTCTGCCGCGGCCCGCATGTTCCCTCGACCGGGCGGATCGGCGCGTTCAAGTTGATGTCGGTCGCGGGGGCGTATTGGCACGGCGACGCCAGCAGTCGGCAGCTACAGCGCGTTTATGGAACCGCGTTTTTTTCGAAGAAGGAACTCGATGAATATCTGAAGCAAATCGAGGAAGCGAAAAAGCGCGATCATCGCACCATCGGTAAGCAGCTCGGACTCTTCACGATCAATCCTTTGGTCGGAAGTGGTTTGATTCTCTGGATGCCCAAGGGATCGGTCTTGCGTTCCGCGCTCGAAGATTTTATGCAGAGCGAATTGGTCAAGCGCGGATACGATCCGGTATATACTCCGCACATCGGCAACATCGAACTCTACAAAACGAGCGGTCACTATCCATATTATTCCGATTCGCAATTTCCACCGATCAAGATGCGCGACGACGACACGGAGTATTTGCTGAAGCCGATGAACTGTCCGCATCACATCATGATCTACGCCGCCGAACCGCGCAGTTATCGCGATCTGCCCATTCGGCTGGCGGAATTCGGAACCGTTTATCGGTTTGAGCAATCGGGCGAGCTGAACGGCATGACGCGGGTGCGAGGATTCACACAGGATGACGCGCATCTTTTTGTGACGCCGGAACAGGTTGAAGCGGAATTCCGTTCGACCATCGAACTCGTTGCGCATGTATTTCGCACACTCAAGTTTGATGACTTCGAGGTTCGACTTTCGCTGCATGATCCCAAGAGCGACAAATTCGCGGGCGATCCTGAAGTGTGGAAGAAGGCCGAGGAGACGCTCCGAAAAGTTCTGACTGAAATGAAGTTCCCGTTTGTCGAAGCGGCAGGCGAGGCGGCGTTCTACGGTCCGAAAGTGGATTTCATCGTCAAGGATTGCATCGGGCGAAAATGGCAGCTTGGAACGGTACAGCTTGATTATGTGCTGCCCGAGCGATTCAAAATCGAATACATAGGGGCGGACAATAAGCCTCATCGCCCCGTGATGATTCATCGCGCGCCGTTTGGTTCGTTCGAGCGATTCACGGGTGTTTTGATCGAACACTTCGGCGGGAATTTTCCGCTCTGGCTCGCGCCGGCCGTATTGCCCATCACGACCGATGCGGGAGATTACGCGCGAGGCGTCGTGGAAAAACTGAAGGCGGCCGGGTTGCGCGCGACGCTGGACGATTCCAACGAAAAGATCGGCAAAAAAATCCGCGAGGCCGAAACACAAAAAATTCCCGTTATGTTTGTCATTGGTCGGAAGGAAGCTGAAAGCGGAAGCGTCGCCGTACGGCGACATGGACTTGGCGACCAAGGGGTCAAGTCATTGCAGGATGCCTTGGCCGAATTATCCGCTGAAGTCGCTGAACGACGATAAGTTGTTCAAAAAAATAGGGACCCAAGGCTGAGCAACCTTGGGTCCCAAAAAGCTAAACCTACGCCTTATTTGCCGTTCGCAATCGCGATCTTTTTCGGCTTGGCCGCTTCGGCAATCGGAAGACGAATCTCAAGAACGCCATCTTTGAAATCGGCTTTCGCTTTCGATTCATCCACCGCGGTGGGAAGCGAGAAAGTGCGGAGGAATTCGCCGTAACGCCGCTCGATGTAGCGATATTTTCCCTCGCCCTCTTCAACGTCCTGTTTCTTGCTACCCTTGATTGTCACGGTGTCACCGTGAATCGTCAACTCGATGTCCTCGGATTTCACCCCGGGGAGTTCGGCCTTCACGAGCAGTTCATCGCCGCACTGATGGATATCCACCGCAGGCGAGAATACGGCCGATTCGGTGCCCGAATATCCACGCATGGGCCAATGAACCATATCTTCAAACAGGCGATCCATCCCGCCCCACTCTCCGAAAAATCCCGGGGCGCTTCGCGCGGCTTCACGGGTCGGTTGATACTTGATAAGAGTCATTGTTCTAGACCTCCGTAGATAGATTCTGGACGCACTCTGGGGCTTCGTTCGCCCTTGCGTCTTGCGCGAACAGACATTGCAAACCTGATGCCAGAATCGAATGGGGAGGTAACGGCGACGTTTTCGATTGAAAAATCTTGATTTAAGTCGAAAGGCCTTGGTTAAGGTGGAATTGCACGTTCCGAATTTGAGTCATCGTGACACGGCAATGTGATTCGAGATTCTGAAAATGAGTACTCGAGACACGCGGTGGATTTAAGTTCGAATTATTTCAAAATGACATGGGGATAATCTGCGCCATTCAAAATCGAAATTAACTTTGTGCCCTCGGGACTTTCTGCAAGGGTAGATTGATCTGCTTGATATTGCTCACGCGCCTTTTGGCTGTGATCCCTCCTGTTAATCGTATTCCAAAATCCAACAAGCGTCCAATTCACGAGGGCCTTTAGCGCAAGCCCGTCTTCGCCGAATGCTCCGATGTCCGTCATCAGGGCTTTATTCACTTCCTGAAGTTGGTCTGTCGTCGTCTTGACAAATTCAGCCACGATCTCGGCGTCCGAGGGAATCGTGTCATTGGCGAATGAAACATATAGATCAATCACATACATACTGGCTTCATCCAAGAGTTTGGCGTAGCCATAATCTATAAGATGCGCCACACGAATTGCGGCGTGGTTGAATACGGACTTATGATAAATCGCCTTCAGTTCGGGTGGGAGGGCGCCTTTTTCGAATTCGTTAGCAAATCGCCTGCAGGCCACCTCCGCGCGGCTGAAATGCCGATCCGCATCGAACAGCCATTGATCCGCCTGCTTTTTTTTGATGGGAGCGATCAAGGGATCGGATGAAGTGTCCGAGGGGACGAGTCCAAGCGACTTGATCCCTTCGCGAAATTCTTCAAGGGCGGTTCGCTTCGCGTCGTTCAAGCCGATGACTCTTCGGTCGGTGGTGCGCAATTGACGAAGCCAGTCATCGAATTCCTCCTGCATTCCTTCGACCGGAATCGTCGAATTGCGGCTGACCTCGCCAAGCCGTGTGATCATAAAATCCCACCTGGAGAGCGAAGCGGTTTCCTTCATTTTCTCTCCGCCTGAAATCGCTGCCTTTACAAGGTCGCGCATGAACTCGTCGAAAGGCTCTTTCACGGAGTCGCTAAGTTTCGGATCGTGTTTTGCCTTATCAAAGATCCGCAATGCGGCAATCAAAACCACAGGCCAATCAAGCTGACCTGGCACCGTGGAAGAGGTTTTAGCAATCGTGCGATCCCGCATCATTTGAAAAAACTGCGACTGCATTTGCTTGGCGAGACCGAGCGTAAAGAATCCGCTATAATCGAACGTTACCGCTATGGCATCAAATCCTCCGCTTGGATTATCAGGCAACGCCGCAATGGCTTTATTGTATTGCTTGACGGTTTGTCCGCGATAATAGCGGGACTGCAAGCCCATCATGGTCAGCGCGACAAGGAGAAGAATGAAAATATATTTCATGCGAAATGGTTTAATTGATTTGGGGATTTAACGCGCGAGCCACTTGCTCGAATCCGACATCTATTACATTAGGATGACCCGCGCGGGGGACGCCGATAAATCGAACGCCAGATTCGGGCGACTCTGCGCCGGGAGATTTGGCCAATCTTTCACCCATGGCAAAAGGGATAAGCTCATCTGCCTTTCCGTGGAAGAGGACGATTTCGCTGGGACGCTTTTCCTTGGGTCGGGTGAGCAATTCTGCCAGACGCGAATCATTCGGCCAATGGTTCATACACCCCAAATGGATCGGCCAAGGGAAAAGTTCACGCGCCATATCATCCATTGAGGTGAATGTTGAAAGCGTTACGATCTTTTCCGCTGAACGTTGCTCGGCGACCGCAAATGCCGCTCCGCCGCCGAGTGAAATTCCGAACAGCCCAACACCATTCTGGAATCGGTTTTCGGACTGCATGGTGTCATAGGCTCCGATGCAATCGGCGACCAATCCCGATTCGGTGGGGCGTCCTGAATTAAAACCATAACCACGATAATCGGGCAGAAAAAATGTGCAGCCCGTGCGATTGGCTAAGCGTTGGAACTCATCCGAGAGACCCATCGAGGTGGAGGCGTTGCCATTGAATGCGATGTAAAATGACGGACGAGGGGGAGCGGGCGCATTCGGCTCGGGAGTAATCAACATCCCCCACTGATCGAGTCCGTCGGAAGTTTTATAGGGAATGAACTTATCGTAAAATCCCTTTCCCGCGACGGCTTCATCCGGGTAGCGCGTGGGATGATACATCAGTTTATTTTGAAAAAGGACAAGCCCGGCGTAGGGGAGACTCACGCCCAGCGCGATTACCCGCGACATCTTCTTGATGGAACGTTTTCTATCGGCGGATATCATTCCCAACCCTCTGATTGGGAATCATACCATTGATGAATGTGAAAATCAGGCCGCAGTAACAATTCCTGCAAACGAATCGGCCTTGAGGCTGGCTCCGCCGACGAGTGCGCCGTCAATATCCTGTTGCGAGAGCAATGCTCCGGCGTTGTCGGGTTTCACGCTGCCGCCGTATTGGATGCGCACCGATTCCGCGACTTGCGTATTGAACAAGTCCGCGAGCAGTTTACGGATCAAGGCATGGACTTCCTGCGCTTGTTCCTTCGTCGCGACTTTTCCTGTTCCAATAGCCCAAACCGGCTCGTAGGCGATGACGGAGGTAAGCACCTGTTCGGCGGTTAACTCGGCAAGGCCACCTTTGATTTGCGAAGTCACGACATCGGAGGTCTTATTCGACTCGCGCTCTTCCAATCGCTCGCCGACGCAGATGATCGGTTTTAAACCATGCGCAAGAGCGGCCTTAGCGCGACGGTTGACCGTTTCGTCTGTTTCGTGAAAAAACTGCCGCCGCTCGGAATGGCCGACGATAACGTAAGTCACTCCCAAATCTTTGAGCATGGCGGGAGCGATCTCGCCGGTGAACGCGCCTTCTTCTTCCCAATAAACATTTTGCGCGCCGAGAACGACGTTTGTGTTCTTAAGTAATGAAGCCACACGATCCAGCGCGGTGAACGTCGGGCAGACGACGATTTCGGCTTTCGCGTTCTTAACGAGCGGGATCAGATCGCGCACGAGCGATTCCGCCTCGCTCGCGGTCTTATACATTTTCCAGTTTCCGGCGATGATGGGTTGGCGCATTTATTATTTTTCCTATGAATTACAACTTGGCTCCGACCAACGCGGCCAGATCAACCACGCGGTTGCTGTAGCCCCATTCGTTGTCGTACCAGCTCAGCACCTTGATGAAGTCGCCGTCAATCGCGGCGGTCGAAAGGCCGTCCACCGTCGAGGACATCTTGCAGTGGTTGTAGTCAATCGAGACGAGCGGGAGTTCGTTATAGGCGAGGACGCCTTTCAGCGGGCCGTCAGCAGCTTCTTTTAGCGCGGCATTGATTTCTTTAACGCTCGACTTTTTCTTGAGCCGCGCAGTGAAATCCACCAATGAAACGTTTGGTGTTGGAACGCGAATGGCGAGTCCGTCGAGTTTGCCCTTGAGATTCGGCAACACCAGCCCAATGGCCGATGCCGCGCCCGTGCTCGTGGGGATCATCGAAACCGCCGCCGCGCGAGCGCGACGCAAATCTTTGTGAACGAAATCGAGAATGCGTTGGTCGTTGGTGTAAGAGTGGATCGTCGTCATGAGGCCATGTTCGATCCCGAATTTTTGATCGAGCACCATCGCGACCGGCGCGAGGCAGTTCGTCGTGCATGAGGCGTTACTCATGACCGTGTGCTTGGCGGGATCGTAAATCTGATGATTGACTCCCATGACGATCGTGATGTCGGCGTCATTGGCCGGAGCCGAGATGATGACCTTCTTCGCACCGCCCGCTAAGTGAGCCGCCGCCGCTTCGCGCTTGGTGAAAATGCCCGTGCTCTCGACGACGATCTGCGCGCCCGCTTCGCCCCACGGTAATTCCTTCGGATCTTTTTTCGAGAAAACCTTGATTTCGCGCGCGCCGACTTTGATGCCCGAAGCGGTCGCTGAGACTTCCTGCTCCAGCGTTCCGTGAACGGAGTCGTATTTCAGCAGATGCGCTAGGGTATGCGTGTCGGTTAGATCGTTGATCGCGACAACTTCGATTCCGGGGTTATTCAGCGCGGCACGAAAGACCAGTCTGCCGATGCGACCAAATCCGTTGATTCCAATTTTGATGGTCATGACTTATATCTCCTAAATCTATTTATTCCAGCTATTTATGTCGTTTGGTTTTGGACTGCTACCCGAATTTCAGGCGCGTCTTGCCCTTAGCAAACGCTCAAGGGCGTTGAGATTAACAGTCTCTGCAAAAGAATCCAGATTTTTTTAAGGGAGATTTATCGCTTTAGGCGTGCGTTGACGAGCTCGCTGGCGCGTTTGCCGTCGAACGGTTTTCCGGCGGCTTTGAGTTTTCCCATGACTTTGCCCGTGATCGCGCCGGGAGAAATTCCTGCGGGGATTTCGCCCATTTCCGCAAACGCGGCGTCAACGATCGCTTCCATTTCGGCATCCGAAAGTCCGGCGGGGAGAAACGTTTCAATGATTTTGAGTTCGGCTATTTCTTTGGCGGCGAGTTCGGTGCGACCGCCTTGCGTGAATTGTTCGATGGAGTCGCGGCGTTGCTTAACCATTTTTTTCAAGACGGCGATTTCGGCGTCCGCGGTTAACGCTTTGCCTTGATCCAATTCCGCTTTTGCGAGATCGGTCTTGATGAGTCGAAGCGCACCCAAGCGTTCGACGTCTTTGGACTTCATCGCGGTTTTGATTTCGTCTTGGATTTGTTCGAGCAGGGACATCGAGAACTCCTTACTGGGGTGGGGGAGCGGGTTGTTGGGGTGGGGGTTGAATGACCACCGCAGGCTGAGGTTGGACGACGACGGCCGGTTGTGGCTGCACGACCATGCCCGGCTGCACCGGCGCTTGTTGCGGTTGCTGACCGGGTTGCTGTGGCGCTCCGGGTTGAGGCTTAACGCCGGGTTGCGCGGGCGTTCCCGGTTTAGGTTGACCGGGCGCGCCTGGGGTTCCGGGTTTCGCCGGACCGCGTTTGGCCGGAGTCCCTTTCATGCTCGATCCGCCGGGACCGATGGTTCCGACGGGACCGACCTGCGATTTGCTGCCCGTGAGGTCGGCGCCGGGACCTGAAAAGGTGAGTTTCATATCTTTCGGAAGGTCTTCCTTCACGCTCGGATCTGCGCGGAGCATTCCTTCGACAGCTTCGAGCATTCGAACATGACCGAGAGAAGCGGGTTCGTGTAGCGCGGCCCCTTCCGTCGGTGTCGTCGGTTCGGAGTCGGTCGCGCCGTCGGGCGTAATGAACTGATCGGGATTAAGCGGCGACTCAAGTTCGGGATTTTCCTGTCGGAGATATGGCATCAGGTCTTCGGGAACGGGATTGATCGCAACGCCGTTTTCATCCACCAACGGAATTTCCATCGAAGCGTTCGGATCAACGGGGGCCATCGCGCGAGCGGCGGCATTGACGGGAACCTCGACCAGATCAATTTCAGGTCGCTCTTCGACGATGGTCGGCGTCAGAAAGAATAAGAGGTTTCGTTCATTATCATTTTTGGTTGTCTTGCCAAACAGCCAGCCCACCCATGGAATTTTTGATAAGAACGGGATGCCAGCGTGCCCATCAGCCGACGAACGACTGATGAGACCGCCCAGGACGCGCGTTTCTCCGCTTGGGATGATGAGGACCGTTTGAATATGAGCGCTGTTACGTGCCACGGCGGTATTGTCTTCTCCGGCGACTTTGATCGTCCTTACGTCCGGCGTGCTATTTTCGAAATCAATTTCCATTTCAATCAGGCCGCGATTGCTGATCGTAGGTGTGAGTGAAAGCGTAAGACCGGTCACGACGTTTTGGATGGATGATCCGTAATATCCTGTGTTGAAGCCGCCCCCCCCCGTCCCGTTGTTGGGCGGATAGTAGCCGCCTGTATTTTGATACGTTGTTCCCTGCGGATTTTCCTGAGTGATGTCAATGCCGACCTCTTCGCCATTGCGAACGAGCGCGCGGGGTTGAAGCAAAATTCTTGTCTTGTCGTCGCTCATGAGAGCGTCCATCTGCATTTTGAGATTGCCCGTTAGGTTCATCACGGTCAAACCTCCACCGCCCCCTTCGACGATGGGAAATATGCTTTTCGGCAATGCGCTGAAAGAAGTTTCGGTCGAGCTTCCGCCGAACGATGGAATTAACTGTTGGGCGATGGCCTCATCAAGATTTCCGCTGTAACTCCATTCCGTGCCGAACTCGAATTTATAGGCGCGACTAACCAGCAAGACTTCTCCTTCGATCCAGATTTGCTTCGGAGTGCGATCCATCGCGTTAAGCACTTCGAGAATGCGGTCGTGAACTTCGGCAACATCCTTAACGATGAGCGTGGATTGGGTTTCGTTGAATTGGATGAGCGCGTCCTCGGTCGCGAGCGGTTTGATGATGTCCTCGATCAGGTCTTCCGCGTCGGCGGCTTCAAGGCCGATGCTGTTCAGGTGATAGATTCGGATCGGTTGATCAATATCGAGCAGCATGATCAGTTGTTCGATCTGTTTAATTTTCTCAAACGTGTCGGTGACGATGATGAGACGATTGGCGGCGTCCACTTGGATCATCCCGGCGGGAGATTTGAGGTCGGGGAGCCGTTCCTGCACTTCATCAAACTTGGCGTATTTGATTCGGAACGTGCGGGTATAAAGTTGAACGTCAATTTCTTTCAAGATGCTGCCGATAAGCGCGACCTTATCGGGAAGATCGGTGATGATGAGTTCATTCGTGCGGGGGTTTGCGGCGATGGCTCCAACGTCGGACTTGACACCTTCGACGGCCGATTGAACGTCGGTGACATTGACATAACGGAGCGGAAACACACGGCGAATGACCCGTTTGCGCAGTTCTTTCTCGATGAACGAGGGCTTATCCCAAACTTCATAGGTGCCGTCGGCGCGACGAATCCACGTCATGTCTTTTCCGAGAACGACTTCATCCAGAATTTCTTTGACGGTTTTGTCTTTAACGCGCAAATCAATTTTTTGGCCTTTGGCATTTTCCATCGCATGAACGACGATGCCGGTCTTCTTATTGATTTCATCAATGACCTCTTCGATGGGACGGCCTTTCTTGAACATCGTGAGGCGAATGTTGTCGTCCTCGCCTTCGGGGAGTTCGTCCATGACCGGGTCGGGGTTCTCGGGAACGTTTTCGGCTTGATCGGTGATTTCGTTGGGGAGGGTCGGCACGACGCTTTCGAGCGGCGTATCGGAGGGGGGGGAATTCGCAGGAGGAGCTTTCTCTTCAGGTTTGCCGGGCGTTCCGGGAGCAGGTGGCTGTCCCGGTTGAGCGGGTTGCGCGGGCGGTTGCGGTTTGGTTGGAGCCGCAGTTTGGTTGCGTGTGGTCTGGCTTCCGTTTCCCGTCTTTGCGGGAGCGCCTGAGGGATTTTTTTGGAGGATGACGGGTTGCGGCGCGGGAGTAGGGGGAGGAGCGGGCGCGGCTCCTTCGGGGTTTTGAGCGGAAGCGTCAAACGCGAGAGCGAAGAGAATCAATACGTGAGCGTACCGCGTGAGGCTTGCAAATTTGGGACGTAATGCGATTTTGCGAACGGCGCAACCTCGTTGAGGTTGCAAGGATAGACCTCGTGAACCCAGGGTAGCCTCACTTTGTTCGGCAACCCTGGGCTTTGGGACGAAACCCCGTTGGGGTTT
>CAZPIK010000128.1:0-10593 GCA_964586185.1 uncultured Candidatus Sumerlaeota bacterium | reverse complement strand
ATTCAGTTCGGATCGAACGGACTTGTCGCCCCCACCACAGGAAGATACAATCCAATTCGGTGGTCGTAAGTAACTACCGAATTGGAGGCACCCTCTTTGTCAAAGCGCATGAAATACTCACTGCTCATCTCGGCGATCCCGATCTTGATCTCGCTCTTCACAACCGCTTGCTCATCGTTTCGCTATTTCGTGGAAAAGCCCGACTACAAAGTTTTACAAGACGACGGCAAGCTTGAGATTCGCCGCTACGTTCCAACCGTCGTTGCCGAAGTCGAAGCCGATGGGGAGCGCTTTGATGCTGTGAATAAGTCTTTCAGTCCCCTTGCCGACTACATCTTCGGAGCGAACACCAAGGGTCAGAAAATCGCCATGACCTCGCCCGTCAGCCAAAAGGCCGAGAGCGAGAAGATCGCGATGACTTCGCCCGTGACCCAGCAGCCAACCGGGGAAGGCAAATGGACCGTCCAATTCACGATGCCTTCCAAATACAAACTTGCCGATCTCCCCGAACCCAAGAACCCAGCGGTCAAACTGCGCGAGGTTCCTTCGAGAACATTCGCGGTCTATAGATTCAACGGCAGCATCGAGAAGTCAGATTTCAACAAGCGACTCGAAACGCTGCGGAACTACATGAATGACAAGAATCTCGAAGCCGTCGGCGAACCAACCTTTGCCTATTATGATCCACCCTGGACATTGCCGTTTCTTCGCCGGAACGAAATCTTGATCGAGATTACCTCCGATTCGGCAATTTAATTCCAGATTGGGCACGATGGGATTCAGAACTTTGAGAGGTGAATAGCTCAAGGGCATTTGGGGTGCCTTTCGCGCGTTGCGTTTTGGGATTGGGGCGTTTAGGATGTCGCTTCGTGCCCTGCGGGTGACCGTGCGGCGCTTGGTATCATGCAAGAAAACGATTTGAATCCACCGCCGCCGGAAGAAGTTTCCGCGCCCGGCACAACGCCGGAGGTCGCGCCTATGGATGCTGCGCCCGAAGCGATTCTCGATGGCTCGGCGCTGGTTCCCAAAGTCGGCTCGGAGAGCCGACCTACGCAGGCGGAGATGACTTTCGAAAATCAGCATAGATCGCGCTGGGGTAAATTAGCCTACGCCCTTCCGTGGATTATTTGCGCCATCCTCTTCGTCATCTATAATCTGAACGCACGATTCATCGGTGGCTCGGACGTTTACGCGACGCGGTTTATGCCGGTCATGCTTGCAAAGAATTTTTCGTATTACTTCCCGCAACAGGGCGCGCCACAGATACCCTGGAACTTGAACACCATCGTGGACGACCCGAAAAGCCCCAGCTATGGCAAGGTCATTAGCGTTTATCCGACCTACATGCCGACACTTCTTTTTCCGATCTACTTCGTATTTTACAACGGCCACATGCTGAACCTGCCGCCGGAGCATTTCCTGACGTTTTATCTCGATAAGTGGGTCTCGGCGCTTGTCATTGCGCTGACCGGCGCGCTGACGTTCAGTCTGATCCGGCGATTGCACGGTGGAAAAATTCTGCTCGCGCTGCTGGTCACGGCGGGCATGTCGCTCGGCACGAGCGTTTGGGCGATTGCGAGTCAAGGCAGCTGGGCGATGGGACCCTCGGCGTTTTTTCTGATTCTCTCTGTTTGGTCAATGGAACGCGCCGTTCGGCTTGCAGATCAAAAGGGAGGCTATCGTTATGCGGCGTTAGCCGGTTTTGCAATTGCCAGTGCATTCTGCATGAGGCTCACCGATATTCTTTTCGTGCTCCCATTTTTCTTGTTTGGGCTATGGGAACTCCGAATCGCCAAGCGTGCGCGTCACGCATGGATTCCGGAACAATTCCCCGTGCGATGGGCGCAGTTGGCGTTCTTCGGTGGAATCGTTCCGGTTGCGCTTTGGTTCATTATTCACAACTACGTCTATTTCGGGCATATCCTATGGACCGGATACAAATACAACATGGTGCAGCAGCGCGTGCCGAATAATCTGCATCCAGAGAATTTTGCGGCGGGATTTATCGGGTTACTTTTTTCGCCGAGTCTCGGAATGCTGACGATGGGACCCGTGACGATTTTTTCGTTTTTTGGAATGGCGAGCGCGCTCCGAACTCGGCGGCGCGTGATCGAGCGTCGCCCTGACGGCGGCGCGGTCGAAGTTCGCGAGCCGAAGCCCTTCCTCCAACGCGTGATGTATCTGTGTGTGCCGTTTACCATCGCCCATATTCTGGTCTATTCCTGCTACCTCGAATGGTGGGGCGGTTGGTCGTTTTGCTATCGCTACCTGATTGACATCCAGCCGTTCCTCGCGCTTTGCACGGCGTGGTTTTTTCGACCGGGCGCGAGGTTGCTGGAGTTCCGCTGGCCGCTTTACGTCCCCGCGCTCATCTTCAGCGCCGCAGTTCAATTCTACGGCGCGTTTATCTGGGGCGGGGGTATGGATTTAGGGAACATGCCGCGCTTTTACCTCAATCTCGATCCCAAGCGGGGATATTCCGCTCCTTTCAATCACGATCGGTGGTTCTATCGGTGGACGCTTAAGGATCATTTCATCGCAAACGAAATGAACGGACGTTTGCCCTCGCTCGAGCGCATTATCAATGACTGCGCGACGCCGCGAAAAATTTATTGCGACCTCTTTGTCGAGGGAAAATATTCGTTCAATCAGGGATTGATCATCATTTATCAGGGCAAGGGGAATTGTCAGGTCAAGCCGCAGTAGCGCTAGTAGCGTGACCGAGCAAGGATGCGATGATAAGGCGAGCGATCCAAACTCTACGGCGCGGTTTTACGGCGCGTGCGCGGCTTGTCCGTTCGCACCCCTTGCGATTGCTTTGGTTTCTTCTTGCGCTGGTACCGCTCGTGGGATTTGGTTACCTTACGCAACGGATCGGCGGCGTGATTAATTCGCGCATTCAGACGTTTCATGAACTTGAGCCGTACGAGGGGGATATGACCCTGCAGGCCATCCGGCTGAAGGAAGGCAAACAACTGTATCCTTCTCGGAACAGCGATTATATTCCTCTGCTTTACACACCGCTTTTCAGTTACATGCAGTGGGCGATCATGAACATCGTGGATCCGGAGGGCAGCCCTCACACGATCTATTCGGGCCGCTTGCTTTCGATCTTCTCTGCGATTGGAATTTGCCTGGTCATCGCGCTTTGGGTTTTTCGCGAAACGGGGAGCCTTATGGCGGCGCTGGGTGGCGCGGGATTTTTCTTCGCCTGCAATCCGCTCGTGGGATGGTGGTACGACCTCTGCCGAGTGGATACGGCGCATGTGTTCTTTATCGCGGCTGGAACATGGGCATTGCTTGATCGGAAGTCTGAATGCAAGCATACGGAAATCATGAAGGGCATATTGGGCGGACTCTTTTTCAGTTGCGGCTTCTTCACCAAACAAACGGCGGGGCAGGTCGCCATCGGGATGACGATTCTCTCGCTCTTTATCTCCCCGCGCCGGGCGTTTTGGGCGGGCGCGAGCGGCTTTACGTTTGGCGGGTTCGGGCTGATTTATCTTACACTGACCAACACCGATTTTTGGTATCTGGCCGTCACGGTTCCCTCAAATCACGTCTTGGATTTGAACAACTGGCAAGATCGCTTAAAGGCGCAGGTCTTTAATCCGATGGCGATTCCACTTGCTGTCATCGTCGCCTGGGCGATTCTGGGAGTGTTTCGTCGCCAATGGCGGTGGCCTTTGCTGCTCGCGGGATTGGTTTGGACGGGTTACTTCAGCATGAGAGGCGCAATCACGATTGGCGGCTATATTAATCATTACATTCCATTTTTCTTTTTCGTTGCGTTGCTCATGGGCATGGCCGTCGGAAGTTTTCTGCCGCGCGGGGGATTCGGTCGGTTCCATTGGAAGCATCTTTTCTTCGCGGCGGATGCGGCCATCATTATCGGATTGATCCTGCTGGTGAAGGGACGGGCATTTCTTTGGCCGAGTTTGGCAGGTGTGGCCGTATTGCTGATCGGAGCGAGTTTGTCGCCTAATTCCTCTGCCCTCAAGAGACCTTGGCGCGCGCGAATCGGGCTTGCGCCGATTTTGTTGCTTACCCTTATTTGCGCAAATCATTTTCATTGGACGCGCGTGAAGAAAGTTTGGCCTACCGCGCCGAACACATGGGCTTACGATGACCCGCAATACCACATCCCCAAGGGCTTCGACGGCGCCCGCGCGTTTATGGAAGCGATACGGAATTTGGATGGTCCCGTTTGGATCGCCCACGCAAACTATTATGCGTATCTAGTGGGGCGTCCAACCGACATTAGCGCAGATCACGTTCGCGACGTTGCTGTGGCGGGACAACCGACCTCGCCCTACGTCCTTGAGATGCTTCGGCAGCGGCGATACAAATACATTCTTATCAACAATATGAATCTCGATCATGATTGGCAGGATAATCAAGTGCGCGAGGCGATCCGCGCGAACTATCAAGTGGCGGAGAATTGGGAAGCAAAGTTTGGAAGCGACGCCCTCCGTCCCGTGGACTCCACCTATCAAAAACCGAGGGCGTTGCTCATTCGTCGCGGTGAATCCATTGTCCCCGGCGCGCGTCCGCAGCCATAAGGAGAAATGACCATGACCGAAAAATTCCTTCCTCCGCCCAAGTACGAAAAGCGGATTCCGCTGCCGGAGAATTTTCTCCTATCGGTTCTGATGCCGGTCTTTAACGAGAAGAACACGATTGACGAGATTATCGCCCGCGTTCGCGCCGTCGAAATTCCTAAAGAGATCATCCTCGTTGATGATTTCTCGACCGACGGCACGCGCGACATTTTGAAAAATTACGAGGGACAATCGGATATTCGCATCTTGTACCACGAAAAGAACAAAGGAAAAGGTTCGGCTCTTCAAACTGCCATTGCGCAGATTCAAGGAACGCACGTCATTATTCAGGACGCCGATCTTGAATATGATCCCGCTGATTATACGATCCTTCTCCGCCCGATGATTGAATCGGGCGCGGATGTCGTTTATGGCTCGCGGTTTCTGGGATCGCGGCGCGTCTTTCTCATCAGCCATTACATCGGCAATGTTATGTTGACGTGGTTCACGAATATCCTTTATAGCTGCACACTCACCGATATGGAGACGTGCTATAAATGTTTCAAACGCGAAGTGTTCGAGAAGGTCAAGCTTACGAGTCCGCGATTCAACATCGAGCCGGAGATCACAGCCAAAGTGCTCAAGAATAAGTACAAAATCTTCGAAGTTCCGATTTCCTATTCAGGACGAGATTTCGAGGAAGGCAAGAAGATCACCTGGCGCGACGGCTTCTCGGCGATCTGGACGCTCATCAAGTTTAGATTCAAGAATTAAGCCGCGAAAACTAACTTTTCATCCCTTGCTTGCGGAGCGGGCGAAGTTTTGTTTGAATGGGGCGAACGCGCCGAAGTTTCGGCAATCGGAAGGTTGCGCCCAATGGCGGTCAACGAGCACATTCAATTCCTGCTGAGCGCGCTAGGCGCTCCCGGCGGTCGCAATACGTGGCTTGAATATAAGCTTTCCCATCCGGGGATGAATCTTGCCGAGGGTGATTTTTCATCCAAAGACCTTAAGGATTTCGATTTTAGCGACGTTGATTTCACGGGAGCCATTTTTCAAGGATGCGATCTCACGGGCGTTGATTTTTCGGACGCTCAACTTTCCAAAGCCGATTTCCGACGCGCCACCATGTGCAATGTCTGCATGGATCGCGCCGATCTCAGCATGGCCAACATGCAGGGGGCGATCTTGACCGATGCTTGCATTGAAGAAGCGGTCATGGTCGAAACGAAACTTCAAGGAGCTGACTTAATCGGAGCCGACCTTGCCCTCAGCGATCTAACCCATGCCGATTTACGCGGCGCATCGCTAAAGTACGCTCGGCTTTCGGGAGCAAATTTTTCGGGTGCAAATGTTGCAGAAGCCGATCTCACGGGAACGGTGATGGATGACGACTCGCCTTCGAAGATGCGGAACTTCGATCTTGCCATCATTGACGATCGTAAGTACCGCATGATGAAAAGCAAAATTCGAGAGGTGCCTCGCTCTGCCAAGGCTGCTGCGCCGCTCAATCCTGACGATACGGCTGATCTTGCCGCCGAAAACGGCGCTGCATCTGAAAAAGGCGCGAAGCCTTCCCCGGCTTCCGACAAAGAATCCACCGACAGCGGATTATTCGATTCCAAACCGCCCTCTGGCTACAAGCCGATGAAGGACTTCAAGTCATCGTTTGGCCGTCAGCCTAAGCCCGAGGAGACCGATCCATTTAAGAGTCGTCCTTCGGAACCCGCGGGCGAAGCTTCGGAATCGGAAACCGCAAAATCAAAAGCCCCGACGCAGGCAACAGAGGAACCCGTCGCGCCGCCCAAACAAGAGGAATCACCGAATTCTGCGAGAGGCGAGGATACGACCAAGAAGGGCGCAAAGGGATATCAGTCGTTCAGTTTTGGCAAGAAGGACGAATCGAAACCGGGATTTTCGCGCGACGGTTCCTCACCCAAAATCGAGAAATCGGCGACTGGAAATCGCCTCGGCGTGGCTTATGTCGCCAAAGCAAGGGACTTGGAAACGGACGACGGCTGCTACCGTGTTTTGGGGGTCAGGTCAACGGCCCCCTATTCCGAAGTGACAAAGGCCTATCGCAATCTCGCCAAGGTTTTTCATCCCGATAAAGTGCGGCACTACGACAAGGAAGACCAGGATTTTGCGCGCGAGCAGTTCCATTTGATGAAGAAGGCTTACGAGGTTCTTTCACGTCGAAAAGACGGCGCAAATGACAATATCAAATGGGTCGAGGGGGTCGTGCGGCGTCATTCGCCTTACGAGCAGACGCTCGATGAATTGATCAAACTTGTGGACGCCAATCCCGGCAACGAGTCGCTGCTCTACAACCTCGCTTACAAGTATTCCGAAGCCGGGCGATTGGAGCAAGCCATTCGTGCTTATGAGCGGGTTCTCATTATCAATCCGCACAATGAAGACGCCGCTCACAACTTGAAGAGCGTGAAATTGCAGAAGGCGTTCGGTTTTTCAAAGTCGCGCTGAAGAAATAAATCTCACCACAGAGACAAAGAGGCACAGAGAATACGGAAGAAAATGCGGAGTTATGAATTCTGAACCATGAAAATTCTATTTCGTCATTCCTCATTCAGTATTCATCATTCTTTTCGGTATTCTCTGTGCCTCTGTGTTTCTGTGGTGTTCTTGTTTTTGGCGAACACATATGCCGAAGTGATCCCCGGCGTTGAAACTCTATTGAACGAACACGCGCAGGAATTGAAAGGTAAGCGCGTCGGCATCCTCACCAACCCGACCGGCGTGGATCGCAGTCTTGTTTCCACGATTGATCGTGTTCGTTCGATTGAAGGGGTTAAAGTTGTCCGACTTTTCGCGCCCGAGCACGGTTTGCGCGGTGGATTTTACGCGGGCGACAAAGTGGACGAAACCCGCGATCCCATTTCCGGAATTCCCATCGCGAGCCTCTATGGGAAGACTCGCCGACCGACCGACGAAATGCTGCGAGACCTCGACATCGTTCTTTATGACATTCAGGACGTTGGCGTTCGGCATTACACTTTCATTTCGAGCCTCGTTTACATGATGGAGGAATGCGAATCGCGCGGAATCGAAGTCTGGGTGCTCGATCGCCCCGAACCGATGGGCGGGAACTTCGTCGGCGGCCCCATGATGGAGAAGCAGTTCATTTCGTTTATCGGAATTCATGACGTGCCGAAAGTTTACGGAATGACTCCCGGCGAATTCGCGCGGATGATTCAGGCTGAAAAGACGCCGAACCTGAAATTGAAAGTTATTCCGATGAGCGGATGGAAACGTGGGATGACCTACGGCGATCTCGGATGGATTTGGGTCTCGCCCTCGCAGCACATTCCGCGATGGGAAACGTGCTATTACTACGCGATGACGGGCGTGATTGGAGAACTCGGTAAGTTGAATGTCGGAGTTGGAACGCCGCTGCCGTTCGAGGAACTTGGAATGCCGGGACTCAACGGCATTGCGTTGGCGGAACGATTGAATAAAGCAAAATTGCCGGGCGTCGTTTTCCGCGCGACTTCGTTCACACCGAAATACGGCACGCTCGTCGGCAAGGAATGCCAAGGAGTTCAAATTCATATCCGCGATTTTTCCAAGTGCGATCCTGAAAAAGCGTGTTTGGAAATCATGGCGGCGCTCAATGAAATCGCGCCCAAGCCGAACCTTTTTCAATCTGCCGTCGAGAAGGAAGGCGCACCCTCGATGTTTATGCAAGCGCTCGGAGATGGCGAACTTGGGTCGGCATTAGCCAGAGGTAAATCGGTCGAAGCTCAACGACCACAATTAGAAGTCGCGCTCGAAAAATTTAAATCACGACGAAACAAATTTCTGATTTACGACTGATCTCGAGTTAAGGCCAGTTTTCGGGCGCGCCTTCTGGCTTAGGTCTTATGCGAATATGTTCATTTTGCATCGACTCGGGCATTGAAATCTTTGAATTGCCTATGAGATCAGCTGATTTCAAACTCTTCATTTGAAGCAACGGACTAATATCCGCTAACTGTTCGCAAGCGTATATTTCCACGTATTCAAGCGATAATGATGAGAGAGGGGAAAGCGAGCGAATCGAAGTATTGAGGAGTCTTATATCTTTTGTAGTTGCTTGAATATTGCTCAGATCGCAAATGCGCTTCAAGTCATCGTCGCCAAATTCTCTGCCGTACAAAGTAATGGACGGTGCCCACTGCATATACCAGAGGGCGTTGAGGTCTGAGTCATCAATTGCACCACGGTGGGATATGAAATTGTTACTGTCCACAATTTCGCTACGGTAGTCCCACCCTTGTTTTTGCAATTTGAATATTGCAATGCCATGAAAGGCGTATGGACGAACAAATATAGCGCCAGTAATACCAATCAGGAAAACAAGTACTAAGAGTTGTTTCCGAACCATAAGAATAGTCTATAACATTTCAGGCGCAATCAAGACACGTATCGGACGAAAGTGGAGCAAGGTTGGGTCGTCCCCCGAATTGGCGGGCTTGCCCTTAACGATGGCCAGAAGATTTCCGTTTGCGTCGAGCGCACAGGTTGGCTCGTCCTCTTGCGGTAGAGTTTCCGCAAAAAGAATATCCCGCGATCCGAACGCTCTCCCATGCTGAATATCGAGTTCGGCCTTTGCCGAGACCGTTATCTTGGGCATGTGAGCCAAGGCTTCGACTGGCCGTAGCAAAACCTCAAAAAGGCGTTCGGGGATTTGCTCCAACTCATCCAGCGAAATCGCCTGTTTCACGCTGAACGGTCCGACCGAATCGCGTCGAAGCGCGCTCAGGTACGCCCCGCAGCCCAGATCCACGCCGAGATCGTGCGCCATTGAGCGGATATACGTCCCCGAACCCACTTTGGCGCGGAATTGGATTTCGCGCGCGTTGCACTCCAACATTTCGAATTGATCTATTCGCACTTCGCGCGGCTTCTGCGGAATCTCTTCTCCACTCCGCGCGTAATCGTAGAGTCTCTTTCCTTTGACCTTTACGGCGGAATAAGGCGGCGGAAGTTGCGTCCGGAATCCGATCTGGCGTCGTATCGCCGCTCGAATCGCTTCGGCATTTGTCGGCGGCGCGGATTGCTGTTTCGTGATCTCCCCTTCCGCGTCGTAGGTCGAAGAAAACGCGCCGAGAGTGATCGTCCCTGAATATTCTTTCGGAAGTCCCGAAAGATACGGAGCCAGTCGCGTCGTGGGGCCGATGAGCATGACCAAGAGTCCAGTCGCCATCGGGTCGAGCGTTCCGACGTGGCCGATTTTTCGTGTGCGGGCGATCCGCCGGAGCCGATCCACCACGTCGTGGGAGGTCATCCCTTTCGGTTTATCGAGCAGTAGCGCCCCTTCTAAGGCTTTGTTCGTCATGCGTTCCTCGCGAGCCAACTCCATGCGCGCTCAATTTCCCATTCGGCCTTGGGAATTGGAAGCATCAAAGTGTTTAGAGGATTAGCCGCAAAAAAGCGCAAAGGGCGCAAAAGGGAAGGAATTCACACAGAGGCGGAGAGTTACAGAGATTGAGGTTTTCGAATTTCAGTCAAGAAGTTGAGCGCTGCAATCCAAAACGGTGACTCTCTCGTGCAAGGAAACTGCGTAACTCACGGAATTGCTCATCGGAGAGATGATACTGGAAGATGCTTGGTTCACCATCCAAATCCTCGGCCCGCCACCAACGAGGCATGTCTGCCCGTGCCACTGGATGCAGCGGTATGTGCTCGTAGAAACAAACGGATACACAAGTCAGCAGATCGTCGTCTGACGTTTGGCCTCGCGGCTGGGCGGCACACCAATGGGAATACATGTATATGCGCCTGATGAGCGATTCGTCGCGGGGCGATTTCTCATAGGCTTTCTCAAATAGGATGCCCAACTCAATCCAAAGCAAGTACGGCGTGTCCAACTCCACGAATTGAGAAACCAATTCCGGAAACATCTCCTCTGCTTTTTGCTTCCAAGATTGCATGACTTGCGATGTGACCTAATGACTCAAAATACGAATTGGAATTTGATGAGGTTTACAATGAAAACACTTCAGATGTTTCAATTCTTTCATGAAGTCCTTGCCGCTGCAAGGGGGCGGTC
>CAZPIK010000127.1:0-10848 GCA_964586185.1 uncultured Candidatus Sumerlaeota bacterium | reverse complement strand
CGATTTCCTTCGGATTGCAATCGAGAAGCCGGGCAACCGATTCACGTGCGGCCTCAACGAGCGCCTCCGCCTCCCAGCCATAACGGTGCTGGCGGCTGGAAGCGTTGCCGAACGTTTTCGTGAACGTCGGCATCATCGCCTCGACGACGCGCGGATCACACGGGGTTGTTGCGTGGGCGTCGAGGTAAATGGGGGCGCGGGGTTCCATAAGTAAAGTCCGGGTTCAGCATAACGCACGCGCAATGATCTACGCCATGCGCTTTTCTTTGCGTCCTTTGCGCGCTTTGCGCTTAAATACCCGCCGTTCGCGCATTGCGAAATGGCCTACCCGATCGGTGTATTATTTGAAATGAGCAAAACCATCCTAGTCACCGGTGGCGCGGGTTATATCGGAGCGCACGCCTGTCAGCGACTTGCGCAGGCCAGATATCGCCCCGTCGTGCTCGACAATTTTTCCAATGGCCATCGCGCATTCGTGAAATGGGGGCCGCTCGAAGCGCTCGACCTCACCGATCCGGTTGCTCTTGACGCCGCGTTCGAGCGACATCATCCCGTCGCCATTCTGCACTTTGCCGGCTCCGCGCTTGTCGGCGAATCGGCGCTCAATCCCGGAAAGTATTACCGCAACAACGTCGGGTGCGCGGTCAATTTGTTGGAGGCGATGGTCAAGCATGGCGTGCGCGAGATCGTTTTCTCCTCGACCTGCGCGACCTATGGGATGCCCGTGCGGTTGCCGCTCGATGAAGAACATCCGCAAAATCCGATCAACACCTACGGACGCTCAAAGCTGATGGTTGAGCAGATCCTGCGCGATTACGAATCGGCCCACGGAATTCGCCACGCCATTCTCCGATATTTCAATGCCGCCGGAGCCGATCCCAAGGGCGAAATCGGCGAAGACCACAATCCCGAGACACATCTAATTCCCGTTGCGCTCGACGTCGCGATGGGTCGGCGCGAATCACTCTCCATTTTCGGGAGCGATTACGACACGCCCGACGGCAGTTGTGTTCGCGATTATATTCACGTTGCGGATCTTGCCGAAGCCCATTTGCGCGCGTTGGAAGTTCTGGATCGCGACGGAAAATCGCTGGAGGTGAATCTCGGAGTAGGTCGTGGTTACTCTGTCCGAGAAGTAGTTGACTCGGTCGAAAGAATCACGGGACGTAAAATCAAAATTATAAATGAACCAAGACGGGCGGGCGATCCTCCGACGCTCGTCTCCGATCCACGAAAAGCTGAACAGTTGCTTGGCTTCCGACCCGCTTTCATCGAATTGGATAAGATCATTGCCGACGCGTGGCGGTGGCACGAGAAGCGGTTTTCAGGTTCGCGCGTTACCGCTTGATTCGCACCCGTTTTCCGCTTCGCGCCGATTCGTAAATCGCGAGGATGATTTCCAGAGGCTTGCGGCCTTCGAGTCCCGGAACTAGCGGGTCGCGGCCATCTTGAATTGCGCGGCAGAAATCCTGCAATTGAAGAACGTGCCCGCGATTTGAAATCGCCTTGGGATCCGCCGCGCCAACCAAATAATCGCTTCCCGCGTTCGTTTGCGCGGGTTTCTTCTCTCCGATAATCTCGCGAAACGTCACGCGCTCTTTTTCGACGATGATCGTCCCCTTGGTCCCTGTGACTTCGAGCCGCTCGGGAAAACCGGGAGTCGCGGCGGTCGTCGCGATAATCATCCCGAGCGCGCCGCTCTTGAATCGAAGCAATGCCTGCGCAATATCCTCGACCTCGATCCGTTTGTGCGCCAGCAAAGCAGTTTGCGCGACGACGCTCTCGACGGGCGAATCCATCACGTATTGCAGCATGTCCACCGTATGAACCCCTTGGTTCATGAGCGCGCCTCCGCCATCAAGTTTTTTCGTCCCCCGCCAACCGCCACTATCGTAATACTCCTGAGTGCGGTGCCACTTCACATAGGCCTCGGCCAGAACGATCCGCCCCAATTTTCCCGATTGAATCGCCTCGCGCAATTCTTCGATCCCCGGATCGGTGCGATGCTGCGAAATGACGCCGAGCCTCACCTTGTTTTTCTTCGCGGTGGCGATCATCGCGTCAGCTTTTTTTAGTGTGATCTCAATCGGTTTTTCGGTGAGAACGTGCTTGCCACGATTCATCGCCTTGATCGCGAGCGGCCCGTGAAGTCCACTGGGAGTTCCGAGCGTGACGGCGTGTATATCATCGCGGCGAAGCATCGCGTTCACGTCGGTATAGGCTTCGATGTTGTAATCCTCGCGGGCTTTGCGGAGTCCCGGCGAATCCACGACATCTGCGACAGCAACCAGATGCGCTTCGGGAACATCTTCCAGCGCCTTGCAATGAAATCCACCGATGAATCCCATTCCTATAACGGCGACGCGCGTTTGACGGTGGCGGAGTCCGACTTTATCGCAAAGCGCGCGGAACCGCTCGACGGCGTGAGCAAAAAGATCGGGTCCAGAGAACCCGGTAAACTGACCCGCCACCGCAAGATGCGGTTCCATCGTCGCAAATCCAACGTAATTTTTTTCTTTGAGTCCGCGCAAGACTTGCGGGAATTCGCCGTCCCCCTCGCCCGCCGGAACTTGCTCACCCGAACGCTTCTTATCCTTCACATGAAAATGGACAACGTCGTCCTTCAGCATGTCCCACCATTGCGTGAAAGGTCGCGAGCCGATTGTGACGAAATTCGAAGGATCGAATACGGCTTTGAAGTTGGGCGAACCGACGGCGCGGATCATGTCGGCGCAGTGGATGCCGTCCCAGCCGTAAATATTTTCCTCGTTCTCGTGGATGAGGAGGATATTTTCCTTTTCCGCGCGCTCGGCCATGGCGCGAAGTCGGCGGATGACTTCGCCGCGATATTTCTCAATCGGTTCGCTCTTGGGAAAATAAAACGAGAAGATTCGGATGCGGGGGCACTTAAAGAAATGCGCCACCTCAATGGCTTTTTCGTATCGCGCCCATTCGTCTTTCCACGAATCGGCGATTTGCACTTTGCCGAGCGGCGAACCGATTTCGGAAACCCCCATGCCGTAACGGCGGAGCAATCCCCGGGCATTTTCCTTTTGCTTGGAGTCGAGATTGAGAATATTCGTCCCCCAGAGATTTCGCAGCGCGATAAAGTTGACGTCCATCGCGCGGAGTTCGCGCAATTGCGTTTCGAAATCGGGGGCGATCTCGTCGCCGAATCCGCTGAGTTTGAGCATATTCTAATACTTCACCCTAGAATGTTTTGTGCCTTCTGCGGCTAAGACCAAAACATAGTTGCACCCCAAATTGAATTCGTAAAACCAAATCTTGAACGTGATTGGGCCTTCATCCATTGTCTTTTCTTGCGAAGGATCGTTCAACCATGACTCCACCCCGTATTCTCACCACCGTTGTCGGCAGTTATCCGATCCCCGATTGGCTCGCAGCGTATCCGACCGAGCAGGCGCTGATTGACGCGACGATGGTCGTTTTCAAGATTCAGGAAAGCGCCGGAGTTGATCTCATCGCCGACGGCGAACTCTACCGCTTCGACATTAACCATCCCGATACGAACGGGATGATTGAGTATTTCGTGCGGCCGCTCGCGGGGATGAGGACGGCGATCACGCGTAACGATCTTGATGCGTTCCGAAAAGTTGAAGGGATGGGTTTTCGTTCGCGTCCGGCGGGAGTCGTTGAGTCTGCACTCGGCGAGGGGACGCTCAACCTTCCCGCCGATTGCGCGCGCGCCCGATCGCTCACCCGCTCGCCGCTCAAGTTCACCGTCACTGGTCCGCACATGCTTTGCAAGACGCTGCTGGATCGGCATTACGCCTCGCGCCCGGAACTTTGCCTTGCGCTCGCGCGAATTCTCGCGGATCAGGTCGCCGAACTTGATGCCGACGTGATCCAAATCGACGAGGCCAATCTCCCCGGCCACCCGGAGGAATCGGCTTGGGCGCTCGAAGCGGTCAATACGGTCTTGGCTCGCGTGAAATCCACCGGCGCGGTTCATCTTTGTTTCGGCAATTACGGCGGCCAGACCATTCAAAAGGGAGATTGGAAAGATTTGGTTTCGTTTCTCTCCGGGCTTCGCGCCGATCACGTCCTACTCGAACTCGCCCATCGCGGTGGATGGGAGCTTGAAGCTCTAAAAGAAGTTGATCCGCGAATCCGGTTTGGACTTGGCGTCGTGGACATCAAATCCAACGTCGTCGAAACGGCGGAGGAAATCGCCCGACGGATCGAATCCGCGGCGAAGGCGCTAGGTCCCGGACGGATCGCCTACGTCAATCCCGACTGCGGATTTTGGATGCTGAAGAGAAGCGTCGCCGACCGGAAAATCCGCGCGCTGGTGCTGGGACGCGATTTGTTCGAGGGTCGGGGATAAGTCGCGATGCCGTTCAACGTATTCTTCGACGCCTTCGCCTTGGGGCTTTCGGTCGCTGCGCCGATTGGTCCCGTCAATATCGAGATCATCCGTCGCGGACTCACGCGTGGCGCGCCTCACGCGTTTGCGCTCGGATGCGGAGCGGTCTCCGCCGATTGCGCGTATTTTGCGGCGTCGCTCGTTGCGGCGGGATTCGCAAAAGCGGTTCTCGATTCTGCGGTCGGAAACTTCGTCGCGTTCGGAGCAGGCGGATCGCTTCTCCTTTGGATCGCTTGGATGTGCCTACGCTCGAAGCCGCCCGAAGCCTTGAACGCAGGTGATGATACGAAACCGACGGTGAGCCGCGCCGAACTGGCCCGCACCTACGCTTTCGGCCTCGCGATGACGCTGACCAATCCGATGACCATCGCGTTTTGGCTCGGCATCGCAGCGGCTCCGGTGACGGCGGGCGCGGCATGGCTCCGCTGGGTGGGAGTCGGCTGCGGCGCGCTGTCGTGGGTGATATTCCTTACGACGCTCCTCGCCTTCGCGCGCCCTTGGGTCGGCCCCAAATTATTTTTATGGGTCAACCGCGTCTCGGGGGCCTTCTTGGTTTATTCCGGCCTCCGCATGTGGCTCCGCGCGTTGAAACCCTTTATCGGTTAGAGAGAATCTTCGCCCATGATTGACACACTCTGGTATCCGGGAGTCTTTGCGTTGATCGTGCTGGTAACTAGCTATTGCTACAGCCGAAGAATTCTCCAGGGAATAGCAGCCGTTCGCGATGAACAGCATCGGCTAACGCTGCTAAGTCCGTGGTACTTCTTCATGCGCGAACTCAAATCCCGAAGCGGACGTCTTATTATTGGCCTTTTGCTCTGGCAGATCTGCGGAGTGCTTGTTCGGCAATATGAGTTCATCTACGGTTACTGGCTTGGCGTTTCAAGCATTGGGGAGATACTGAATAGCTTAATCAGCACTACACTGCTTTTGGTCGGCGTTTCACTATTCTCTTTTGGAATTATTACACTTTCTGCTCCGCGTTTTGAGCACCCTTTAGCCTTAGCCTTCATTGGTACCTTTGTCGGTATGCTATGTCTTATACTTATGTCTCCACTTGTACAATGGATAGGCGTCCCCGCTGAAAATGAATTGCTCTTGAATGCCGTTCTAATCGCAATCAGCCTTGTTGGATTTTGTCTGGTTTGGCTCTTTGTTCGCTATAAATGTAACCGTGCTTGGTTTCATTTTGACGCTTAAGGCTCAATATATTGAACAAAATGTTTGACATCATGAACACCTCGCATTTACAGTCTGGAAGCGGCAGTGAGGCTGGCATGGCGGCGAAAGGACGCGGAGAAAATGGCGGACACAACGGGAACCGTTCAAGATATTGAACAAAAAATCGAAGGGTTGCGGCGGCATCCGTCTCTCGGCATCTACATGGATCACAACGCGACGACGCCCGTCGCGCCCGAAGCCTTGGACGCCATGCTCCCGTATCTGACGTGGAATTACGGCAACGCCTCCAGCATCCACGAGTTCGGAATTCAATCGCGATACGGCATCGAAAAAGCACGGATGCAGGTCGCCAAGCTGATCAACGCCGAGCAGGCCGAGGACGTGGTTTTCACCGGATGCGGATCGGAATCGGACAACCTCGCGATCCGCTGCACCGCTCCGATTTTTCCGGAGCGCCGTCATATCGTCACGACGACGGTCGAGCACAAAGCGATTCTCGAAGCCTGCCACGAAATGGAATCGCTCGGATACGAAGTCACCTATCTGCCAGTCAATCGCGACTGCAAAGTTTCGGTCGCTGATGCCGCCGCCGCGATTCGTCCCGATACGCTTGTCGTTTCGATCATGTTTGCGAACAACGAGACGGGGGTCATCCAGCCCATCGCCGAGATCGCGAAGATTTGCCGTGAGCGGGGCGTCTTGTTTCATACCGACGCCGTGCAGGCCGCCGGGCGCGTTCCGATTGACGTGCAGGCGATGGGGATTGATATGCTCTCGATGTCGGCGCACAAGCTTTATGGTCCCAAAGGAATCGGCGCGTTTTACGTTCGACCGGGACTTAAGTTGCGTGGCCTGATTGTCGGCGGATCGCACGAGCGGGGACTCCGCGCAGGGACGGAAAACGTCGCGGGGATCGCAGGGTTCGGCGCGGCGGCTCTCTTGGCGCGCAAGGGAATGGATAAGGAAGCCGCTGACATTTCATCGCTTCGTCAAACGCTTTGGAACGCGATTAGCTCCAAGATTACGGGCGTAAAGATCAACGGTCATATCGAAGACCGGCTCCCCGGAACATTGAATCTTTGTTTCGAGGGGTTATCCGGTCAGCGTCTCGTGACCGAGATGAACGGCAAGGGAGTCGCGATTTCGGCGGGATCGGCCTGCACGTCGGTCGGCACGAGTCACAGTCACGTCCTGCTTGGCATGGGGCTTACCAAGGAAGAAGCGGTGGGTGCGATCCGCATTTCGCTCGGCCGCGCCAATCAGCCCGCCAACGTGGATTACGTGATGTCGTTTCTGCCCGATTTGGTCGCGCAACTTCGCAGGGAATTCAAAGAAACCTCCGGCGCGCCCGTTGAGGCGGAGTGCTGACCGATTTGACTTTATTAATGTGGGAGGCGGTCTCCGACCACCGATTCCCATTTTCGGCGGTCGGAGACCGCCTCCCACATTGAATAATCAATTCTTTCAAAACAATTCAGAACGATAAACGGACGGAAGGCTCATTGCGAATGAGCGGCGTACGCGCTAGAGTATCCGGCTATGAATACCATGAATTACCAAGGCTTCCGTGCGCGCCTAAATTACAGCGATGAAGACTGTTGCTTTGTGGGTCGGGTATCAGGGATCGAAGACGTCGTTGGCTTTCACGGCGATTCAGTCGCCGCGCTTCGGGTCGCGTTCAAGGAAGCCGTGGACGATTATCTGAAAACGTGTTCGCGGCTCAAAAAAGGTTTGTCGCAAAGGGTTCGGGGTTAAATGAAAAGAATCGGCATCATCGGCGCAAAAGGTTACGCGGCGGGCGAGGCCTTGAGGTGGCTTCTGCGGCATCCGCAGGTTCAAGTCGCGTCGCTCATGGCGCGTGTCGAATCGCCAGAGCCAGTTGAAAAATATTTCCCATCCTTGCGTGGACGCTCGCCGGTACCCATCGAGCCGATGGACTTGAAATCTTTGGCCACGCGTTGCGACGCGGTTTTTCTGAGTCTGCCACACACCACCTCGCAGGAATTCGCGCCGGCGCTCGTCGAAGCCGGGGTCAAGGTCATTGATCTCTCGGCAGACTTTCGATTCGACTCGGTCGCAACATTTGAACAAACGTATGCGGTCAAACATCTCGCACCGGAACTGAATGCGAAATTCCCTTACGCGCTTCCTGAACTTTTTGGAAACGAGATTCCGGGAGCCGTGGGACTCGCCTGCCCCGGATGCTATCCGACGACGACAATCCTGGGGATTGCGCCGCTCATGAAACGCGCCGAACTTTTCGATCTCGATCATATCGTGGTGAATGCGCTTTCGGGCGTCTCCGGCGCGGGACGAAAAGCCGAGGAGCGCTATTCCTTCGTCGAGTGCAATGAAACCGTCGCGGCGTATAGCGTCGGCAAACATCGCCACCGACCGGAGATCGAGGAGAAACTCGCTCGGCTGGCCGGACGCGAAATCAAAATGACTTTTACGACGCATCTCATGCCGATGAACCGCGGCATCCTTGCGACTTCGACCGTTCCGCTGAAATCGAAACTTTCGACCGACGAAGCGCAAAAACTTTTCGGCGAATTCTACGCGGGCAAGCCGTTCGTCCGGGTTCTCCCCGCGGGGCAAACGCCCCAGACCGCCGACGTGGCTTACACTAACTTCTGCGACATCGGCGTCACGGTGGACACGCACAGCGGCGTATTGATTGTCGTTGCGGCAACCGACAATCTCGGTAAAGGGGCCGCGAGCCAGGCCATTCAAGCGATGAACGTTCTTTATGGGTGGGATGAGACGACCGGGCTTTTCTGAGATAGCGTTTGAGATGTTCGTTGTTATCACTCCATCCAAGCAGAACGGCGCAACCTCGTTGAGGTTGGAACAATTCACGTCTGGAACCTAGGGTAGCCTCGCTTTGCTCGGCAACCCTAGGCTTTGGGACGAAACCCCTTTGGGGTTTCTTGGACTCAAAGCAAAGGCCACGCAATTTCATCACATAAAGTTTTCTTCCTTCAGCCATTCCGTCAGAAGAAACCTCTCGAACGGCGGGAAGAATCCCCATTCGGCGGCGAGCAAAAGCGTTACACCCGTCATGATCACGAAGGCTTTGAGCACGGGCTTTTCTTCGCAATCATAAGCCCATGTCAGAAAAGGTAATGTGGTGAACAAGACAAGCAGCGCGTCCATCAAGGCGACAAGAAACAGAGAGAACGAAATGGACAGGCTGTTGCTGTTGGCCATGATGCCGACGTGCTCGCCCATGAACGCGGCAAATCGGTACAGCAAGATACCCACGGCGAGCAGTGCTGCCGCCAGCGTGGGGTTTTTCACGATATGGGTGATGACAACGGCAAAAACAAAAAGCGCAGGCAAGATGCCAAGCTCAGGCATGGGAGGACCCTCCGGTGTTCAACCAAGGATAACCTCCTCCCGATCTCTCCCCATGATTCCAAAAACGCCGCGCATGTCTTACCCGACCCGAATGACATACGCGGCAACTTTCAACTCACCGTTCGTTCCGTATGGATGTCCTTGCGAATGAACGCTTCGACACGGAACGAACAAACGTGAGCAATGCAAGCGCCGTGCCATGAGTCACTGAGCAAAGCTAGTTCGAATTTTTCCTGCGAAAATTGGCAAATTAAAGCGGCCGCGAACTTCCAATCGCAAGATCGGTATGTGAGTAACATCCGCCATTTGTGAATTTGATTTCACGTAAAGTGGGTAAACGATGCGCCGTGCGATCCGTCGGTACGCATTCATTTGTTGACAGCGCGGCCTTGAGCCGTATAATGCCGGACTTGTCCACTGGTGGCAGAGGAATTTCCTTGGTTCACCCGCGAGGCGCAGCAGATGCATCTGCTTTATTTTTAAGGCTTTAGAGCCAATTTTTTGATGGTCGGGAGAGTTTATCATGCCAGTTCCTCGGAGGCGACATTCCAAAGCGCGGGTCGGTCGCGGTAGGACGCACAAGAAGCTTTTTGCCTCACAGCTCACCAAGTGCTCGAATCCCGATTGCGGCGAAATGAAGATGCCGCACCGGATTTGCCCAAAGTGCGGAACTTACGCGGGTCGCAAATATCGCGAAGCCGCCGCCAAGTAATTCAAAATTCAATCGCAGTTTGCCGATGGAACGACGACGCACACGGATCGCTCTGGACGCCATGGGGGGCGACTTTGGCGCGCCCGTCAACGTCGAAGGGGCGCTCGCGCTCGCGAATGATCCGACGCTCGATATCGTCTTGGTTGGCAAGCAGGCTAAGATTCGAACGCTGATGCGCGACATGGGAATGCCCGAGCGACGCCCGCGTGTGGTGAACGCTGAAGAAATGGTCGGGATGTCGGAAAGCCCGAAAGCGTCGCTCCGCAAAAAAGATTCGTCGCTCGCGGTTTGCGTTGATCTGCTGAAAAAAGGGGAAGTGGACGCCGTCGTTTCGATGGGGAACACGGGAGCGTGCATGGCAAACGCGGTACTGAAGTGGCGGATTCTCCCCGGCGTTTCTCGACCGGCGCTTGCGCAGGTCATGCCGGTTCCCGACCATCCGGTATTGCTACTGGATGTGGGAGCAAATGTGGATTGCCGCCCGCAGCATTTGGTGGACTTCGCCATCATGGGTTCCGTTTACGCGGAGCATGTTTTCAACCGTCCCAATCCCCGCGTCGGAGTCATGAGCGTCGGGGAAGAAGACGGCAAAGGAAACGAGTTATCGCTCTCGGTGTTCAAGGAACTCAAGGGGACGGACAAGCTCAATTTTGTGGGGAATGCCGAAGGGCGCGATGTTTTTTCAAAGCGATTCGATGTGATCGTGTGCGATGGATTCGTCGGAAACGTGGTGCTGAAGTTCGGCGAGTCGCTGGCGAAAATGATCATGACGGGGCTTAAGGGCGAGATTACGAAAAATCCCCTTTCGGCGCTCGCGGCACTGGCGATCAATCCTCAATTGCAAAGTTTCAAGAAACAGGTTGCGGCGGATGAATTCGGCGGCGCGCCGCTGCTTGGCGTCAATGGAATCTTCCTCGTCGGCCACGGCTCATCCGAGCCCAAGGCGATCACGAGCGCGCTTAAGATGGCGGCGAAGATCGTCGAAGGCAATATTAACGAGAAGATCGTCAAGAAGGTCGCGGAATACCGACCGAAAGTGCAGTCCGTTGAAGTGTAGGATTAAGAGTAAGAGTAAGAGTAAGAGAAAATAATGTGAGAAAGGTAGATAGTATGTCCGTTGAACAAACATTGATACTCGTTAAACCCGACGGCGTTAAACGAATATTAATCGGCGAGATTGTTTCGCGATTCGAGCGCAAGGGATTGC
>CAZPIK010000126.1:0-10890 GCA_964586185.1 uncultured Candidatus Sumerlaeota bacterium | reverse complement strand
AGGACAAGGCGTTCGGAGCTTCGAATCTCCGCGCGGCATTCAATCAGGTTCGGATTCTGGAACAGCATGGATATGGCAAGAATGGCGAGATGGTCGGCCTCGACGTGAAGGCGATGCGGACGACGGTGCAATCGCGCCAGACCGCGCACCTTTCCAACAGCCGCGCGATCTTCCTCCGCCTCGTGGATAAAGTCCGTTCGCTCGACCGCAAAGCCGAGCAGGAGTTCATCAAGAACCGTGACTATGAAGGCTTGGAACTCTACATCATGAATCATCTGATGGGAAAATGAATGCGCGCTCGTGATGCCGGATAATCCGAAATTACCCTCATCGTCCCAGCAAGATTCGTCGGACAAGACGCGGTTCTTATTCAAACTCATTGTCCTACTAGCGTGTGTTGCTATCGCAGAATGTTTTGGTCTCATTTGGCTGTATTATCGGCGTCCGTCATCTGTCCTTACAACCGGTGACATCAATCTCGCTCTCATCACCGGCGGAATAAAAAGCGGCAATCTGATTCGCGCCAATTATCCGGATGTTGATTTCACGAGATTCTATCCCGGTTGGAGTGATGCCGACATTGATCGCGTTCAAAGCGAAAGTTTCATGCTTCGCCAAATCTATGCGCCGTTTGTCGGGTTTCGGTTGCAGCCCGTAAAGTTTTCCTATTTTGATATCACCGAGCCGGGGTATCGAGCGGTGAAAAAATCCCAACCTTGGCCTCCCCGTTCGGATGCATTCTACGTGTTTACATTCGGTGGTTCGACGACGCTTGGTATTGCCGTTGCCGCAGATGAAACTGCGCCTTTTTTTTTGGAGGAAGTTTTAGCGAAACAGGAAATGAATCGTACTGTACAGGTTTACAATTTTGGCGCGCCTAGCTATTTCTCGACCCAAGAGCGGATATTATTTGAGCAATTATTGCTAGAGGGGATCAAGCCCGACCTCGCTATTTTTATCGACGGTTTAAACGAATTTCATTTTCCCGACGGCATACCGAAATGGGGACGAGCGTTGAGCTATGCAATGGCACCCGATATCCCTTATAAGCCATTTAGTTCGCTCAAAACGGATGAGGAAAAAGCCCGCGCAGTCGAGGGCTTGTTAAGAAGGTACGAGACAAATATTCAGATGGCTGGTCACCTTTGTCGGGCGTCGGAAGTGCTCGTCATTTTTGTTGGCCAACCGGTTCCATTTTTCGAATATCTCGCTACGCCGGAAGACTATCCTTTCAAGGGACGGGTGTTCCCAGGCAATGAATTGTGCGAATGGGGTTATGGGAAACTTAAGAAAGCATATGAAGCGGGATCTTTCGGCGAGAGCTTCATTTGGTGCGGGGATGCGTTCGCCGATGCGCGGTCGCCTATGTATGCGGACAGCATTCATTATACAAAAGCAGGCGCGGAACGATTGGCTGAAGTGATCGTAGCGCGGGCGAAAGAACGGAATTTGCTACCGGTCCTTTAATCGGACGCGCTTAATCCGCGAGACGTTTGCGAAGCTGATCCACCGCGACCGCGCCGATGATGATCGCGCCGATGATCATGTCCTGCACATAATTATCCACGCCGATCTGGTTGCAGCCGTTGCGCAGGAATTGAAGGATGAACGCGCCGACGAGCGTTCCGCTGACGGAGCCTTCGCCGCCCGAGAGGCTTCCTCCGCCAATCACGACCGCCGCGATTATGTCGAGTTCGAGTCCGATGGCCGCCGTCGGATCTCCCAAAGTCAGACGCGAAAATTGCATAAGTCCGGCAAGACCGGTAAGGCAACCCGCGAGCAGATAAATCTGAATTTTGATCCGCGCGACGGGCAAGCCGCAGAGCCGCGCCGTCGCTTCGTTCGAGCCAATTGCAAAAATGTGACGACCAAAAACCGTCTTGCGAAGCATGATCGCGGTCATCGTCGCGACGACGGCCATGATCCAAACACCCGGCGAGACGACCATCCATTCGAATCCTTCGGGCGGCGTTTTGGTCATCAGTTCTTCAAGCCATGAAGTTGGTGGACGGACCGTTTCACCCCCCGCGAGCCATTTGGCGAGACCGCGCGTAATGCTGAGCGTTCCGAGCGTTGCAATGAATGGGACGATGCGGAGCGCCGTGATCGCCGCCCCGTTGACGAGTCCGCAAAGCGCGCCGACGCCCAGGCCGACCATTGCCGCCGCGCCGCCCGACCAACCGTGTTCGAGACAGCGCGCGGTGATGACCGTAGTAATGGCGATGACCGAGCCGGCAGAAAGATCCACTCCGCCGCCGATAATGACGCAAGTCGCGCCCATTGAAGCAATGGCAACAATGACCGTTTGCGTTGCGACCGTTCGGAAATTTTGGGCGGTAAGGAAGGTGCCGTTCTTATCTAATTGCCAGAAGAGTAGAATGACGGCGACCAGACCCATGTAGCGCGCCAGCGGCGCGGCATAACGACCGAAAAGGGGAGGAAGGGTTTTTTCTGACGTCATATGCGAAGAAGATAGCATGCCAAAGGGTATTTACACATCTTGCCCCAAGCAGATTATTGCCATAAAAAAATATTTAGAATCAGTATGCGTGAGGTATCAGATGACGATCGAATCCGCTGCGGGTTCATCCTGAACGGGGGCATGTTCGCCATTCGATTTCCGAGCGACGGGGATGCGTTCGGTATGTTCGGCCCGCATCATAAGGAGATTGCTTCCTTCGAGATTCGTTCGGGTCAAATCCGCTCCGTTCAGATCGGCGCCTGAGAAGATCGTGTCGGCGATGTTGGCGCCGATGAGTAGCGCTCCGCCCAAATCAGCGTCGGTGAAGTTGGCTCCGCTTAGGTTCGCTCCCTCGAGATTAACGCTGCTTAAGTTTGCTCTCGTCAGGTCAGCTCCCGCGAGATTTGCGTTGGTCAGATTTGCGGCGCGTAGAAAAGCTCCGGTCATCTTTGCGCCTTCGAGGTTCGTTCCTTCAAGGTTTGCGTTGCTGAGGTTGACTCGGGTCAGATCGGCGCCGGCCATGTTGGCTCCGGAGAGGTTTGCTGACCGCAAGAAAGAACTTGCGAGCGAGCATCCTTCCATATTTGCGTTTGATAGATTGGCGTCAGTCAGAACGGCTCGCGTGAGATCGGCATCAATGAGATCCGCAGATTTAAGGTTTGAGCCTTCGAGGTTTGCATTGCTCAGAATCGCCCGCGTGAGATCAGCTTCGGAGAGGTTTGCATCGGAGATCGTTGCGCCGCGCAAGAAAGAGCTAACGAGGTTTGCTTCGCGGAGCATGGAACCGGCCAGATTGACTTCGGTCAAGACCGCGCTTCGGAGATTAGCGTCGGTAAGGTCGGTTTCCGGCAAATGAGCGCGGGTCAAATCCGCCGCGTAAAGATTGGCATGAGCAAGATTGGCTTTCGACAATTCAGCGCCTCGAAGATCGGCCCCGGCAAGGTCGGCACTTTCGAGGTTTTCGCCCTTGACGCTACGAAGCACCTCGCCCGTTTCTCGATGACGGATAGAAATGAGACCGGTATCCGAAGATGGCGCATAGGAGGGGCGCTCAGGCGCAACTTGGACCGTATCGGAAGCCATATCGGACGGCAACTTTGCCATCCATCGCCGTGCCTTGTCGTGATTGGGAACGAGTTCAAGAACTCGGTTCCAAGCTTCTTTGGCCCGACCATACATTTTCAACTTGAAGCAAGCCGCGCCGAGGAGAAAGTGAGCTTCTGAAATATTGGGATAGTGGCTGATAAGTTCATTGCAGGTTCGCATGACCGATTTGAAATCGCCCGATTGACCCAGCGTTCGCGCACGGTCGAGAAGAAAGGAAGATTCGGCCGCAGGAATTTTTTCGAGCCAGGACTTCGATTTCGCGTGACCGGGGTTGAGTTTCAAAATCTTGTCCCACGATTCGCGCGCGCGACTGAAGAGCGTTAATTTAAAACAAGCCGCGCCCATGAGAAAAAGGGCGTCCTCGTCGAGCGGCGCCTCCTTCAGGTAGTCATTCAGGATGTTCAAAACTCCCTGATAATCGCCCGCTTGGCCCATGATCCGGGCGCGTTGCACAGGAGGTGCCGCCGTTTGAGACATGCGAATCTTCGGCTCCGTATTAAGAGATCGTCTTATTCAAACCCATTCAAGAACAACGCATCAAACTATTCCCAAAGGGATATGTCCGTCAAGGAATGTTTAGGACTTTTGCTCGGCCATTTTGCGGGTCCATTCGGCAAGCACGGCAAGGGTTTCGGGTGAAACGTGATGTTCGATCCCTTCGGCGTCCAGTGCGGCGGATTTCGGGGAGACTCCCGCCGCGACAAGAAAATCGAGGACGATCCGATGTCGTGCCTTTGCTTTGGCCGCGAGCGCCGAACCCGATTCGGTAAGGAACACGGCGCGATAAGGCTCGGTTTTGATAAGACCCGCTTTTTGAAGTCGTCCCAACGTTTTGGTGACTGTAACGTGGGTGACACCCAAACGCCGGGCCATGTCCACGGCTCGTGCTTCGCCCGTTTCGGCGGTCAGGCTTGCAATCAACTCAACGTAATCTTCGGCTTGTTCGAGCTGATGATCTTCACGGGTGCGAGTAAATCCATTCTCGCGACGCGCTGGGGTTTCGCTGGCGCGTGAACGCCGGGTGCGGGTGTTATGGGTTATTTTTTTTCTCGGCGCCAATTCTGCTGAACCTCTATGGACCCACGCGATTACGTTGTTCCAAGAATTTGATCATGGAACACAATGAAGCATTGAGAGGGGTCGGCACACCCCGCAATTCTCCCAATCTCACCACGGCGCCGTTCAAGGCGTCAATCTCCGTCCTGCGTCCCGCGCGAATATCTTGCAAGGTCGAAGGCTCGTGCGCGGCGGTCGGAGGGATGAGTTCTTCGTAAAAAGCCCGCTGATAGCTCGGGGCGTCCGGCCATAATGTGCTGCGACCCTCGGCTCGCATGACGTTAAACGTTTCGGCGAAGATTCCGTTCATGATCGAGCGCGTGGCTTCGTTTGAGGCCAATTCGCCGTAGGAGCAACCGAAGATTGCCCCCAGCGGATTCAGCGCGCAGTTATAGAGCATCTTCGCCCAAATATGTTTTTCAACATCGAGTTCGACCTGGCAGGGAATTCCTCCAGCGGTAAGAGCGCGAGCGAGTTGATCCAATGATTGTTGGAGTTCTTGACCGCTCATGCGGACGAGCGAACCCACGCGAATCGCATCGGCATGCACCGTGACCTCGACGCGATGGGGTTCCGGTCGTCGGAATCCCGTGATGACACGCGCGTTGAGGACATGCCTTCCGGGTAAGGCCGATTCGAAAACTTCTCTGTTCCCCCAGCCGTTTTGAAACAGGACGATTCGCGTATGTGAGGCGAAGAATCTTGGATTGCGTGCGAGTTCGCGCGCGATAGCTTCCGAATCAAACGACTTCGCCGTGATCAGCACGAAGTCATAAGGCGATGTTCGCGTGATTTGATCCGGCGAAGCAAAAGCGCAAAAGGAATCGGGCGGAACTTTTAAATCACCCAAACATCCTGACCTAAGGATACCGCCGGAGCGCAAGGCCGTAACGGTCGCTGGCCGCGCGATGAGATCGAGACTGAAATCCGAGGCCACAAGACATCCCGCAAGGGACAATCCAACCGCGCCCGCACCATAAACCAACGCGTTCATTTCGGCATGCCGTAATCGAGCCACTCGGCGATCTTGCCGTCTTTGATATAGAACACGCCGGACATATGATAAGCGCGATCCTGTGTGCCCATTAAGAATTTATCGGTTCGTTCGTCGAGGACGATGTTGCCGATCGCGTGGGTTTTATGCACGACGAACTCGGCGGTCTTAGCCATCTTCAGAAACATTCCCAGTTGCGTCACGATAGCGGCTTTGCCTTTCACGAGTGGCGCGCCTTCCTTCATTCGAAATACCGCGTCCTCGGCAAAGAATTCACCCAGCTTGGCGGCGTCGAGCGTCGCCCACGCGGCGCAAAAGTCATTTACAACTTTGACGTTTGCCTGTTCGAGTTCGGTTAGCGCTGACGCTTCGCTTGCGGATTCAGCGCCGACGTTTCCGGCCAAGCCCAATGCAAGCGCGGCTGTTCCGAGTCCGCCCCAGGCAAGTAGCTCGCGTCTCGTCCGAACTTTTTCGGTGGATTCCATTTTCATATCTCCCTTTTTTGAATTCGACTTCGACGGTGATCGCAATTAAGCGTTGCACGTGAGATGAATGGCCAATTGCGACGCGGCCAGAAGGATATCCGCCGCGCCGTTCGGATCGGATTTCTTGAGCTTATTAAAATGCGAACCTGAGAAATGGATGTATTTGGATTCTTGCGTGGCGCGAATGCTGGCGGCGCGATTCTGTCCGCTGAAGAATCCTAATTCGCCTGTAATCGAAGGACCGAAAACATAAGCAACGGGACGTTCCGTGCCGTCGGGTCGCTTTTTCAAAACTTCCAGTTCGCCTTTATGGATGAAATAGAAACCGTCGGAAGGATCGCCTTCGTGGCAGAGATATTCACCCGGTTGAAGTTTTTTTCGAAGCGAGAATCGGCTGATAATGCCCGACGGAATATTTTCTTCGAGGAGACGAATGGCGGTGCTGGTGTCATCCTGAACGGCGTTCTTATCTTTCCACGATGTGCTGGCGGGAAGTTGACCGTTCATTTCCGTCTGGCGACGGAGCCGCTCGGCAAGAATGCAAACGAGATTTTCAAGCAGCTTGACCGTTGCTTCGGGCGGACAGGTTTGGCGGAAAACTTCGATAATGTTGTTCGGCACTTCGAATAGAAGCGCGTGTTCAAGAACGCGGGCCGATGCCGTCCTTCCGGAATTAACGACCAGCCCCATCTCGCCAAAAACCTCACCTGCTCCCATTTTGGCGAGTTCGACATCGCCGACGGCCGTGCGGCGGAAAATCTGAATCGTCCCTTTGATAATGGTGTAGAGGCTGGAGGCCGCATCCCCCTCCTCAAAAATCAGGTCTCCCTCGAAGACCTCGCGATAAGTCCGCGTATGCCTGACGATTCCGAGTTGTTGGGCGCTGAGACCGCTGAAAAGATCCACCTTGCCGATTCCGTCCTTTTTAGCCTTGCCTTTGCGCATCTTAGCCAATCCATTCATTCGGACAAGGCAAAAATGAAATGACTTTGGGAACGATCGGAATTGGCTGGCGACGGCATTCATCCCGTGTTTGCTTGTTCGTTATGATTCGGGCAGATTCTATTAGCGCATTGAGGCGAACCCAGGCCCGAATCTACTTCCCTTGAATTAGGAGAAAACCAACATGAGCCATCCTTCCATCCATACTCCGCTATGCGACCTGCTTGGGATCGAAGTGCCGATCATTCTTGCGGGCATGGCCTACGCTGCGGATGTTGAAATTTCCGCGGCAGTCTCGAACGCCGGAGGCTTGGGCGTGCTCGGTTGCACGGGCGACGCGCCGGAAGAAATTCGCGAGAAAATACGCGCCGTCCGAAAGCTGACCGATAAGCCGTTTGGTGTGGATGTCATTTTACCGCCGACGGTTTCAAAGGATATGGTCACCCCCGCCGCGCTTTCCGCGATGATCACGCCCGAATACAAACAATACTTCAGCGAACTTCGCAAACGGTTCAACGTTCCGCAAACTCCCGAAGGCGAAGCCGAGGCGTTCCACATCATGGGAACCGGCGCGGCGGCACAGGTGGAAGTCATTCTCGACGAAAAAGTTCCCGTGTTTGCATCGGGACTCGGCAGTCCGGCGTTTATGATGGAGCGCGCGCGGGCACAGGGAATGAAAATCATGGCGGTCGTCGGCAACGTGAAGGCCGCGAAGAAGGTGCTGGCCGATAAGGTGGATGTCGTGATCGCACAGGGAGCGGAGGGCGGCGGCCATACGGGGCAGGTCGGAACGTTCGTTTTGCTTCCGCAAATCGTGGAGATCGCGGGCAAAACTCCGGTCGTTGCGGCGGGAGGAGTGGGCGACGCCAGCGCGCTCGCCGCGGCGCTCGCGTTCGGTTGCCAAGGGGTCTGGGTTGGGACGAGGTTTCTTGCGAGTAAAGAGGCGGCAATCCCGCAGTGGCGCAAAGAGGGAATTGTCGCGGCGAACGAAGAGGCCACGGTTCGCACACGCGCCTATACCGGCAAGCCCGCGCGGATCATCAAGAACGATTGGACCGAGGCATGGGAAAAAGGACCGCTTCAGCCGCTCCCGATGCCGCTCCAGCATTTCATGGTCACGCCGGTGATGCAGGCGGGTGGCGAAGCCAATCCGCGGATTGCCGCTAATGCGGCAGGACAGATTTGCGGTCTCATCCACGACATTAAACCCGCCGCTGAAATCGTGCGCGAGATGGTCGAAGGCGCGGCGAAGATACTTCAAAACTTGAACAAAGACGCTGTGCGATCAAGCGCAGCATCGTGCTGCTGAGCGGGAAACTCGCATTCGAACAAAATGACCTTATGGAGGAGCGGGATTCCAAGACCATTGCTCTTTTGGGCGGGAGCTTTAATCCGCCTCACGTCGCGCATTTGCTCATGGCGTCGTGGGCGCTTTCGGCGGGCGGGGTGGATGAGGTTTGGGTGATCCCGACAGGCGGGCATCCATTTGGTAAGACACTTGCTCCTTTCGAGCAGCGTTTCGAAATGTGCCGACTGGCCTTTGCGTCGCTGGGAGATCGAGTCAAGATTCTGGACGTTGAACGTGAACCGAGAACGCATTATTCCGTCGAGACGGTCGAGGCGCTTGCCGCGCGTTATCCCCAAAACCAATGGCGCTGGATCATGGGTTCGGACACGCTCGCTCAGAGCGCACAGTGGAAAGATTTCGACCGATTGACCCAAATTGCGTCGCCACTGCTCATCGGAAGGAAAGGGCATCCCGTCCAGGGCCAAGGTGGAAAAGAGGCGGTGCTGACGCTGCCCAACGTCAGCAGCACGCTGATACGTGAAAAGATTGCCACTCACTCCGAATCCGGACTCGAAGGCTTAATTCCGGGAAGCGTATTGCGATATATCCGCGAGCATGGCCTATACGAGTCAAAGAAATAAGTTGAATCCCAACCCGCAATCGCGGCAACTTTTCTAATCGCACCGTGAGCGTGCCAGCAGGGATAGCCCCGATGAGCAGCGGCAAATATCTGATTTACATCATTGAGGACGATCCCGATTTCGGATTCTATCTGGAGCGGCTGATCTCGCAGGCGGAACTTGGGCATCCCAGGCTCATTGACGACGGACTCAAGGGTCTGCGGGCTTGCCTCGAAGAGCCGCCCGATTTAGTCGTGTTGGATTTGGATCTCCCGTCGCTTCGCGGTGAAGAAATCTGTCGGTTGCTCCGGTCGTCGGTTCGGCACGAAGCAATCCCGATTGTAATCTGTTCGGAAATGCCGCAGGCGCAGCGTCGGGAAATGGAATTGCTGGGCATGGGCGCGAACGTTTACGTCGAGAAACCGTTTGTCGAAGAAGGGTTTCTTCAGAATATTGGCGAACTGCTTGCGAATCTAACTACGCCGACACGCAATCAATCCATGAACACCTTGTCGGCAACCTTAAACGAAGCGCCGAGAGGCGAGCCGATCGCCGAGCCGTTTCCGCGCGGCTTAACGACCGACGCCGCTTCTGAAACGGAAGAGCCGCCCATTTTTGCAGGTTATCAGATGTTGGGTGTTCTTGGCGCGGGGGCGATGGGAACGGTTTACAAAGCCACGCAGATCAATCTTGGCAGACCTGCGGCGCTCAAGGTTTTGCTCCGTTCATTTGGCGATACGGAGGAGGTCATTGACCGTTTCCGCCGCGAAGCGATGATCATGGCGCAACTCAATCATCCCAACATCATCCACGTTTACGACACGGGGAGCACGGGATACACGTTCTACATTGCGATGGAATACGTGCCCGGCGGGACGCTGCTCGACCGCATCGGCAAGGGCGATCTCACTTGGCCGGAGCAGGTCAGCATCATGAAGCAGGCGCTGAACGCGATGATTTATCTTCACGATAAAGGGATCATTCATCGCGACATTAAGCCGGGGAATATTCTCATGGCCGATCAGGGGATCATCAAGCTGGCCGATTTCGGAATCAGCCGCGCGCATCTCCCGATGGATCATGAGCAATTCACTCAACGCAATATGCTGCTCGGAACGCCCGCCTATATGGCTCCCGAATTAAACATGGGAATGACGGCCTCTGCGCTGACCGATCAATTCGCTCTCGGGCGCACGTTCCTGCACATGTTTGAGAAAAAGAAGCCAAACATTCCGCGCATTCCGCTTCGTCAATTGAAGCCGAATCTGCCCGTCGCGCTCTCGGACGCGCTGGAGCGTTGCATGTACATTGACCCGAATGGACGATTCCCGACGCTACGCGAGGCGCAGGCGGCCATTCTTGCCGCGTGCGCGTAATCCAACATGATCCTTTTTTCATTTCAGGCGATACGCTTTCGGAATATCGAAAAATTGTCATGGGAACCGTCGCCCGGACTGAATCTTGTCTATGGCCGCAACGGGCAGGGGAAAACGAATCTCATTGAGGCGATCCACGTCGGGTTGCTGGGACGTTCGTTTCGCACTCGCCGTGAAGATGAATGTTTGGCTTGGAATGATTCTGAACACGCAACGTCCGTGATCGAAGCGAAGTTGCGTCGAAAGCATGGCGAGCAAGTTCATTCGTCCACGTTATCAAGCGAGGGGAAACGGATTCTTCTGGATGGAGTCGCCGTGCGTAATCTGGGCGATCTGTGGCGCGGGGTTCCGGTCGCGGTTTTTTCGCCGGGGAGCGTGGACCTTTTTCGCGCGGGTCCGCTTCGCCGCCGCCGCGCGCTCGATCTCACACTTTGCCAAGCTTCATCGGAATACATGATCGCGCTTAGGGATTATCAGCGCGCGCTCCGGGAGCTGAACGCGCTGCTAAAAAGCCGGTCGGGCAGTCCCCAGGAGCGTAGAAACGTGGCCGAGGGGTACTAT